>JAWLEU010000101.1:0-8736 GCA_041685965.1 Desulfosalsimonas sp.
TTTCGTTGCCCTGACGGCGGTGCGGAAAAGAGGGTTTCCGAGCGGAAATCGAGGCTCCGGGAGGCTCCTGGAGCGAGGAAACTCCTTTTTCGCGCCGCCTGTCAGCCAGGGTGCTTATGGATTTGTTTTTTAGATGGTTCTATAAAAATGACTCCAAACAAAACTTTACCGAATAACAGTTTTATACTTAAATATTTATGTGCTATAAAGGCATAAGCATATGTTCATAAAAAAAGAAACCTGTAACCCTCCTGTGCAAGAGGCTGCACTACAGAAACAGATTACACCGGCAGGTGACAATTGAAAATCACTTTATTATACGACAATTACGCATGGGACACGCGCCTGGCGCCGGACTGGGGATTTGCGGCACTGGTAGAGGTCTTCGGGCGGACAATTTTGTTTGATACAGGCTCAAAGGGGCAATTGCTTCTTGATAACATGAAACTGCTTGAAATATCCCCGCAGTGCATAGACGAGATATTTATCTCCCACGATCACTGGGATCATACAGGCGGACTGTCCGAAATCCTGGAATTAAATCCCGTGCAGGTCTTTGTCCCTGATACCATAACCACTGTAAAATCAGCACCCAAGACAATTCCGGTCAGCAGGACTGCAAAAATACATGAAAACATCTATTCCACCGGCACCCTGAAAGGCATTGAACATTCAATGTGCATCCTGCAGGACGGAAAAGTGGTGGTAATAGCCGGCTGCTCGCATCCCGGGGTGGGGGCAATCCTTTCCGCAGCATCGGAAATCGGCCCTCCTTCCGCCTTGATCGGCGGACTTCACGGGTTTTCAGATTTCCAGGTAATTTCTACGCTGGAAATAGTTTGTGCAACCCACTGCACAGAACACATCCGGGAAATCAATTCCAGGTTTCCGTCCGCCTCAATACCCGGCGGCGCCGGAAAAGTCATCGAAATATAGCACCCGCCAAGGACCCGGTTTTTATTCATCAAGCACTGAGCGCACGACCCGGGCCAGATCGTAAACCTCGACAGGCTTTTCCATGTAGCCGGCGATTCCGGCCTTCATTGCCTCCTGCTCGGATATCTTTTCGCTGTATCCGGTGCACAGAATTATCTTCATTTCAGGTCTGATTTTTAAAATTTCCATGCTCAGTATATCACCGGTCATTTTCGGCATTGTCATGTCAGTGATAACAAGGTCAAATGCGTCAGGATCCTGTGCAAAGCGATGAAGGGCCTTTTCAGGGTCGGTTTCGCATACCGCGGTGTATCCGAGCCTTTCAAGGCGAAGCTCACTGAGGCTGGCAACTGTGGCCTCATCGTCTATAAACAAAATTGTTTCCATACCTCCTGCAGGATTTTCACCTCCCTGCGGCAGGGGTGTTTCAGCAGATCTCCGCAAAGCAGGGAAAAAAACCTCAAACCTGCTGCCGCAGTCCGTTTCACTGTCCACCACTATGCCTCCGCCTATATCCTGCACTATCCCCAGAACCACGGAAAGGCCAAGACCTGTACCCTTCTCAATCTCCTTTGTTGTAAAATACGGATCAAAAATTTTCTCAAGGCACTCAGCTTCAATGCCCTCTCCTGTATCACCCACGGTGAGCTTTACATAATCGCCTGCCGGAAGATCCGACCCGAAAGCCGGCATTTTTTCCTCCAGGGTTTGCCGGTCCAGCCGCACCGTAAGAACACCCCCGTTTTCTGCCATGGCATCAGAGGCGTTCTTGCAGAGATTTATTATGAGCTGATGGATCTGTGTGGGATTGGCCAGCACCAGGGGAAGATCAGTGCTCACCTGCTCGCGGATCTCAATAAAGGAAGGGGTGGTGGAACGGATCATGCGTATGCCCTCCTTTATTATGAAACTTATGTTCTGGGCGCTTTTTTCCTCTTCTCCCCTCCGGCTGAAAGTAAGCAGCTGCCGTACAACATCACGTGCACGGCTGCCTGCCGCACTGATTTCGCGCAGGCCTTTTTGTGCCTCGTGATCCTCCGGCAGCTCGGCCTGCAGAAGTTCTGCATACCCCATTATTATGCTTAAAATGTTGTTAAAATCATGTGCCACGCCTCCAGTAAGAGTTCCCAGGGCCTCTATTTTCTGGGACTGGCGGAGCCGCATTTCAAGATCTTCCCTTTCCTGCTCAGCTTTTCTCTGCTCTGTTACGTCGCTTAAAAAATTAAGCGTGGCAGGCCTGCCCTCCCACTCGATTTCCACGGACTTTAGTTCTCCCCATCTTACGTCTCCTGAGCTCTGCATAATTCTAAAACAGTATTCAGATTCGGTTTTAATCCCCTGCAGGCGCTTGTAATGGCGGTCAAGAACAAACTCCGAATCCTCAGGGTGCAAAAAATCAGTAAACTTACGTGAGGTCAACTCCCCGAGGCTGCATCCGGTCAGCTCACAGGTGGGTTGATTCGCAAAGCGGATCATGCCGTCCTGAGCCACGAAAATGGCCTCCTTTGCGTTTTCAACCAGTATCCTGTACTTTTCTTCGCTTTGGCGCAGTGCATCCTCTGCTTTTTTACGTTCTGTAACGTCTGTATGCGCACCTGCCAGCCGAACCGGTTTTCCCTGACTATCGCGGATGCATGCAGCCCTGCCGAGTATCCATCGATAGCTGCCGTCTCTGTGCTGCAGCCGGTATTCAATGGCGAAATGTTCTGCGTTTGATTCATTAAACATCTTATGAGCCGCCATTACCCTGTCATAATCATCAGGATGAATCCTGTTTTGCCAATTTTCAATCCTGTTTTCCAGTTCATGGTCCTCATAGCCTATGATCTCTTTCCATCGCCTGGAAAAAAAGACTTCCCCTGTTTCCAGGTCCCAGTCCCAGATACCGTCATTTGTGCCGCGGACCGCCAGCTCAAACCTTTCCTCGCTGCTTTTGAGAGCCTCGCGGGCGGCTTCAGCCTCTTTAGCCCTGGATTCGGTTTCCTGCATCCTTTTGCGCAGCTCTTCCACCATCTGTGAAACGGCGTCTTTCAGCTGACTCATTTCTCCCGTAATGCGCCCCTGGATCTGCGCATTCATGTCACCGCCCGCCACGTCGGTAGCAAAATCCACCAGCTGATTGATCGGCCTGGTAATAGTGCGCATTAGCAGAAAGGTTCCCGCCAGGGCCAGAACCAGTATGGCCGCGGCCATGGAAATAATTGTCCATTTCAGGCTGTTCATCTGGGCGTATACATCATCTATATATACGCCTGTTCCAATGATCCAGCCCCAGGGCTCAAAAAGCTTCACGTAGGATTTTTTCGGATACAGTTCTTCAGTGACTCCTTCAGAGGTGGGACGGCCCCAACGGTATTCAACAAACCCGCTTCCGTTTTTTTGCGCAACTTCAAGAAAAACCTTGAAAAAATGGCGCTTTTCAGAGTCAAATCTAATTTCAGCGCCGTCAGTGCCAAGCTGCATGCCCGAGGCTGTCTTGTAGGAATCATCGTCCAGGACTCTTCCTTCCAGAGCAGGCCTGGCCGGGTGCAGTATCATTCGCGGGTAGGGTTCTGCTGTGTCGTTTATCCAGATGTAGCCGTTGTCTTCAAAACGCATGGAACGGATGCGTTCCAGAGCCTGGCGCCTGGCGTTTTCTTCCGTGAGTTCATTGTTTTCAACCCGCAGGCGGTAGTCCTCGAGCATGCTGCATACAGAATCCACAAGGTTTTTTGACGCCATTTTCCGCGAGTCAAACAATGCGTCCTGGACGACAGGGAAAATAAAGGCAAAAAGAAAGATCAGGAACAGAAAGATTATACCAAGAGCGATGGCAAGAATTTTTGCAGAGGTTTTCTCCAGGACATGTCCTGAATATTGCATACGCTTCCCTGGGGATTCGGTTTTCGAATAAAATTGAATGCAGGAAAGCTGAGATGTCAAAGAATTTCCTGTCTTCCCACAATCTCTTTTTATGACGGATGAGGCTGCAAGTCAATGATAATTCGGGAATTACGCAATTCGGGTGCAGAATAGAAACTCTTTATTTAACAACACGGCGGCCCGGCCGGGGTCCGTCCACCGGGGGACCGGCAAAACACTGGGCTTTTTCCATCCAGTCTCTGGCAACCTCTCCTTTGACTTCAAGGGCTGTATCATCCACGTGCCTGCGCTGGACCACCACCAGGCAGAAATCCTTTGCCGGTCCCCGGACCTGATTTTCAGCATCCTCCGGTCCCCATGCCCAGACATCGCCTGACGGGCCGGTGACTTCCACCCGCACAGGCTTTCCCGGCACTTTCAGGCCGCGGTTTTCATATGTCCAGTTAAATGTCCTGACACCCAGGTAGGCTATGTGGCGAAGCCGGTCCGTGGGCGTGCGCCGTATGCTCAGGGTGTCGAAAATATCCTGGCCGTGCGCCCAGGTTTCCATGAGCCGCGCAGTGGCAAAGGAAAGCGCGGCCATGGTCGGGCCGTACCAGGGCAGCCGGTCTTTGGGGCTGCACCGGGCAAGCGCGTCGAGCATGATTTCACGTTTCTCCCTCCACCATTGCATCAGCTCATCCGGGGCCATGTCAAGGCCCACCTTCCCGAGTGTTTCTTCAAACGCCTCGAAGTCGTTTAACACCTCGCCAAGATGCCTGTTAAAAGCCTCCGGATCGGTTGCAGCCAGGGCAGCCCGGTCGTCAAAATAGGCCAGATGCCTTATTTCATCCTTGATGCGCCAGTCCAAAAACGGGGTTTTCATCCCCCACTGGTCTTCATCCAGGTCCCTGACTATGCCATCGAGTTCCTTGTGCTCTTCTTTGAGATCCTTGCATATCGTTTCCATGGGGCTTTTTCCTCCATTTGTCATCTAACAGGCATAAACCGGAAACCTGGAGCAATACCGATGCTACCTCCCTTTGAATTCCGGCTGCCTTTTTTCCATGAACGCGGTGATGCCTTCCTTTGCATCTTCGGTGCCTGAAACAGCCTTTATTTGATCCGCCAGAAAATCAAGGGCCTGTTCAAATTCCATGTCCCTCATCTTATAAAAAGCCTGTTTGCCAATCTTCATGCCCACAGGACTTTTTCCGCTCAGGTCCTCCAGTATCCCGTTTACCTCTTTGTCGAGTTTTTCCGGCTCCACAACCCTTGTGACCAGCCCCATTTCCAGGGCCTTTTGAGCGCTCAGGCGCTGTCCGAGCAGAATCATTTCCATTGCCTTTTTTTCCAGCACGTTTCTGAAAATCAGGGCTCCTATCATCATGGGCCAAAGTCCCACATTAACCTCAGGGGTTCCAAATTTTGCATTATCAGAGGCCACCACTATATCACAGGCCAGCATGAATCCGGTGCCTCCTGCCAGGCAGTATCCGTTCACCCGTGCCACCGTGGGCTTGGGAAAACCTGCAATCCGCTTTAACAGGTCAGCGTAGGCCTGTTCCGGGTTCTCTGCGGTTCCCGCGCCGGCGCCGCCCAGGTCAGCCCCTGAGCAGAAGGCCTTGGCTCCTGCGCCTGTTATGCAGACCACCCGGACATTTTCATCTGCTTCAGCCGCATCAAGGTGCTCCCGGAACAGTTTGACCAGATGCGGGCTGATGGAATTACGCCTTTCTTCCCGGTTGATGGTAAGCCAGGCAACCCGGCCCTTTACCTCGTATAAAAGCTCGCTGCTCATTTTATCATCCCCTGCTTTTTGACTTTTTCAAAGAAAAAAAACAACTACGTCCCGGTTTTTTATTATTTTTCGATGATGGTCTCGGGCATTTCAACAACCCTGGCCCGCAGGTATTCTCCCAGGGTCTTTGCCTGGGGATCCCTTCTTGTGGAGGCGGCAACCCCGTCGCCCAGAATGCCGTGGATATCGAAGTTCACTGCCAGCAGGTTGGGCAGTTCATAACGGTCTATGGCGTAAGGCGCGCAGTCTGGAAGAAGCTGCTTTAGTTTTTCCGTTGTCAGAAATTTATTTAAAAAAGCATATCCTTCCGGTGTTTTTGCCCAGACCCCCAGGTTGGCATTTCCCCCCTTGTCCCCGGAACGTGCGGCAAATGCGTGTCCCAGCGGCGCCCGGACGGCGGGTCCCTTCGGTGCGTCCGGCAGGTCATAAGCGGGCGGGGTGATTTCAATTTTTTCCCCTCTATCTGTGACTGATTCCACCGTTATTTCTTTTTCAGGCAGGGAAACTGTCTGTCTGATATGCCTGCCGTGGACCAGGCTCGGCCAGTGCACCACCGACTGGGTCCCTTTTGAAGGAGGTGCAGTTGCTGTAAATCCGGGAATGTTTGACAGTGCCAGCTCCACAAGCCCGGAAGACAGGCGGGCAACCTTTTTTGCGTCCGGGTCAATCACGTCAAACCGCAGATAAGCAAATGCCTCTTCGTTTGTGGGAGGATCAGGTTTTTCCGAGCGGATCAGGCTCACGTCAGCCACCTCGAATTGATCCTTCCCTCCGATATTTTCAAACAGGGTTTGCTCGACTATTTCCGCCTTTTTTTCAATGTCGAGCCCTGTCAGAACTATGGTCATGGAGTTCCTGTGTCCGCCCAGGGTGTTGATGCACACCTTGGCGGTCTCGGGCGGCGGCTCTCCCCGGACTCCGCTTCCGCGTACACGATCCGGTCCTTCCCGCGCCAGTTCCAGTGTATCAAACCGGACTACCACGTCAGGGGTCAGGTATGCAGGGCTGCTGATTTCATACAGCACCTGGGCGGCCACCGTTCCTTCCGAGACCAAGCCGCCCGTGTCCGGGTGCTTGGTGATCACAAATGAGCCGTCAGACTCTATTTCGGCAATGGGGAAACCGACATTTTTAAATGACGGAACCTCGCGGATGAAGGAATAATTGCCTCCCGTGGCCTGTGCGCCGCATTCAATTATATGTCCTGCTGCATATGCTCCGGCCAGCCGGTCCCAGTCGTTTTTCTCCCATTTGAAGTGCCATGCAGCAGGGCCGGCAGTAAGCGCGGCGTCGGCCACCCTGCCGCAGACAACTATGTCGGCATCCTTTTCAAGAGCGGCTGCAATACCCCACCCGCCCAGGTAGGCGTTGGCTGTAATGGGCGAGGCGCCCGCCTCCTTTAACCCGACGCCCTTGTCCATGTGGATGAAGTCTTCGCCAAGGCCCTGGAGTTCCTCGAGCCGCCCCATGAGATCATCTCCGGTAATGCAGGCAATTTTCGGATAAAGCCCCAGTTGATTTGCGGTTTCCCGCAGTTTGCGAGTCAGGGCCCCGGGGTTCAGCCCGCCGGCATTGGACACCACGCGGATCTTTCTGTCCAGGCATTGCCCCATGATTTCTTCCATCTGCGAGAGAAAGGTCTTTGCATATCCACGGTCAGGGTCCTTGAACTTGTCTTTCAGAAGAATCGCCATGGTCAGTTCAGCCAGGTAGTCGCCTGTGAGGACATCGATGGGACCTCCTTCGACCATTTCCCTGGCAGCCGAAAACCTGTCACCGAAAAACCCGCTGCAGTTGGCGACAATGAGCCTGTTATTTGCTGTAGACAAATTCATACACTCGCTCCTTGCGTTTGTTCTTCTTTTTCTTCCTCCGCTAGCTTGACCAGAAGCTGTCCCGGCCTGACCTGGTCGCCTGCAGACACCATTACCGATTCCACGGTACCGCTTCTGGGAGCCGCGATCTGGTGCTGCATCTTCATGGACTCCACCACCACAAGGGTCTGGCCTTCGCCGACATCATCACCGCCTGCCGCCTGGACATCCACCACCACCCCGTTCATTGCCGAGTGAATATCCCCCGAAGCTTTTTCACCTGCTGCTGCAGCAATCTCCATTGTGCGGTTTTCAAACATGAAATGCCCTGAGCCGTCGTCTAAATACAGCCTGTCATCCTGGAATGCAAACCAAGCCCGATGCCGGACGCCATTATCAATATAGGCAAGCCTATTGCCTTCTGCACTCACCCATTCAAGCATCACCTCGTCCTGATCAGGCATCGTGAGCGTAAACCGGCTGCCCTTTTTTACAAGCCCGACCTGGTAATCTTTTTCATCGCAGCCGAGTTTAAAGCTGTACCTGTAGGGCGCCGGGGTGTGCCAGTCAGTGTCAGGAGCGGGGGGAGACTTGCTCTGGTAAGTAAGCACTGCAGCCAGGGCCAGGGTTTTTGCAGAAAGGGCGTCTTCTGCCATGCTTATGTCTTCACTGAAATGCTGCTCTATAAAGGCTGTTGTTGCCTGTCCGTCGGCAAAAACAGGATGTCCTATTATGCGCTCTAAAAACAGCTTGTTGTTGTTTAACCCGAGCAAAACAGTATCACACAGGGCAGAGGCCAGCCTGCGGCGCGCCTCGTCCCGGTCCGCCCCGCGGCAGATCACCTTGGCAACAATCGGATCGTAATGGGGGCTGACCTCCCTGCCCGACTCAATGCCCGAATCCACCCTGACCCCGTCGCGTTCCGGGACCTGCCAGGCAAGAATTTTGCCTGTCTGCGGCAGAAACCCGCGCCGGGCATCTTCCGCATACAGCCGGGCCTCGATTGCATGGCCCGAGATCCGGATTTCCTCCTGTGAAAGCGGCAGCGCCCCCCCGTCTGCAATATGGATCTGCCAGGCAACAAGGTCCTGGCCGGTTATCATTTCAGTTACAGGGTGCTCCACCTGCAGCCGGGTGTTCATCTCCAAAAAATAAAAGTTTTTGTCAGCATCAACCATGAACTCCACAGTTCCTGCGCCCAGGTAGCCGCAGGCTTTCGCCGCGTTCACCGCAGCCTCGCCCATCTGCCTGCGAAGCGCCTCGTCCACGAACGGAGACGGGGCCTCTTCCACCACCTTCTGGTGCCTGCGCTGAATCGAGCAGTCCCGCTCGCCCAGGTGCACC
>JAWLEU010000102.1:0-8436 GCA_041685965.1 Desulfosalsimonas sp.
CTGTTTGATCCTGTCGCTGTAGCTTACTTCTGCCACGTTTGTTTCAAAGCTGGCATAAGAGCCGTCTTCCTCGGGCGTTACATGGATTGTGGTATACTGCTCGCCCGAAATCCGGTTCATTGAATACCCATATGGTTCGAACACGAAGCTGTCGTTGACCATATTCGGATAAAGCCTGTCTATTCCGGTGCGCGCCTCAATATCAGAGGGCTTTTCCCCGGGCTTCGGCATGAATGCATTCAGCACCGCGGGGTCCAGGTCATGCATCAGCAACTCAAGGGTTTCGTCGTCGTCTTCTTCTGCCGGGATTGCTGCATCCTTTTTATCCGGCGCGGAAGCATAGAATATATGCACGTGGTCGTGGTTTGCAGGGCCCAGTCTGTAGCTTTTTCCCTCGAATATTTCTGCAAGTCCGGCAACGTCGGCCTCGAAATCAGACGGCTGGGCCTGGGGGTACATCAGGTTTTTTCGCTCATAAAAGAAAAAGGCTATCCTGTTGCGTTCTATTGTCCTGATAAGCTCTGGTACAGCCCTTACCAGAGTTGTTGTGCCGCAGGTTATCATCACCACTCGGTCATCCCAGACAAAAAGGCTGGACTCTGAAAGAAGATAGGCATCCATTGACTGCGAGGATATGCTGCTTACTATTTCCGCGCCGCTTGAACGCACCACCGCGTTCCACCTTCCGTCCTCGTTGGAGCGCAGCCGAAAGTCAGGCTCAGACAGTATAAGCTCCAGTTTTTTTTCAGGGCCTTCGAATTCCATCCCCATTATATCTCCTGCTAATATTGATGGCACCACAAAAAGCCATCTACACCGCCGAGGCGGTGCAGATCGTTTTTTACTAAAGCGACAATGGATGCTTATAGGTTATGTTGTTGATGTTATGTTGAATTTCATTTATAACACTTATTTGCGCAAGGGTAAATGACAAATGTATTGCCACGGCATTTGCCTGGTAACTGTAAATCGTCCGGCGGCGGGCGCCGGAACAGGGAGGCTTCATGCAGATTCGTTTTTACGGTGCGGTACGTGAGGTTACAGGCTCGATGCATATGATTGAAACCGCAGACGACAGAATCCTGCTGGACTGCGGAATGTTTCAGGGAAGGCGAAAGGAGGCGGACAGAAAGAACCGGGTGATGCCCTTTGATCCGGGAATTATTGCAAACGTGGTGCTTTCTCACGCCCATATCGATCATTCCGGCAGGATACCGCTTCTTACAAGCAGGGGCTTTACAGGTCAGGTTCTGTGCACCCGCGCCACGGCTGACGCATGCGGATACCTGCTGCCTGACAGCGCGCATATACAGGAATCAGACGCGGCTTATCTTAATTACAAGAGGACACGCGAGGCATTGGCAGATTTGACCGGAAAGAGCCGCGAGGAGATCAAAAAAAGGCTCAAGGAAAACGGCCGCACGGACACTGACGCAGTGGAACGCTTCATGGATCGATACGGCCTGGAAAAAATTGAGCCCTTGTATACCTCGGCTGATGCAGAACAGGCTCTTTCCCATTTTTCAGGCCAGCCCTACCGTCATGAGGTTGCAGCAGGCAGGGGCATGGAATGCGTGTTCTACGAGGCTGGCCATATACTGGGATCTGCCGTTACAATGATCAGGGCAAAGGAAAACGGCCGTGATTTGCGCATCTGTTATACAGGCGATATAGGAAGGTTTGACAAGCCTATCATAAAAAATCCCGAACTCGACTTCGAAGATCAGGACAGAGATGTGGATCTGATGCTAATGGAAAGCACCTACGGCAACCGGTCCCATGAGCCTGTGGCAGACATGACTCCGCATCTGAAAAGGGTTATAACCGAAACAGTTGAGCGCGGCGGCACCGTGCTGATTCCATCCTTTGCATTCGGCCGCACCCAGGAGCTTCTCTACGCGATCCACCAGCTATACAATGAAAACGAGGTACCCAAAGTCCCCATTTACGTTGACAGCCCCCTTGCCACAAGGATTACCAGGGTGTACGGCGAGCACCCGGAGGTATATGACAGACAGACCCACAGGGATTTTCTGCAGGAGGGCATGAATCCGTTTTTGTTCGACCACCTTCATTTCACCGAGTCCGTGGAGGATTCAATGGCGCTGATGAGGGAAAAAAAGCCCCATATCGTGCTTTCCGCCTCGGGTATGTGCGAAGGAGGCAGGATACTTCATCATCTGCGCTACAAGATCCACGATGAAAAAAACACCATACTTATAGTCGGCTACATGGCGGCCCATACCCTGGGCAGAAGACTGCTGGACAAGGGGTTGGAATACGAGCAGGGCGGCAGAAAGACAGAGCCTCCCATGATGCGGTTCATGGGCAAGGAATATCCCCTGAAGGCAAGGGTCGTAAGCCTTGATGGGTTTTCAGCCCACGCGGGCAGAGACGAGATGCTCAGGTTTTTAAGAAAATCAAACCTCAGGGTAAAGCGCATTGCCCTGGTCCACGGCGAAGAAGACCAGATGGACGCATTTGCGGAAACACTTGAAAATGAGGGCTACGAGGTATTTATTCCCAGGCCGGGAGAGGGGCTCAGGATAAGGACTTAGCTTTTTTTCCGCCGGATTATTTCCTTTGCCGGAATAAGGCCTGTGGCCGCGGCGGATACTATGTTACCGGCCACTCCGGGGCCGTCTCCTGCAACAAACAGCCCCGGCACAGAGGTTTCCAGGGTGTTTTCTGTTTCAACCTGGGTGGCGAAGAACTTGATTTCAGGGGCGTAAAGCAGGGTTTCGTCGTTTGATACACCCGGCACCACCTGGTTGAGCTTGTCCATGCCCTCCATGATGTTTGTCAGGATTCGTTCGGGAAGCGCCATTGCGATATCGCCGCAGACAACGTTTTTCAGGGTGGGCCTGATGGAGCTTTTTTGAATCCGCGCCCAGGTGCTGCGCCTGCCGCGTTTTAAGTCCCCCATCCGCTGGAGAAGTGGGCGGCCCCCTCCTATAAGCGATGCAAGCCTGCCTATTGACTCGCCGTATGCCTGGTTGTCAGTAACAGGGTCGGTTAAAACCACCTTTGACAGAAACGCAAAGTTGGTGTTGTCGGATTTGCGGTCGATGTAGGCATGTCCGTTTACACATACAAATCCGTGGTAGTTTTCCTGGCTGACAAAGCCTCCGCTGTTGGTGCAGAAGGTGCGGGTTTCGTCGTCATATTTTGCGGTCTGGATAAAAAAGGCCGGGTCATAGATCACATTGCACAGGTCATCCATGATTTCACGGTGGACCTCAACGCGCACGCCCACCTCTATCCCCCTGTGGTGCATGCTGATACCGCATCTGCGGGCAAGCTGCGAAATCCAGTCCGCCCCTGCCCTTCCGGGTGCAAGAATCACGGACTCGCCGAGATATTGGCTTTTTTCCGAAACCACGCGGATTTTCCCGGGTGCATCCGGTACGACGTCGGTGACCGGCTCCATTGTGCGGATGGTCGTTTTTTTTTCCAGGCCTGCCTGCATGCCGCCGATATACTCAGGCAGCCGGTCGCTGCCCAGATGCTTCTGGCGTATTATAAGCAGGTCTATGCCGTGTTTTCTCGCGTTTTTGCGCAGGTCTTTTGCCTGCTGAAGGTCTGTGGGAAACACAGGGCCGGTCATTTTGAATGCGTCAAAAATGGACTCTGTTTCGTCAATCAATGCCTGGGCTTCCGCAGGGGGCATGAACTGGGTTAGATCGGTTTTGCCGAGCCTGGGGATAAAGTTGAGCTTTCCGTCGGAGAAAAGGCCCGCCCCGCCTATGCCGCACAATACGTCACAGGGACGGCATTCGGGGCATTGGCTTGTGTCATCTATCCTGCACTTTCGTTTGTCGGGCCGCTTGCCCTTTTCCAGCAAAAGAACCTTCAGCCCTGAGTTTTCTGCCAGATACCAGGCGGCAAACAGGCCGGCAGGCCCTCCTCCGACTATGATGACGTCATATTTTTCCATATTTATGCGCCCGCGCAGTTTTTTCAGGGCTGCTGCGGGGTTATCTGCCCGCCGGCCTTGCTGCATATCAGGTCAACCGCCGAGTCAGGGGTGTAGTTTTCCATGTCCAGGATAAGATTGTAAAGGGAAGAATCCTGCCAGTCCGCGTTGAAGTATTTTTTTATGTAGGCCTTCTTCTCATCTTCATCGTTTCTGATCTGCTGCTCCGCGTTTTTTCGGGAGCAGTTGAGGGTCTCCATAGTTTCGCTGACCTTTTTCTCGTGTTCTTTTCTCAAAAGGACGTGGAATGTCTCAGGCTTTTTCTGGAGGATGCATTGTGCGCCCCAGCCCAGGATAACCGTGTTTTCATTTTTGTAGATGTCTTCGACAAGCTTTCGGGTCTTTTCATAATAAGTGCTGTCATCAAGGCAGCCGTGCTCCCTGTCCACTACTTTCTGCACAATCGAGCAGGTATAACGGTCCAGATACCTCAGCACGGAGGAGCTTCCGGGCTTTAGAAATGTTTCAGCCTCGTGCTTTGATATGTTTAACTGTTTTGCCACTTCCGCTACCAGCTGGTCTCCGATGAATGCAAAGCCCAGCCTGTCTGCAACACCTTTTGCCACACGCTGTCCGCCGGCCTTGTATTCGCTTGTAATGGTGATAACTGACATTTTCTTCTCCTTGTATCTTGGGATAAACGAAAAAACCGAATTCATATTAAAGATTATCCATTCGCCCGTCAAGCTGCAAAGACTTGCATAAGAAATTCCCGGCCCCGATTTTTAGTTAAACAGACCAAGATTACCAGAGTGCCGGGGCCGGCGTCGCCTCGGACGGACCCAGCAAAAGGGGTGATTCAGATTTTAAACCACTTTCACCCACTAAAACCTTTTTTTATTACTTACTAAAATTACATATAAAATTTAAAAGCCGTCTGTGTTTTTTCCTTGACAAACCCTTTTGTTACTGCAAATCTGGGATGAAAGTGGTGCAAAGTGGTTGACAGGGGAGGGAAATGTTTAGAGGGAGCTCATATCATACAATCGATGCCAAGGGCCGCATCAATATTCCCTCCCGGTTCAGGGAAGTAATCCGGAACAACGGGGGCAGCGGACTGGTGCTGTCGGGTCCGGGCCTCGATGAAAAAAGCCTGGTGGCCTACCCCTACAAAAGCTGGGAAGCAGTGGAGGAGAAAATCCTTCAGATGGCGGAAAAAAGTCCGGCCATGAGGCGTTTCAGGCGTATTTTTATTGGCGAGTCAGCCGAGTGCCCGCTTGACAAGCAGGGTCGTATCCTTGTCCCTCAATCACTGAGGGATTACGCGAACCTTGAAAAAGATATCGTCGTGGTCGGCGTTCTTGATCATTTTGAAATCTGGTCTCTTGAGAACTGGAATGAGGAGAAACGCAAGCTGCGCGAAGAGGATATGAGAGATGAGGAGGTTTCCAACGAAATTGCCAGACTAGGGCTGTAACCATGGCTTACAAACATGTTCCCGTAATGCGCGAGGAAGCTCTCCATTACCTTAATTGTGCACCGGGAAAATTTGTGGTCGACTGCACCCTGGGAGGCGGGGGGCATGCCATGGCAATAGTTGAAAAGATTCTGCCGGGCGGACTTTTTATAGGTGTTGATCAGGACCCTGAAGCAGTGGAAAATGCAGGGATCCTGCTCGCATCCCGCGCCTGCAACATCCGCCTGGTCAATGATAATTTTGTCAACCTTCCTCACATCCTTTCTTCGCTTAAAATCGATGCAGTTGACGCGATTCTTGTGGATCTAGGGCTTTCTTATGATCAGCTTGAGTTCTCGGGCAGGGGGTTTTCGTTCAGAAAGGATGAACCCCTTGATATGCGGATGGATCCGCAGAATCCGCAGAAAGCCTCAGATATCATAAATACCGCGGAAGTAAAGCGCCTTACGCGTATTTTCAGGGAGTTGGGAGAGGAACCGCAGGCCGGGCGTATTGCAAGAAAGATTGATAACCGCCGCAAGGCCGCTCCCATTGAAACCACCGGTCATCTCGAGGAAATCGTCCGCGAGGCAGTCGGGGCAAAAGCAGCGGCAGGCCGGAAAATTCACCCTGCGACCAGAACGTTCATGGCGCTTCGTATTGCAGTAAACCGTGAGCTCGAGGTTCTCGACTCTTTTCTCGACGATGCCGTGGAGCACTTAAGGCCCGGGGGGAGGATATGCGTGATTTCATTTCATTCGCTGGAGGACCGGATAGTAAAGCGCCGTTTCAATAAGTTCGCATCGGGGTGTGATTGTCCCCGGGATTTTCCTGTATGTGCCTGTGGAAAAGAACCTGTTTTAAGGGTTTTGACCCGGAAGGTGAGAAAGCCCACCGAGGCTGAGGTCCGGGCCAATCCAATGTCGCGGAGCGCAAAGCTCAGGGCCGCGGAAAAACTTTAGTAAAACCGCCGCGGACCTTTTCAGGGGATGCCATGCACACAAACAAAAAGCACACAAACTCGATTATCACCCCCCGCAGGATTGCCGCGGCCCTGGTCCTTGTGGCGGTCATGGCTGCAGAGATGTTTTTCGACACCTGGTGCGCGGTGCAGTGCAGGAGGACGGGCTACGAAATCGTGCGGGCTCAATCAAGGCAGGAAAGCCTTCTTGAGACCAGGAAAAAACTAATGATCGAGGGAAGAAGATTAAAGTCGCATCAGGTGCTGGGTGCCAGGGCTAAACAGGAGCACGGACTTAGAACGCCTAAACCTGAACAGATAGTGATAATTCCATGAACGGCAATGAAACCGGAAAAAAAGTCATCACCGGACGCAACAGGCGGATTGCATGGATCTGTTGTTTTCTGATCCTCTGCTATGCCGTGATTGCGGGCAAGGCTTTTTACCTTCAGGTTTTCGAGGAGTCCCGCCTTTCTAAGCGTGCTTCCGGTGAGTACAGCCGTTCTGTAAAGATGCGCGAGAAGCGCGGGACCATATATGACTCAAATTCAAGGGAGCTTGCAGTAAGCACCGGCGTGGTGTCAATAGGGGCGCATCCGTCCAGGATTCAGGATCATGGAAAAGCCGCGTCTGTAATGGCTGACAGCCTGGATATTGACAGAAAGCAGGTGATGAAAAAGCTGCTTTCCGACAAGCCGTTTGTCTGGATTAAGCGCGATGTATCGCCTGACAGGGCAGAGGCCTTGAACCGGGAATTGAACGGCAGGCTGGCTCTGGTAGACAATTACTCCAGGGTATATCCCAACAAGGAGCTGGCAGCACAGGTTCTGGGCTTTTGCGGAACTGACGGAAACGGCCTGGAGGGGCTTGAATATTATTTTGACGATCATCTCAAAGGAGAGATGAGGCAGTGGACAGTTGTCAAGGACGCCCTGGGAAGGATTTTTAAAAAGACGGAATCTGAAAAGCAGGGCAGGCAGGGCAGAAACCTGGTCCTCACACTGGATGCCAATATCCAGTATACTGCGGAAGAAGCACTAAAAAAGTCAGTGCTCAAATCAAATGCTGAATCAGGCATGGCCCTGGCCATGGATCCGCAGACCGGAGCGGTCCGGGCAATTGCGCATTATCCTTCTTTCAATCCCAATGCATTCAGCAGGTTCCCGCAGCAAACCTGGCGTAACAGAGCAGTGGCAGGAGAGTTTGAACCCGGCTCAACCCTCAAGATTTTCCTGGCTGCAGCCGCTCTGGAATCCGGGCTGTATTCACCGAATACCATGCTTGACTGTGAAGACGGAAAGTACAATGCCAAACATTTTACGATCAAGGACACCAGGCCTCATGAGGAGCTGAGCCTCAGGGATGTGATCAAATATTCAAGCAATATAGGCGCGGTCAAGATCGCGCAGTCCATCGGCCCTAAAAGTCTTTATGACACTCTTGCCAACTTCGGCTTCGGGGAAAAGACAGGTATAAAGGCACCGGGCGAGGCTTCCGGTCGGCTGAGGCATTACAACAACTGGCGTGCGGTGGATAATGCAACCATAGCATTCGGGCAGGGAATCACAGTGTCACCCATCCAGCTGCTTACAGCGGTATCGGCGATCGCAAATGACGGTGTTCTCATGAAGCCAAGGCTCGCCAGGGCCATAACAAATCCTGACGGCAGCATATACAAGCGCTTCGAGCCGGAGTCGGTAAGACGGGCAATCTCTCCGCAAACCGCCGGGCAGGTGAAAAACATGATGAAGGCAGTCACCGAGCCCGACGGCACGGGACCCCAGGCCTCGCCAAAGGGTTACCGCGTATGCGGTAAAACAGGAACAGCACAGATACTCAATGCACGGGGCACCTATGAGGACAGCGAGTATAACGCGGTGTTCGCTGGGTTTGCCCCTGTAGAGTCCCCTGAATTGGCTATCCTGGTTGTGGTAAAAGCACCCCAGGTGGGTCATTATGGCGGTATGGTCGCAGGGCCTGCTTTTGCCGAGATCGTCAGCGAATCATTTAATTACATGGACATTGCGCCGGTTGTTGCCGAGAGAAAAGACGGCGGAGGAAAAGAAGAAGGAGCATGAAGCTTGCAGAACTCATAGAAGAGGT
>JAWLEU010000103.1:0-8421 GCA_041685965.1 Desulfosalsimonas sp.
TCCCGCCAGTCTTGCCAACTGGTCAATGCTTCTCTACAGGAGGCAGGAATTTGATAAAGCTCACAGATACTGTTACCTGCTGTCTGAAACCCTTGCCGAAAGACAGCCTGAGCTGCGGCGCCTTGCTGATTACTGGGCAGCCATGGCCAGCCTCAGATCCGGCAATCTTGACCGGGCCCGGCTGGCATTGTGGGAAATAGATGAAAAGGCAGCCGGAACCGAGGCGGGATTCCGTGCCTGGCTGGAACTGATTGATCTGGATGTAATGGAAAGCCATGAACCAGATTATGAAAACCTGGTTCATGAATATGACCTTATTATAGAAGAATCCGACAGCCGACAGGTTCGCGAAGAGGCGTTTTTCAAGAAGATACTGGCGTATCACCTGTCAGGTGACGATTTTTCAGCCGTAAAATTTCTGGGACGGTTTTTTGACGATTACTGGGGAGGGCAGCTGCAGGATGAAGGCCGGGCCTTGTTCGTGGAAATATTTCCCGGCGTGATCGATGGTCTCGTGGAACAGGAGGCCTTTTTCGAGGCCCTTGCACTGGTGTCAAAACACAGGGACCTGCTTGCGCAGGCCGGAATAACATATGATTTTCTCCACGATCTTGCTGAAAGCTATACAGAGGCGGGTTTTTTAGAGCAGGCGGCAGAAACCTATCTCTACATTCTTGATTTTGAAAAACAAGAGGAAAAAAGACAGGAGGTCTTTGTGCCCTTGGTAGAAGTATACCATGAACTTGAAAATTTTCAGAGAGTTGAAAGGTACGCAGCCGATTATCTTGATGACTATCCTGAAGGCTCTCACAGGGCTGAAATGCTTTATTTTTACGCCCACGCCCTGATTGAAAAAGGCGAGCTTGATAAGGCCTCCGGGCTTTTGCATGAAAATAAAAGGCCGAGAACCGCAAGGCTTGATTATCTTGCGGGCAGACTATTTTTTGACAAAGAGCAATGGGAGCGTGCCTGGAGGTGTTTTTCCAGGGCTGCAAAAGCAGGATATAAAGGCAAAAAAGACGAGATCACTTTCAAAAGGGCAGAAGCAGGTTTTTATATGATGAAATGGGAAGATGCCGAGCCCGCCTACAGGCGGCTTCTTGAGGCCGATCAATACAAGGGGCAGGCGGGTTTCCGGCTGGTTCAGCTTTATTCAGACACCGGGCGGGAATCTGCTGCGCTTAATCTTTACAATGAATTGGCCGAAATGGAAATAGAGGAGCATTGGCTTGAGCTGGCAGGCGAGACTGTTGAAATCGAAAACAGGATAAAGGGGCAATAGATATGGCATCAAGCGGTTTTTTTGACACAAGCATGCAGGTGCTGGACAAGACGCTTTCACTTCGTTCGGAAAAGCACCGGGTTATTTCCTCCAACATCGCCAATTCCGAAACACCCGGATATGAAAGGCTTGAGATGGACTTTGAAAAAGATCTTGCCCGGGCGGCAGATAAGTCCGGAACCGGCATGGTTGCAACCCATCCCAGGCACATAGGCGCCTCCGGCGATGAGGCCATTGCCGGGCTGCAGGCTGATATTTCCCGCGAACCTGCACAGGACGCCATAGGCGACGGAAACAATGTTTCCGTGGACCGGGAAATGAAGGATCTTTCAGAAAATCAGATCAGGTATGAGGCAGCAGTCAAAATGCTGACAAAGAAATTTAACATGCTGAAAACAGTAATCAACGAAAGAGCATAAAGGAGGTATTGCATGGATATTCTGGGAGCCATGGACATAGGTTATTCCGCCCTGCGGGCGCAAACCACCCGCTTGAACACAATCGGCTCAAATCTTGCAAACATGGAGACCACCCGCACTCCGGAAGGGGGGCCTTATCAGAAGAAATCCGTTGTGTTTGAATCCGACGAAAAAGGCTTTGCCGGGCAGCTGGACAAAAGCAGGCGCGACATGTCCAATGGCGTAAATGTGGCCCGGATAGTCTCGGATCAGGGCGAAGGAAAGCAGGTTTATGAACCTTCCCACCCGGATGCGGATGAGGACGGATATGTTGTAAAGCCGGATATCAGCCTGGTTGAGGAAATGACCGATATGATGAATGCCAAGGGAAGCTATGAGGCCAATGTGACAACCATTAAATCAGCCCAGTCAATGGCAATGAGCGCCCTGGAAATCGGGAGGTAGCAGTCATGAGCATTGAGATATCCAATCCGGCCGCAAGCAGCGGGATTATAACCGGTTCAGAAGATGCCGGACAGAGCGGTTCCGCAAAAAGCCCTGCTGATAGCTTCGGTCAAATGCTGGATGAAACGGCCCGCAATTTAAACGAGGCGGACCGAAGCATACTGGAGGCCAATACAGGCGGCCCTGTTGACCTGCACGATGTGATGATAGCCATGGAAAAGGCTGACATCTCGTTGCAGACGCTGGTTCAGGTGCGCAACAAGGCGGTTGACGCATACGACAAGATTATGAACATGCAGGTGTGATTTTTTTAAATCCTGCCGGATTCTGATCGGATAAATTGTTATGGCGGATACAAGTCCATATACGAACATTGTAGAAAATATTCGCGGCTGGCCTCTTTCAAGAAAGCTTGCCCTGGCCGGGGTTGCCCTTTTGTCTTTTATCCTGTTTGCCTTGATAATCTTTCAGGCCAACAAGGCTGATTACAAGGCTTTATTCACCGGCCTGCCCCCTGAAGAGGCTGCTTCTGTCACAAGCAAGCTTCAGGAAGAAGGCGTGCCCTATCAGCTTGAAAACAACGGCCGTTCAATTTATGTGCCGGCAGCCCGGGTCCATGACACCCGTCTCAATCTTGCCTCGGAAGGTATCCCCAAGAAGGGGGGAGTGGGTTTTGAGGTTTTTGACGAGCAGAACTTCGGGGAGACAAAGTTCACCCAGAAAGTAAATTTCCAGCGCGCAATGCAGGGCGAGCTGGCCAGAACCATTGCCGCCATGGATCCCGTAAAATCCGCCAGGGTGCATCTTGTACTTCCTGAGGACAGGCTTTTGCAGGAGCAGCAAAAGCCGGCCAAGGCCTCTGTTGTTCTGGACCTGGCCGGCGGGGCGGGTTTTAGCCCCGCACAGGCCAGGGCGGTTTCCCATATGGTTGCGGGGTCCATTGAAGGCCTGGAGAAAAACCGGGTTACCATAATAGACACCAACGGCAAGACGCTCAGCGGAAACGGCGAGCAGGACCCGGGCAGCCCAATGCTTCCGGATAAGCTCAAGTTTAAAAATACCCTGGAGAGCCGCCTGGAACAAAGGGTGCAGTCCCTTTTAGACAACGCCATGGGCCGGGGAAACTCAGTGGTAAGGATCACAACTGACATAGATTTTTCCAGTCAGGATATAACAACCGAGGAATTTGATCCTGACAGCCTGGTCCCCAGAAGCGAGGAAATCACCGAGAGTGAATCCGGCAGCAGCCGGGCAGGCGGTGTCCCCGGCACCGAGTCCAACCTCGGAGATGGCGGGGAAGAAAACGGAGAGACGGTCTCTGATACCACAAGCTCTGAAGTCGTCAACTACGAGATCAGCAAAACCGTCAAGCAGACCAGGCGGCCGGCCGGAGATGTCGAGAATATATCAGCCGCTGTAATGGTGGCTGACACCTACGACCCTGAGGCAAACGGAGGCGAGGGTGGATACGAGGCCGTGCCGCCTGAAAAGGTTGAATCCATAAGAAAAATGGTTACAAGCGCAGTGGGGCTCAATCCGGACAGGGGAGACCGCGTGGAGGTGGTATCCATGCCCTTTGAAAAACAAGAGCTCGAGGAGGGCTCAATGGAAACCTCTCCTGCTTTCTATGACTATCTTCCGTACGCCAAGTACCTGGTGCTGGCGGTTTGCGCGGTGCTTGTCTATCTGGCTCTTATAAGGCCGCTTGTCAAAACCCTGGGAAGGCAAACCGGACCGAGTTACGGCGGATATGCCCCGGAGCTGGCAGATGAGTCAGCCGGGCAGGGGGGCGCACTTGACGCCCCCGCCCAGCTCAGAGGAGAGATAGGGCAGCATTCAGTTACGCCGGCACAGGTTGTCAAAACATGGTTAAAGGAGGGATGACCGGCATGAAAAAAGACATCTCAAAGATGATCGGTGCCGAGAAGGCAGCTTACCTGCTGCTCTGCCTTGGCGAGCAGACAACTGCAGAGGTGTTCAAGGAGTTAAAAGACGACGAGGTCAGGTGGATCAGCAGCTACATGAAATCCGTGGATCATGTTCCGGCTGATCTCGCCAGGCAGGTAGTCGAGCAGTACAGGAAAACCCAGATGGAATACGCGGGGCTTTTTGTTGATGGAGACGAATTCATCAACAAGGCAATTTCTTCCACAGGCGATCCCAAAAGGGTGGAATCGCTGCTCGAGGATCTTAACTCCGAGTTCGGCGGAAAGCCTCTTGAAACCATATCCATGATGGAGCCTCGAATGGTTGCGGATCTTCTCAAAAACGAGCACCCGCAGACAGTGGCCCTGATCCTGTCGACCCAGAAGGCAGAACATACGGGCAATGTGCTCGAGTTTCTGCCGGAGGAGCTAAGGGCTGACGTGGTCTACAGGATTGCCAGGATAGAAAAGGTTTCCCCTGAGGTTATCCACCAGATAGAAGATGCACTGCAAAGGGAAATCGGAGGGTTTGTCAAAAAGGATAAGCATCATGTCGGAGGCGTGGAAAAGGTTGTCGAGATTCTGACACGGATAGAAAAAACAATGGAAACAGAAATCCTGACCGGCATCGAGGAGGTGGACTCGGAAACCGCAGAGCTTATCAGAAACTCCCTTGTCACCTTCGAGGACCTGCAGAACCTGGACAACAAGGGCATGCAGAAGATTCTGCGCGAAGTCAAAAACGACACCCTGACCATGGCACTTAAAACAGCGCCTGAAACTGTAAAGGAAAATATTTACCAGAATATCAGTGAACGTGCTGCTGAAATAATCGCAGAGGACCTTGAGGCTCTGGGACCGGTCAGGCTGTCTGACGTGGAAAAGGCCCAGCAGAGCATTGTAAAGATAGCCCTCAGACTCGAAGAAGAAGGACAACTGGTACTGCCGGGGAAAGGACAGGAAACCCTTGTCTAGGATAATTCAGGCTGAAAGCGGAATTGAGGCAAAATGTGCGCGTTTTGCGGATCTCGACGAAACCGGGGGGGAGTGCGATTCTTTTCTCATTCCCACCGCTCCGGATCAGGAGTCTGCTCAAACCGAAATCACGGAGAAAGGATCTGAAAAAGATCCCGGCGGGAAGAAAAAAAAGGATCAAACCCCGCAGCAGCCCCCTGTTGATATTGAGGCCATACGCAGCGAAGCCTATAAAAACGGAAAAGCAGACGGCAGAAAAGAGGTTGAAGAAGAGCTGCACTCAGCCTCTTCAGCACTGGCCGAAGGCGCTGAACAGATCAGCCGGATGCGCAGCTCCCTGCTCGAGAAAAGCAGAGACGACATGGTAAGGCTGGTAATGGCTGTTGCAAGAAGGGTCATAGATACAGAGGTTGAAGAAAAAAAGGATATCATTGTCAAAACAGTGACACGGGCGCTTGAAGGCGCTGTTGAAGACGATGAATACTACATAAGGGTGAATCCCGAAGACATCGAGACGGTCAGGGCCAACGAACCCATGTTTCTTGCAGCAATGAAAGGCCTTCGCAATATTTATTTCGTGGCTGACGAAAATGTGTCCAGAGGAGGCTGCATGGCCGAATCCAGGGCCGGGGACGTGGATGCCACAATAGAGTCCCAGATAGATGAAATTTACTGCCATCTTTGCGGATCGCAGGAGCAGCAATGAAACAGGCTCTTGAATCCATAGACAGGTTTAACCCGCTGCGGGTTCGCGGCAAGGTCACCAGGATAGTGGGCATGGTTGTAGAGGGCTGCTGCCCCCAGGCCACCATAGGATCCTTGTGCGAGATTATGCCCCTTAACGGAGGTGAGTCTGTATGGGCTGAAGTTGTGGGGTTTAAAGACAGCTCCGCTCTTTTGATGCCGCTCGGGGAAATGCACGGACTGGGCGTGGGAAGTCTGATCCGGGTACATGATGCAACCGCTAATGTGGGTGTGGGCAGGAAACTTCTCGGAAGGGTTGTAGATGCCATGGCATCGCCCGTGGACGGCAGGGGACCGGTTGAATATACTGCCAGGCGACCCCTTTACCAGCTGCCTCCGAGCCCCATGGCCAGAAAAAAGATATCAGAGCCCCTGGACCTTGGTGTGCGCTGTATAAACGGGCTTCTTACCTGCGGGGCCGGGCAGAGAATGGGAATCATGGCAGGCTCGGGGGTGGGTAAAAGCGTTTTGCTGGGAATGATGGCCCGAAACACCCGCGCTGACGTAAACGTGATCGCCCTTATAGGTGAGCGCGGAAGAGAGGTAAGAGAGTTCATAGAAGAAGACCTTGGTGAAGAGGGGCTTTCGCGAAGCGTGGTGATCACCGCCACCTCGGATCAGTCCCCGCTTTTGAGGATGCGCGGGGCTTTCATGGCAGCAGCGGTGGCGGAATATTTCTGCTCACTTGGAAAGCACGTGCTTTTGATGATGGATTCGGTCACCAGGTTCGCCATGGCAATGAGGGAGATCGGGCTTGCAGTAGGAGAGCCGCCCACCACAAAAGGCTATACCCCGTCGGTTTTCTCCCGCCTTCCAAAGCTGCTGGAAAGGGCGGGCAATTTTTCGCAGATGGGCAGCATTACCGGGCTTTTCACAGTGCTGGTCGAAGGCGACGACATGAACGAGCCTGTTGCGGACTCTGTTCGTTCAATACTTGACGGACATATTGTTCTGTCCAGGGAGCTTGCCGCAAAGAGCCATTATCCGGCCATTGACGTACTTCACTCCAACAGCCGGGTCATGCACAGGCTCGTGGATGACGGGCATGCTGATCTGAGCCGGCGCATAAGGGAGGTTCTCGCGGTTTACGAGGAACAGGAGGACCTTATAAACATCGGCGCTTATCAGCGAGGCAGCAATCCTAAAATAGACAATGCGCTGAAATACATTGATTCTGTAAACGGATTTCTCCGCCAGGATCTGGCTGAGCAGTCCACCCTGGAGCAGACCCGCAAGGAAATGGAAAAACTCTTTGAACAGGAGGGTAAATGAAGACCTTTAAGCTGCATGCACTTCTTGACTACAGGAAAAAACAGGCTGACAGGGCGCATGAAAAGCTTGCTCAAAGCATGGAAAAGCGCAGCAGTATTGCAGAGGCAAAAAAGCGGGAAGAAAACGAAATGCTTCTGCTGCGCCGGGAAATAGAGGATGCAGAAATAAGGGGCGTTGAAGTAAGCGAACTTATTCTCCACCAGGAGTTTATAAGCGCCAAGGAGCGCGTGGTAAGAGATCTTGAAGAAAGCCTGAGCATGGCTGAAGCCGATGTCCGCGAAAAAAAGGGTGAGCTGGTAGAGGCACGCCAGAAAAAGCGGGCCCTGGAAATCCTCAAGCAGAAAAGACAGGAGGCCAGGGAGAAAAAGGAAAAACACGCGGAAAATGTTTTTCTGGACGAAGTTGCAGTTATAGGATTCGGAGGGGGAAGATGAAACCGTTTGACAAAAAAGATTTCCGGCAGAAGTCGGCAGCCGGGGTTTTAGCTGCAGTTGTTGCGGCATTTTTCCTGATTGCGGGCAGTGTTTATGCCGAAGATTCGCAGGAAGTTCCCCAGGTGGTTTTTAAATGCGAAGACATAGGCGTGCAGGCAAGGCGCATGCTTTCAAGGCTTGAAAAGGAACGCTCCAGGTTTGCCAGGCAGAAGGAAGAAATTTCCAGGCGCAAAGAAGAGCTAAAGATTCTGCAGGATGAAGTCGATGAGAAGCTTGAAAGGTTAAAACAGATGCGCGGAGAGCTTGGAGAAATGCTTGATGAAAAACAGGATTTGGACGAAGAAAAAGCAAGAAAGCTCAGCAAGATTTACCAGAAGCGCGAGCCTGCAGGAGCTGCACAGAGCCTGGCTGCAATGGACAAGGATCTTGCAGTATCTGTTTTGGCACTTATGCGGGATAAGTATGCGGGCGAGATTCTCGATAACATGGAAAACAGCGTTGCGGTGGACTACAGCACGGCCCTTGGAAGCCTGCAGGGCGCCAGGTAAAGACATGAAAAAACAGCGGTTAAGTCAGGCTGCATAAAACAGGGAAATAAAGGCATGATTTTTTCAGCCCAGGGATTATTCAATCAGCAGAATGCTTCTTCATCCGGCGTATTTCAGGAAGGGGCAAACCTGGAGAATTCTGACAGCTCCGTTTTGAGCTCAGGCGGCGATGGAAAGTCTGATTTTTTAAGCCTTCTGATCAACAGCGCAGGCGGCAAGACAGGGCAGAATACCGGTGAATCGGATTCAGGCCAGGGGATTGCCGGGCTTTTAAAAGAATCCGAAAATCCGGGCGGACTTGTCCGTTTGCTTGCCCTTTGGTCTGAGGAATCCGGCGGTTTGCCGCAGGATTCTCAGGATGCCGATTTTTCTGATGCC
>JAWLEU010000104.1:0-8349 GCA_041685965.1 Desulfosalsimonas sp.
GTTCTGTTTATGGGGGTGTTTTAGCACTCTGGTCGGTCTTGTTTTTCAGTGGAGCAAGGCCCATCAATATGCTTGACATCATGAAAAAACAGGGATATATTTTGAAAAAAATCGTTTCAGGAAGGTATTTTTCAATAAAATGAAGGCATATTTACATCGCCAGGTATTCTTTTTTGCTTTCGGGCGCTTCTTTTTTGGTTTTAGAAGCGTCCATCCGGCGGTGTGCCGCATGATTTAAATATCTGCAGCAAGCAGCACCCCGGGTGGACATGAAAACGGTCCGCCCGGGGTTTTTTGTTTTCCAGGACCCCGGGGGATTTTCTCTCCCGGGGTTTTTTTATTCACAGGTCATAGATCCGGTATTTCGGGCTTTTGACTGTTTATTTAATACAAGGAGGTTGATCATGTTAATTGTGCTGGAACCTGACATTTCCCAGGAAAACAAAAACCGCATACTGAGCATTCTCCGGGAAGGCGGCTGCATTTTCCGGGAAATAAGCGACGCCGGGCAGAATATTATCGGATCCACAGGCAATGCAGGCCATCCGCCTGAATACTTCGAGTCCCTGGCCGGGGTTGTCCGGGTGGTTCCGGTAAACACTGCCTTTAAACTGGTCAGCCGCCAGATGCATCCGCAAGACACAAGGATACGTGTCGGGGACGTGTCGGTCGGGGGAGAGCGCATTGTGGTAATGGCCGGTCCCTGTGCAGTGGAAAGCCGGGATCAGGCAATGGCAATCGCAGAACAGGTTCGAAGATACGGTGCCGTGCTTTTCCGCGGAGGGGCTTTTAAGCCCAGGACATCGCCTTATGCTTTTCAGGGCCTGGGCGAAGAAGGACTCAAAATACTTGCAGAAGTGCGCGAAACCCACGGCATGCCGGTTGTCACCGAGATAACAACCCCGGCGCAGGCCGATCTCGTTATGAAATACGTGGACGTAATCCAGGTGGGCGCCCGAAACATGCAGAACTTCGAGCTGCTAAAGTGCGTGGGCAGACTGGGAAAACCGGTCCTTTTAAAGCGGGGGCTTTCCGCGACCATCGAGGAGTGGCTCATGTCTGCTGAATACATACTCTCTGAGGGAAATGATGATGTAATTCTCTGCGAGCGGGGCATCCGGACATTCGAGCCATACACGAGAAACACTCTTGATCTGTCCGCCATTCCCGTTATCAAGAATCTTACGCACCTGCCGGTTATCATAGACCCGAGCCACTCAACCGGCATCAGGGAGAAGGTAAGCCCCATGGCCAGGGCGGCAATTGCAGCAGGGGCGGACGGACTCATGGTGGAGGTCCACAATGACCCTGACCGCGCGCTATCAGACGGGGCCCAGAGCCTTTACCCCGAACAGTTTTCCCGTTTGATGCGGGATCTATACGTTATCGCACCTGTTGTGGACAAGCAGCTTGATTTCGGATACCTCGACAGGGTTCATGCAGTGGAGCACATGGAGGGACCGGAAGGCAAACAAGGCGGCAGGGCCGCATTTTTGGGCGAAATCGGAACCTACAGCCACAAGGCCTGCACGCGGTATTTCGGGGACCAGATGGATTTAATGCCGGTAAACACCTTCAAGGAGATTTTCGAAGCAGTAAAGGAGGAAAAGGCTGATTTCGGGGTCATTCCCCTGGAAAATTCCCTGGCGGGAAGTGTTCATGAAAACTATGATCTGCTGTTAGAATACGATCTTCGAATCGCCGGGGAAATAATGCTGAGAATAGAGCACAGCCTCATCGCGCATCCAGGAGCCGGAATCAACGACATAAAGAAGATCTATTCTCATCCCCAGGCGTTTCAGCAGTGCAGGCAGTATATAGACCGTCATGACTGGGAAATGGTACCAGTTTCTGATACAGCCAGGGCTGTGAGATACATAAGCGAAAGAGGGGAAGGGTCGGAAGCAGCACTTGCAGGCAGGGAAACAGCGAAAATATACGGCATGGAAGTGCTCGAAGAAGGCATTGAAACAAACCCGAGAAACTACACCAGGTTCGTGGTGATCGCAAGACAGGCCCTGGCGAACGGAAAAAAGCAGAAATCCTCGCTGATTTTTTCCACAGGCAACCAGCCGGGCTCGCTTTTTGAGACCCTGAAAGTGTTTGCAGACAACGGAATAAACCTGGTGAAGCTCGAGTCCAGGCCCATACACGGAAAACCCTGGGAATACATGTTCTACGTGGACCTTGAGGCAGACGTGGAAGACAGCTCGTTTGCCCCGGTCATGGAACAGCTTTCTGAAAAGACAGATTATCTCAAGGTCCTGGGAAGTTATTAAAAGCCTGTTCTAAAAAGGCGGGGGCCAGGGGTGAGACAGGCCCCCGCCATGCCAAAGGGAGGGTTATTCATGGCAAAACAAGCCCGGAAGCATGGCTTTCTTCCAGGCTTTCCGTCACAAGCCTCATGCTTTTGACAACTATAAGATAATCATTATCCGGGGGATGTAAATGCCGTAAGTTTTATCTTCCGAACGGGCACTTGGGAAACGTGCAGGCCTTACAGTTCAAACAGAATCCGCCTTCCGCGTATGCAGCCATGTCCTTTCTGGTAAGGTGCTGGCCCGCCAGTATACGCGGAAGCAAAAGATCCAGACTGGTTGTCTTGTGAAACAAAGCACACGCTGGCACGCCTATAATCCGTGCATTGCCGATGCGCCCCACAAGCGTCATGGCCCCGGGCAGAATAGGGGCGCCGTATAGGGAATCCTCCAGTCCGGCCAGGTCAAGCCCCCTGCGTGTGCGGTCGTCGGGATCCACTGAAAGACCGGCCGTGGTGATGATAAGGTTTGCTCCCATCTCAAGCATTTTCAGGATGTTGTCTGCGATCTGGTTTTCATCGTCTGCTGCCACTGCTGAATGAATTACCCTGCAGCCAAAATAATCCACCTTTTTTCGTATAACCGGGTCGAAGCGGTCTTCGATCAGTCCGTGGTACACCTCCGTGCCGGTTACAAGTATTCCCACTTCAGCCGGTATTATAGGAAGCACGGAGAAAAGCGGAGGTTTGGAGATGGTTTCAAGGGCGTGATCAAAGTGGCTTTTGTTTAAATACAGCGGAATCGCGCGCGATCCCGCAAAGGGCTTGTCCTTTTCCACCACTATGTTGTTCTGCCTGCTGGTGCACATCACGTTGGGCACCAGGTTGAAATTTTCAAGGGCTTCGGTGTCTATGTTCAAAAGGCCGGTGATTTCTGCATATAAGTTGATCTTTCCCTCTGATGGCGGGGCCTGGTAATAAACGTTGGGTCCTGCCATTTTTTCGGCAAATGCCGCCACTGCATCGTTTTCATGAATCCATCTGCCCTGCGGGTCACTGCGGTTTTCAACATAGATGATAGAGCGTCCCATCTGCTGGAGCCTGCACAGATCCCCGGCGCTGATTTCCTGGCCCGCCCTGAAAGCGGGCCCCTTGGATTTTCCGGGAACAATGCGGGTCATGTCGTGAAGCGCCTTTTCACCAACCGCTTCTTCAACCGAAACAGCCCTGAGATCAGGAGCTGAGGCATCAGGAGTGCGGCTTTCAAGTGGGTGGCGGTGGGGGTCTTCCCCCTGGCACCCCCGGCATATGGAGCCGTCCTTTGCCGGGTATGCCTCCCTGCAGGAAGGGCATACTGCTATTTCACCCATTTCGGGCTTTTTTACAATCCGCTGCTTTATCACAACCGGTTTAATGGAAAGACACTTGTCTCCTGCAGCCTCAATCTCGGCAAAAAGTTTTTCAGTGTCCTGCTCCTGCTTGGTTTTTTTCTTTAAAAACCAGTCTCTTATTTCGGGATAGGACTCTAGTTTTTCAGTGTCAACACACACCCTCCAGCCTTCGAACGTGTATTTGTCATAAAGGCTAAGGGCGTATCTGCCAAGGTTGATCACCTTCATCCAGTTGTTTCCGGTGCTGCACAGGGTGAGAAGCTGTACTGCATCCGGCAGGCATTTGCCTGTTTCCACCACGGCTTCAAACAGGGTGCCTTCAGCAAGCCTTTCCTTAGCGGCCTCGACCATGTATCCGCCTATTAAAAGACCCGGGGCAGGGTAGCCGTGAAAAGATCTGGCAAGTTCTGCAAACTCTGAGAATGTATATTTTCCTATGTTCATGATTCAGCTTCTGTTTTTTGATTTTATTGTTCGGCGGCCTCCTTTTATACCCGTATACATGCGTTTGGTAAAGTTAAAAAATTATCCGGCCTGACCAGCCTTGTAACAGACAGTCATGGCGCAATCATAATGCGGCATTCTCAGCGGTTATAGGCTTCTGGAAATTATTGCTATTTTCAGAGGTTATTGCATATTTGCAATGCTCGACTTATATTTCTGGAAACAGATGTTAACCTAACAGTTAACAGGTTTTACTGCCTAAACACCAAAAGGACATTTATGGCAATGGATATAGGAGAGCACTGGAAAACTATTTTTGACACCCTTCATGACGGGCTGATGGTGGTTGACACCGGGGGCTGCATCGTGGCGGCCAATCCTGCTGCAGAAGAGATCACCGGGTATTCGGCAGAAGAGCTCGAGGGCCGTTCCTGCCGCATTTTAAACTGCACGGGCTGCAAGTTTATAGGCGAGGGCAGGGGCAAGAAATGGTGCGAGATGTTTGCAGTGGGCGGGGTCAGGGACAAGAAATGCCTGATCACCAAGAAAGACAGGCGGACAGTGCATATTCTCAAAAGCGCCAGGGTGCTGCGCGACGAGTCAGGTGAAATGATCGGTGCGGTGGAGACACTGACCGATATATCCCAGATTATCCGCCAGCAGCGAGAAATCGAATCTTTGAGGCAGACCTATCAGCTGGATGAAGGATTTTACGGTATCCTGGGCAAATCCCGGGTAATGATCAACCTATTTGAGATGATAGACAACGTGGCCCGCTCTGATGCCCCGGTAATGATAACCGGAGAAAGCGGAACCGGAAAGGAACTGGTTGCAAGGGCAGTGCACGAGGCCGGCGCCCGCAAGGGTAAGCCTTTTATCAAGGTAAACTGCGCGGCGTTAAACGAAAACCTGCTTGAAAGCGAGCTGTTCGGCCATGCAAAGGGCGCTTTTACAGGTGCTGACCGCTCCAGGATAGGAAGGTTTGAGGCCGCGCACGAAGGCACCATCCTGCTCGACGAAATAGGCGATATCCCCCCCTCCACACAGGTCAGGCTGCTGCGGGTGCTGGAGGAAAAAAAGATCGAGCGTGTGGGTGATCACAATCCGATCCCTGTAAATGTAAGGGTATTGACCGCCACCAACAAGGACCCGGAAGAGCTGGTAAGTGAAGGAAAGTTCAGGCAGGACCTTTATTTTAGAATCAATGTCTTTCCAATTCACTGCCCCAGGCTGGCTCAAAGACCGGAAGATATCCCCATGCTTGTGCAGCATTTTATCAGGCGCAACATGATGAATTCTGATAAAAAGATCCTTGGGGTGACACCCGAGGCTCTGGAAAAGCTCATGGCCTACGACTGGCCGGGAAATATCCGGGAGCTGAGAAATACCATTGAGTATGCCCTGGTGCTTTGCCCGGGCGGAAGTATTGACTTAAATCACCTGCCTGCAAGGATTGCCGGCGGCAATAAAGAGTCCGCCGCAGGAAGCGAAGCCGGAGACAATGAAGACGACCGGGCCAGGCTTGAAGAGTTGCTGCGGCAGACAGGATGGAACCAGTCGGAGACCGCCAGGCAGATGGGGGTCAGCCGGGTCACGGTGTGGAAAAAGATAAACAAATACAATATCCAGCGCCCGTGGTCCTCCGGCTGACCGGGATCGGGGCTTAACGGTGCACAGTCATGGCAACTGCTTCCCCGCCGCCCAGGCACAGCGATGCCATTCCTGTTTTCAGGTCCCTGCGGGCCATTTCGTGTAACAGGGTTGTAAGAACCCTGGCCCCGCTTGCTCCTATGGGATGTCCCAGAGACACCGAGCCTCCGTTTACGTTTACCCTGTCTGTGTCAAGGCCCAGGTCGTTTATCACGCACACGGTGGAGCCTGAAAATGCCTCGTTGATCTCATAGAGTTCAACGTCTTTGGTGGTCAGCCCTGCCTTGTCAAGGCACTTGGGAATGGCCAGAATCGGGGCTACAAGCACGTATTTCATGTCCAGGCCCGCAGACGCCTGCGATCCTATCCTGGCCATGGGCGGTATGCCGAGCTCTTTTGCCTTTTCATCCGACATCACCACCACTGCTGAGGCCCCGTCGCTTATGATTGAGGCGTTTCCGGCAGTGCCTTTTCCGTCTTTTTGAAACGCGGGCTTCATTTTCGCCAGGGTTTCATAGTCTGTGGGCTTTGCGTTTTCATCTTTTGCAAATTCGGCAGTGTCTCCCTTGCGGCCGCGGATCTGCACCGGAGCGATTTCCTCGTCGAACCTTCCGGATTCCACGGCATCCACTGCCCGCTTGTAAGACATTTCCGCGTACCTGTCCTGATCCTGCCTTGAAACGCCGTATTTCTCCGAGCACAGTTCGTTTGAAACGCCCATGTGAAAGTCGTTTACAATGTCCCACAGGCCGTCATGGATCATGTGGTCCTGCAGGGTGCCCGCTCCCATGCGGTATCCGAACCTGGCCTTTTCCAGGTAATAAGGGGCCATGCTCATGTTCTCCATGCCCCCTGCAACAATTACTTCCGCATCACCGCAGGCAATGGCCTGGGCTGCCAGCATAACGGATTTCAGGGCGGAGCCGCATACCTTGTTAATTGTCAGGCACTCTGTCTCCCAGGGCAGTCCGGCTTTGACCGAGGCCTGCCTGGCGGGATTCTGCCCGTAGCCGCAGGGCAGGACCTGTCCCATTATCACCTCGTTTACCAGGTCTCCTGAAACCTCTGCTCTGGCAAGGGCTTCTTTTATTACGTGGGCCCCGAGATCCGTGGCTCCTGTTGCTGCAAGGCTGCCGTTAAACGCGCCCAGAGGGGTCCTTACTGTACTTACTATAACCGGTTGTGGCATTTTATCTCCTCATTTCATGTTTTGCCTGATTTTTTCTACATATTACGCCTGTATTTACCGCCCACCTCGTAGAGGGCGCCCGTGATCTGGCCCAGGGTGCAGTAGCGGACAGTGTGCATGAGTTCGCCGAAGATGTTTTCTCCTGCCAGCACTGTTTCCTTAAGCCGTCTGATGGCCTCCGGTGCCTTGTCTTTGTTTCTTTCCACGAAATCGTTTCTGCGCTTTAACTGGGACTGCTTTTCCTCTTCAGTGGCGCGGGACAGTTCCAGGTCGCCTATTTCCTCATCCTGGTCCGCTTCGGTATTGATAAACGTGTTGACCCCTATTATCGGCATTTCGCCCGAATGCTTGAGGTGCTCGTAATACATTGATTCTTCCTGTATTTTGCTGCGCTGGTATCCCCTTTCCATGGCGCCCTGGACACCGCCCCTGGAGGTTATCCTGTCGAATTCCGACAAAACGGCTTCTTCCACCAGATCCGTGAGGGTCTCGATCAAAAAGCTTCCCTGGTTGAAGTTTTCGTTCTTGGTGGTGCCAAGCTCCCTGTTTATGATCATCTGGATTGCAAGCGAGCGCCGCACCGATTCTCTTGACGGGGTTGTGATCGCCTCGTCGTATGCGTTGGTGTGCAGGCTGTTGCAGTTGTCATAAATGGCGTAGAGCGCCTGCAGGGTGGTTCTGATGTCATTGAACTGCACCTCCTGGCTGTGAAGGGACCTGCCGGAGGTCTGGATGTGGTACTTTAACATCTGCGAGCGGGCGTTGCCTCCGTACTTGTGATACATGGCAACAGACCAGATGCGCCTGGCAACCCTGCCGATAACGCTGTATTCAGGGTCCATGCCCGAAGAGAAAAAGTAGGACAGGTTGGGGGCAAAGCTGTCAATGGGCATGCCCCGGGAAAGATAGTACTCAACGTAGGTGAAGCCGTTTGCCAGCGTAAATGCCAGCTGCGAGATGGGATTGGCGCCTGCCTCGGCAATGTGGTAGCCGGAAATTGACACCGAGTAGAAGTTTCTGACGTTCTTGTCTATGAAGTACTGCTGTATGTCGCCCATCATTTTAAGAGCGAAGTCAATGGAGAATATGCAGGTATTCTGCCCCTGGTCTTCTTTCAGGATATCGGCCTGCACCGTGCCCCGTATGTTGGACATAACGTCCGCCTCTATTTTCCCGGCTTCTTCTTCTGCCGGCGCGCGCCCGTTTTCCTCAGTGAATCGGTCGATTTTCTGGTCAATTGCAGTGTTGAAAAACATGGCAAGCATCATTGGGGCAGGCCCGTTGATTGTCATGGACACAGAGGTGTTTTCAGCAGCAAGGTCAAATCCAGCGTAAAGCGCCTTTACATCGTCGAGGTTGCATACGCTCACCCCGGAGGTCCCCACCTTGCCGTAGACGTCCGGGCGGGTCTCTGGGTC
>JAWLEU010000105.1:0-8282 GCA_041685965.1 Desulfosalsimonas sp.
GGCAGGCTATGGTTTCTGCAGAATTCAGAAAGGTGTTTCACAGGTTATGAGCGACAAAAACGTACCTGCATTTGTCAGACAGTTAGTCGAGCAGGCGGTTGAGGATTTCAACAGAGAGGAGATAGGCGGTTCAGGCAAGGCTTATCACGTTCGTTTCAAAGGTCGCTATGTTTACGTGGACCGTGACGACGGAATAGGGCCGGAACCTGTTTTCCGCCTTGAATATACCGGCGATTTAAGTGACTGGGAGTTTGCGATATACAAGTACAGTGCAGATGATTACGACCAAGAGGAAATTTTTTTCCCGGGAGCGGACAAATTGGACGGAACCATCGAAGGAGCCCTTCGCGCAGGGATGAAGGCATACGGGTAAGTTGCAGCCAGCGCCCTGAAATATTTTCGGGAATTCAGTAATCTGGAGGATATTTGCATGAGCAGGATAGCAGCCATATTAACGGACTGGTTTGAGGATTCCGAACACACGGAGCCTGCAGAAGCTTTTAAACAAGCCGGGCATACGGTTGTAACCGTGGGGCCGGAAGCAGGCGGGACTGCAAAAGGCAAGAAACAGGGCACTGAAGTAAAAATAGAGCTCTCTGTTGCAGAAGCATCCCCGGATGATTTTGACGCACTGCTTATTCCGGGCGGGTTTTCGCCCGACAAGCTCCGCGTTGACGAAAACGCTGTGGCTTTTGTCAAATCCTTCATGGATGCGGGCAAGCCGGTCTTTGCCATCTGCCACGCCCCTCAGCTTCTCATAACTGCAGATGTGCTGCGCGGCAGGACTCTTACCGGTTATACCTCCATTATCCAGGACATAAAAAATGCAGGGGCAAACTTTTTGGACAAGGAAGTCGTGGTGGACGGAAACATGGTCACCAGCAGAAATCCAGGGGATCTGCCCGCATTTATAGATGCCTGCCTTAAAATGCTGGAAAACTGACACAGCCTTTTCGGGTTCCTGATGCCGGGGTATGAACCTTTTTCACCGCCCTTGAAAGTCACATAACCCCGAAAAATAGAGGTGCGTCAGGAAAACGAGTAAAAGCAGCAGCCTGAAGCCTGCGGACGTGAAAAACGTAATAAAGCCGGGCCTCCGAACCAACCGGAGCCCGGTTTCTTATAGCATTCCTGGCTGCAGAATCCCGTATAACAAGGTATGTGTGAAACAAGGAAAATCAAAGGTGTTATATGAATAAACAGCAAGAAGTTATCGATAAAAACAGCCTGGCCGATATAGAGTTCAGGGTAAAATGGCAAAGCCTTGAAGGCACCCACGTGGACGCCTCCCTTGTAATGGTTAATTTCTGGCGCGACCTGCTGCCTGAAGAAATCTTTGAGTCCCTGATGGGTTCCGAGCCGGGGGAGACAAAAACATTCGGGTTTGCCCCGGGGCAGTTGATACCTGAGTATAACCCCGAAAATCAGTACCGTCTAAAGCGCTCGGATTTTAACGAAGCCTTTGCAAAACCGGCATTCGGTCGATTTTATCCCAAGGGGCTGCTCAGGGGCCTGGCCAACATATTTCCGCAGAATGTGGCGCCAACCAGGTGCGTCGGTGTTGATGCGGATACAGTGATAATGGATATGAACCATCCGCTGGCAGGCTACGAGATTGATTTGTCTGCAAGTGTTCATAAAATTTATCAGAAACCGTTTGACAGAGGCGGTAAATGCCGGGAGTTGACGGAATCCATTGCCTCGGGTCCCGGTATGCAGGCCAGGTACAAAGGTAAGCCCACTGATTTTTATATTCCGGGAGCCTTCAGGCGTCAGGATGAAAGATCCGACCGCATCTTCTATGAAACCCCCCGCATGGTCAATCATATAGACGACCGTGCGATCCGGACAATTTCCGGGATATATGGAGGATTTATAACACCTGGTATTACTGTTCTGGATCTTATGAGCAGCCTGAATTCTCATTTGCCTGATGAGGCGCTTCCTGAAAAAATGGTCGGTCTCGGGATGAATGCAGAAGAAATGGAGGAAAACACGCAGCTTGATGAATTTGTCATCCATGATCTAAATGAGCGTCCAAGCCTTCCTTTTGATGATAATTCATTTGACATGGTTATATGCACAGCATCCGTGGAATATCTTGTAAGCCCGGCTGAAACGTTCCGGGATACCGCCAGGGTTTTAAAGCCGGGCGGTATGCTGATCCACACGTTTTCCAACCGCTGGTTTCCCCCAAAGACCATTGAGTTGTGGACGCAGCTGCACGAGTTCGAACGCCCGGGCCTGGTTATGGACTATTTCCTGCAGTCAGACCAATTTGTCAACCTTACAACCTTTTCCTCACGCGGCTGGGACCGGCCGGAAACAGACAAGTATTACCCTGACATGACCGAGTCCGACCCTGTTTTCGCAGTGTGGGGATGGAAGAAATGACACGGTTTCTCATGCATAAATTGTTGCTGCAATAATTTATAAAATGTAGAATATGTCATGGAATCATTTTTTTTCCAAAAAGCCCTGAATATCAACAATAATAAAACTTATGCCGGAGTCGTTTCCGGTTAAAGGAGGCTGAAAATGGAGAAAAAGAATACAGTTCTTGGGATTGACGAAAATATTGAGGCGCTGCTGTGTTATGTACTGGGTTTTTTGACGGGAATCGTGTTTTTGCTGTTTGAGAAAGAAAATATGTTTGTAAGATTTCATGCAATGCAATCCCTGGTGGTTTTTCTTTCCCTGTTCGTCGTGAGCCTGATTATCGGGTGGATTCCTATTATTGGGCTGCTGTCGCCACTAATATTCTTGTTGAGCGTAATACTCTGGATTCTTCTGATGTTTAAGGCTTTTCAGGGAGAAAAGTATAAGCTGCCCTGGGCCGGAGATTTTGCCGAGAGCAAGGTTTCTAAGCCTGTATAATTCCGGAAAGCAGGGATTGGCCTTTGTTATGAACAAAACAGGTGCATGGCTGCGTGTGTTGTTTTTGCTGATTGGCATGACAGCAAACCGGCTGAGGTAGTTTTTTGTCTCAGGCTCCGGAGGGCCTCAGGTACTTAACCACAATAAAGTGGTATGCGGTTACCCTTTCATTAAGAGGGATTATCAAACAATGCACAAGATAGAAGACACCTTCAGGCAACTGCAGGAAGGTGTCTACAACGAGCCCCGGGCAGAGGTGGTTGAAGAAGCCCTTATAAGGATTGCCCTTCATCCTGCCGTAAAACAGTATGTAGCTTCAGCGGCGGTAATGGCCGAGCGTCTCATGGAGTTTCGTGAAGAAGGCGATCCATCGGTCAGGGAAAATGAGCTGATAGCACTTTATAATCGCCTTCACGCCGCAGGTGCGGTTTATAAAAATCATGAGGAAGATGCTCTTAATGCATGGAACGGACTTGGCTGTATTCCGGGCGGTTTGCTGCCCCTGTTTATTATCCGCCATCTTATAGGCCCGGCAAGTGTGGTAGCTGACCTGGGGGCAGGTAATGGTCTGCAGGGCCTTTTGATCCAGGCCCTTTGTCCTCACCGGCAAACCTTTCTTGTGGAGATCTCGGAAAGCCTCATTGAAACCGGCCGGCTCTATCAGCAGGCCCTGGGCTTTGCCCCCGACAGGATCCTGTGGGAGAACGGCGATATTGCTGATACTGATCTGCGGGAAGTGGACCTGGTTTATCTGTACCGGCCCATCAGGCCGCAGGGCGAGGGGAACGTTCTCTATAAGGCAATTGCTGAAAAGCTTGCTGAGAACAACCGCTCTGTAACTGTTGTGAGCATGGCAGACTGTTTGGGCCGTTTTCTGAGTGAAAGATTTAAAAATATATACAGCAACGAGTTCGTGGAAATATACAAGCTCCAGGACTCCGGGCGGTAAAACAAACTGTTGAAAAGATTCTGGAATTATTTAATATCAGCTTTGTTCATCTAATCCCATGCCGGGATAAAGCCGTCTGGCACATTCGGGACAGATACAGTGGCTGAATACAGCTTCAGAGCGTTTCTGGATATATGATTCCACGGCATTCCAATACCCGTCATCGTCACGGATTTTTTTACAGCCTGCACAAATGGGCAACAGGCCTTCAAGCTGTTTGATATTTTCCATGGCCTTTTTTAAATGTGCAGTCTGCCTGGCCATTTCAAAATGTGATTCTATTACATTCTTGAATTGCTCCATTAGCATTCTGATTTCTTGTGAATAAACATTTTTTTTATCATCATGTATGCAAAGGGTTCCGAAAATGTCGCCGCCGGGCATCCGGAGGGGGTATCCCATATAGGAAATTAAATTGTGCTGAATCTCGGGGGCTTCACGCCATCTTTCGGATTCAAGGGCATTTGGCACCACGTTGATGTCTTTTTCGTTTATAACAGCTTCGCAATAATGATTTGCCAGTTCAACAGTAAGCCCCTCGTAGAAAGGATTATCCGGATTGCGGCTTACCATGAAAGCTTCAATTTTAGGCTGGTCCACGCGGGTAATCGCCGCTGACTTTACAGATGCCAAACGGCAGAGCAAATCCAGCATCTTCTGCCATTGATCAAGGTTGATAATTTCAAAAGGATCAATATCTCTCAGTTTTGATTCAAGTTTCTTATTTTTTTCCATTATTTAACCCGGCAGCTAAAAATTAACTTAACCATTGTGGCAGGCCTGCTCGGATGCACTTTTATGATTAATAAGAAGCCTTCCTGGTATAGCAATAGTCTAAGGTACGGCGGCCGCACAAAAACCCATTTTTTAGGTATCTGATTAGAAATTAAAATATAATCCCGCCAATAATGGACGTCAATAAGATCCGCCCGGAAAACCGGCAGATATTTGTAAAAAACATTTTCCGGATTACTATGTTCTGGTATTTATAAAGAAACGCAACCTTTTACGATTCTGTCAACCTTTCTTAAGATTAAAAATCAGAATCGCAAGCGGTTCAAAATTTAACAAACAGGCCAAAGGGTGCGCTGCAAACCTTATCAGACAAGCATACCTGCCTCACATAGAAGGAGCATCCGAATAAATTGTCTGCCTTCCTGATATTTAGGAGAGACTATGACCGACCAAAAAAATAACGCAGGCAAGCCGGGCTTCCGATCCAATACGACTGCATTTACAGACCCGGCAAAGATCCGCCGGCAAGCCGAGCAAAAGGCGAAAACCATAAATATTCCCGACCCGGAATCCATGACAAATGAAGAGATACGTCAGTTGCTTTACGAAATGCAGGTAAAGCAGCTTGAGACAGAGATGCATGTTGAGCAGCTTACCGGCGGGCTGAAAAAATACTGGGATCAACTGGAGCTTTTGACCACCATCACCGAAAACATGCAGGACATGGTCATTTTGACGGAACCCGGAGGAAACATAACTTTTGCGGGAAAATCTCTTGAAATTCTCGGTTACAGTCCGGATCTTTTAGTCGGTAAAAACGTGATGGATTTTGTGCATCCCGAAGACATCAACCGGGCGATAGAGGCGTATAACGAATTTGTTGCAGGCAATGATCCCCCCAGGATACAGTTCAGATGCAGGTGTAAAGATGGCTCTTACATGTGGACTGAAACCAGGGGTACCGTTTTAACGGATGAAAACGGCAATCCGGATAAAATTGTGCTCAGTTCAAGGGATATCACGGAGCGCAAGCGTACCGAGGACGCTCTGCGGGAACAAACAGAATTATTTCAGAAAATATCAGATAACATGTTCGATCTGATTTCCATTGCCGACATTGAAGGCAATTATAAATATATCGGGTCTTCCCGCAATCTTTTGGGCTATGATCCGGAAACCCTGGTTGGTAAAAATTTTATGGAATTTATCCATCCCGAGGATGCCGATGAGATAACCTCTGTCTTTGATGAGGCCCTGAAAAGAGGTGAAAAGGTCAGAAAGGTTGAATACAGATACAAAACAGCGGGCGGAAGCTATTCATGGCTTGAAACCATAGGGAAAATTATTATGGGCGAATCCGGCAGCCCCGAAGAGCTCATATTCAGCACAAGGGATATCACGGATCGCAAGCAAGCCGAAGAGGCATTACGTGAAACCGAGTTGCGTTTCAGGACTGTCCTGGAAAACCTGCCGGGTGGTATCTTTGCCCATGATTTAAATGGGCGGATATTCATGGTTAACCATCAGGCATGCAAAAATACCGGATATTCACGGGAAGAACTGCTGCAGATGTCCGTAGGGGAAATCGACCCCCATGCCGCCTCACGAGAAGACCAAACCAACCTGTGGCACAAGCTTGAACCCGGGCAGGCAGCTACGATTGAATCCATTCACACCAGGAAGGACGGCACGCAATATCCTGTTGAAATTCATCTAAACGGTATTATCCTGGACGGCCGGCCCGCAATTCTTCCTGTTGCTTTTGACATCAGCGAGCGCAAAAAGGCAGAAAAAGACCTTGCCGAGCAGCACTCCCTGATCAAGGCAATCTATCGCAATGCCCCGCTTATCATGATGGTGGTGGACTGTGATCGACGCCTCCGTCAGGTCAACGGCTTTGCAACGCAGTTCGCAGGACGATCCGAGCAAGAGATGCTGGGCCTTCGGGGCGGCGAGGCGCTGCGCTGCCTGCACGCCCTGGATGATCCTCAGGGCTGCGGGTTCGGGGAGGTCTGCAGGGACTGCGTCATCCGCAATAAAGTACTTGAAACCCTTGAAAAAGGTGTGCCCAATCTGCAAATAGAGGCACACTTCGATTTTTCTTCAAAAGACAGCACTCAGACATTAACGTTTCTGGTTTCAACAACCCCGATTACATTTCAGGGCGAAAACATGTCGTTGGTGATAATTATGGATATTACCGAGCGAAAGCAGGCCCAAAAAGAAAAGGAAAAACTGCACTCCCAGCTGGCCCAGGCCCAGAAGATGGAATCCGTCGGAAGGCTTGCAGGCGGGGTCGCGCATGATTTTAACAACAAGCTTTCCATTATTAACGGCTACGCTGAGTTGACTCTTGACATGCTTGAGCCGGCAGATACTGTTTATGAAAATATCCGGGAAATTTACAATGCCGGCAAGCGTTCAGAGGACATTGTCAGGCAGCTGCTGGCATTTGCAAGGCGGCAGACAATCAGTCCGGCGCGAGTGGATTTAAACTACACGATTTCAAATATGCTGAAAATGTTGCAGCGCCTGATCGGCGAAAACATTGATCTTGCCTGGCGCCCCGGCAATAACCTGTGGCCTGTAAAAATCGATCCCTCCCAGCTCGACCAGATCATGGCAAATCTTGCAGTCAACGCCAGGGATGCCATTTCCGATGTGGGAATGTTGACCATAGAGACAAAAAACGTTGTTATTGGTGAAGATCACTGCAGGCTCTATTCCTATTTTGTTCCCGGAAGATATGTCATGCTGGCTGTAACCGACAACGGATGCGGCATGGAAAAGCAGGTTCAGGACAACCTGTTCGAGCCGTTTTTTACAACCAAGGGGACAGGTAAAGGAACAGGGCTGGGGTTGTCCACAATATACGGAATTGTAAAGCAGAACAAAGGTTTTATAAACGTATACAGTGAACCCGGGCTAGGCACGACCTTTAAAATATATCTTCCTCTCCATGAAGAGCAGGAATCAGTGGAATCCCGGTGTATAACGGAATCCGGGAAGCAAATGCCCACAGGCTCCGAGACTTTGCTGTTGGTAGAAGATGAGCCGGCAATTTTGCATATGGGCAGAGGGATGCTTGAAAAACTGGGCTACACAGTGCTCATCGCTGAGAAACCGGAAGAAGCGCTGGAGCTTGCCGATAAATATGATGGCAGAATTCACCTTCTCATAACCGACGTGGTCATGCCCGAGATGAACGGCCGCGACCTTGCCGGGAAGCTGTCTGATAGATTCCCCGGCCTGAAAACTATATACATGTCCGGCTATACAGCCGATGTCATCGCTCACCACGGAGTGCTCGACGCGGGTGTGCGATTCATTCAAAAACCCTTTTCAGTAAATGATCTGGCAGTAAAAGTTCGCGATGCGATTGATCAGGAATAGGCGGTTCGAATGCTGCGGAATTCCGCCCCAATTGAATTGAGCCAGCAGAGGAGTTTTCTCTATGCTTCGGATATTATGTCCTTATTGGAATTTTGAATTTGTTTATCCCTTACGGGATGCTTGCGCGCGGATTTCGAATTTCGATATTCGAATTTCGGATTTATTAAGTCAAAGCCTCCTTCATTGGTTTGACAGGATCAGGACAATACTTCACCGAACTTAAGAATCAAAGCACTTAGGGGGGCAATTCCCTATAATTAGTGCCTGAACGAAAACCAGGTTTTCGTTCAGGAAATCCGAAATCCGAAGCTCGAAATTCGAACCAATG
>JAWLEU010000106.1:0-8266 GCA_041685965.1 Desulfosalsimonas sp.
TTGCATATTTATAAAAAAAAACTAATTTTTATAGACATAAACCTTTTGCTCACAACAAGGAGAAAAAAATGGCAGAAGCAAATAAAATAAGGCGGGATGTAGCGGTTTCCCCCCTTACGGCCGAGCTTATCGATACTGTCGTCAATCTGTCTCCTGATCAGCAGCGCGAGCTGCTTTCGGAATTAAGCTCCCGCAAAGGAGAGGCCAGAAGAAGGTTTTCAAGGCGGCCCCACAGGGAAGCGGTGCAGTTCTCTGCAGGGGGAAAGCTGTTTTCCGGAGCTGTTAAAAATGTCAGTGATAACGGACTGTTCGTGGAAACGCTGATGTCGGATTTGCGCAGGCTGGAACCGGGCGAAAAGGTCACAGTCTCTTTTGAGCACCCCAACAGCAGCGAAAGCAGATATGTCAAACGCAGCGGTGAAATTGCCAGAACCAGCCGGGAAGGAATAGGCATAAGGTTATATTCCCTGCTGTAGAACTGGCAACCCGGTATTTTCAAAACCGGTATCGCCATCGGGACGTTATCGACCCGAAAACTGACCCGATCCCTCCTCAGATTCCATGTTTAAGCGGAAAAATAAAGGATTCATTCTTTTGTTCCTGTTTTTCCCTGAGTTGCTGCTTTTCCTGAATTGTGCTTGCAAACCGGTTTGTTTTTCCATAAAACAGCATCATGGGTTACGTATTTGACTACAATGATGCTGTTGGCTATGAGCGCTGGCTTTCAGATAAAAAAAACCGCATTATTTTGGATCTGCAGAGATGTCTGATGATGGAGATGCTCCGTCCGGCATTCGCCCATAGCCTTCTGGACATAGGGTGCGGAACAGGAGCCAGTCTGGAACCCTTTCTAAACAAGGGAATCGACCTTACCGGCATTGACCCGTCTGCCCACATGCTCGAAGCCGCCCGGAGTAACCTGGGCCACCGGGTGGATCTGCACATGGGATACGCTGAAGAGCTTCCATTTGACGACAATTTTTTCGATTACACGGTGATTTTTCTTACCCTGGAGTTCTGCGAGGATCCTTTCAGAGCGCTGGAGGAGGCCTGCCGGGTTACCAGGGACAGGATTTTTATCGGAATATTCAACAGGTTCTCCCTCTATGTTGCCCATCGCAGGATTGACAGGCTGATTAAAAGATCCGTATACAGGCATGCCAGGTTTTTCAGTATTGGCGATGTCAGGAGGAATCTTTTTTATCTGCTGGGCAGGGTGCCTTTTGACTGGCAGACAGTTTTTCAGGTTCCATGGCTTCCGGCATCCCTTATTCACAGAACGGAATCAAGCGGGGTGTTCCGGTCCAGCCCGTTCGGAGGATTTGCAGGAATCGTGGCCGAGCCGGTTCCAAGATTCAGGGCGCTTCCCCTGGGCTTGAAATCCGAAGTCCGCAGCAATGCCACTTCAGGAAAAAGAGTGGCCAGCTGTGCAGGGGACTTTGAAAATGAAAAAATACGGAATTGACAATCCGGGCTTGCGATACCAGAATTAGTTAAAAGCAAATCTGCAGGAGGATACACACATGGAAGCCCGGCTATATGAGCGACAGCAGGAAAAAGCAGTAAAGTGCAGACTTTGCAGTCATTATTGCCGGATCAAAGAAGGCAGGCGGGGTATATGCAATGTAAGGGAAAACCGGGACGGGACTCTTTATACTCTGGTATACGACCGGATAATAGCCAGGCATGTAGACCCCATTGAGAAAAAACCCCTTTTTCATTTTTATCCCAAGAGCCTGGCATATTCCATCGGAACAGTGGGCTGCAATTTCAGGTGCAAGTTCTGCCAGAATGCTGATATCGCGCACATGGCAACTGACAATCAGGGAAGGATAATCGGCAAGACCTTCACACCGCAACAGGTTGTCGAGGAGGCCGAAATAACGGGCTGCACCTCCATTGCCTATACCTACACAGAACCCACTGTCTTTTTCGAGCTGGCGTTTGATTCCGCGCGCATAGCCCATGAAAAAGGCATCAAAAACGTATTTGTCACCAACGGCTACATGACCGAAGAGGCGCTGCAGCAGATACATCCCTGCCTGGACGCCGCAAACGTGGATCTAAAGGCGTTTACCGAGGAATTTTACCAGAACCATTGCAGCGCAAAATTAAAACATGTTCTGGCGGCAATGGTGAAGATGAAAGAACTCGGGATTTTCATGGAGGTGACCACCCTTTTGATACCCGGTCTAAACGATGACGAAAAGGAGCTGAAAGGTCTTGCCCGATACCTGGTATCAGAGCTCGGGGCTGACACACCCTGGCATGTCAGCCGTTTTCATCCCACCTACAGGCTCACAGACCGGCCCTCCACGCCGGTGGAAACGCTGCAGAGGGCACGCGATATAGGCATGGCCGAGGGGCTGAAATATGTCTACACCGGAAATATTCCGGGCGAGGCCACGGAAAGTACTTATTGCCATCAATGCGGGGCCTGTGTTATCGCAAGAAAAGGCTTTTCAGTAATAGAAAACCGTGTGGAAAACAACAGCTGTCCTGATTGCAATGCAAAGATACACGGGGTGGGGCTTTCGTAATTGGCTGCAGGTTACGAAAAAACCCCCGAATGGAAAAAACTTCTGGCAAATAGCCTGACAAGCCCGTCGGATCTTGCAGCCGGCCTGGGAATTTCAGAAAATAAAATCCGTGATGTTGTTTCGCTTTATCCCGTTCGCATCAATCCTTATACTCTTGATCTGATCCAAACTGCCGGCGACCCCCTGCGGCGTCAGCTTGTACCCGACACAGCGGAACTCGACGAGTCGGGTTTGTCAGAGGGCGATCCTCTGTGCGAGCAGGATCAGGAACCGGTTGGCGGTATTGTACACAGGTACCCGGACCGTGTGCTCTTTTTAGTATCAGACAAATGTGCTGCATATTGCAGGCACTGCATGCGTAAAAGGAAGGTGGGCGGAAAACGCCGGACCAGAATTGCTGCCGGCCTTGACTATATTGCTGCTGATACCGGTATAAATGAGGTCATCCTTTCAGGCGGAGACCCCCTTCTGCTTGATGACAAAAGGCTTTTTGAAATCCTGTCAGGCGTCCGTTCCATAGAGCACGTAAAGCTGGTAAGGATACATACCAGAACCCCTGCAATGCTGCCCCAGCGGATAACCCGGGAGCTTGTCCGGGGGCTTGCCCGTTTTCATCCGGTTTACGTAAATATTCAGTTCAATCACCCTGCGGAGCTTACCCGGCAGGCGGTTTCGGCCTGCTGCATGCTTGCTGATGCGGGCATCCCACTTGGGTCGCAGACTGTACTGCTCGCCGGGGTCAACGATGATGCCGAAACAATGTCGACATTGATGCGCAGGCTTCTTTTTGCAAGAGTCCGCCCCTATTATCTGCACCACCCTGACCCTGTCAAGGGTACTGCCCATTTCCGGGTGCCTCTGGAAAAAGGCCTGGAAATTCTGGAGTCAATGCGGGGCAGGATTTCAGGTACAGGGATGCCGCATTACATGATCGATTTGCCTGGCGGAGGCGGCAAGGTGCCGCTTTTGCCGGGCTATGAAGTCGATAATACAGGAAGGCGGCTTGTGGTGTACAATTTCGAAAAAAAGCGCTACACTTATCCGTTGTAATTCAGGAAATATTCAGCAGGTTTACGGAGAAAAAATGATACACCAGTCTGATGACACATATGCGGAGTTTTCACTTGCAGACAGGTCTCGTCTGGCCATCCGCACCTTTAAGACAATTGCGGACGCAGCGCTTTTGAGAGGATATTACCGCATGGGAGGGCGCACAGGAAACACCCTGGAAAGCGCGCTAAGGACGCTTAGCCCGGAGATTTACGGATCAATGAACGATCCGAGAAGCATTGAGCTCAAAGGCCTTGAATATGTAATAGACAGGCTTCCCCGGGGCATAGAGGCCTGCAACAGGATAGTGATGACGGGCCGGGAGGACTACGAGGGCGCAAGCTTCGAGAAAATCCAGCCCCCCAAGCGCAGGAGAATTTCATACCGCATAAGTAACTTCGAGATGAGTTTCGTGGTAACCAGAGGGCACAGCGAGATATACGATATTCTGACCCACCTGACATTTCTTTACGTGGAGGCCAGAAAGGTGCAGAACAGGATGCGGGACGATTACGGCCGCATCACCACGGAGTGGCGTGTGCTGGAAAGGGATATCTCATGCACTGATGAGATGTGCGGCAGGGATCTCGACCAGGCCCTCTGGAATCTCAGCCTGCTTCTGGGAAGGACTTTTGACGAGACCAAGGCAGCTTACCTCTACCTCGAAGAGGGCCGAAGGGAGTCGAATGCCAACAGCGGGCTTTTCAACATCATCCATAACATGGGAAAGTGCGCCGACAGTGAGCTTCAGGAAAAAGATCAGTCAGTGGCGGTGCATTTCACTCCTTCGCTCAGTGCACTTATATTAAACCGTACCCATGCCAGAAAGTGGGCTGCATCTGTTAAGTCACGCCTTTGTGAACTGGGCCTGGAAAACCGTCCCCTGCATGTAATCAGTGCAAACATGCACAGCGTGGTAAACCTGCTCTATGGCTACGCAGCCGCCGGAAAGCAGCAGGATTCAGCCGTATGCCAGGACCTTTATGATTTTGCGGGTTTGCTCCGGGGGCTTGGCGACAGGGTTGACGCGTTTGCCTGCGAGAACGGATGCTGCAGGCTGACAGATAAAAGCGGCTCTCAGATAGACTGCCAGATAATAGATACCCTTGCATTGTTAAACATTGATGCCCATCCAGGGCTGCGTCTTGACAAAGAGCGAATTGAAAAGGAAAAGCCCGTAGTCCTGGTCATGGATTACGCGTTTGGCGAGCAGGCATTTGAGGTCATGGATGAACTTCTTTATCCCTGGGATGAAAACGGCTGCCAGCAGGCCTTGAATGCAGTCTCCATTTCCATTATAGGCAAGGCTGGCATACTTCCCGGCAAAAAAGGAGATATCATGCTTGCCACTGCTCACGTGCTTGAGGGAACGCCGCACAATTACATAATAAAAAATGATCTTGGCAAAGATGATTTCAATGCAGAGGCGGATATCTATACCGGGCCGCTCATCACTGTGCTTGGTACTTCCCTTCAAAACAGGCATGTCCTGGAAAAATTCCAGGCTTCAACCTGGAGGGCGGTGGGCCTTGAGATGGAGGGCGGACATTATCAGAGGGCTATAAACGCAGCATTTATCCGGGGACATGTCTCAGAGGAGTTAAAAGTCATGTATGCCTATTATGCATCTGACAATCCGCTTAAAAGCGGACAGACTCTTGCCTCGGGAAGCATGGGAGAAGAGGGCATAAAGCCCACCTACCTGATTACCCGCGTTATCATTGAAAAGCTCCTGGGCCGGTGCCGGTAGATGTGCGGATCAGTGGCATATTCCGCATTTTTCCACACCGCTGCCGCTGTCCTGCCGGGGAGCATGTCTGGCGCCGGTGATAGTTGGTTTGAACCTGTCAGAACGCCTTGCTTTTTTCTCAAGCGACATGATTGCGGCCAGGGCGAGAAAGAACCCCGCAAATCCTGTTAAGGCTGAAAACACAGAGGCGTCAAAGCCGAAGCCCGCGGCTGTTTCGTTTCCTATAACTGCTCCTGCGAGCAAAGCGATTATGGGGAATATGTAGAGCAGCAAAGAAAGCTGCAGCATTTTGCCGCCGGCAAATTCCAGTGTAACCCTGTCTCCGACCCTTGCATGAACAGGATTCAGGGCCTCTATTTCCATTTCCTTGTCGCCTCCCATGCTGTGGCAGGTGCTTTTTTCCGAGCAGCCTTCGCATGCGGCAACACGCTGGGTTTTTACCACCGCGTTACCGCCTTTTATTTTCGTGACCACGCCTACTTCTCTGGCCATTTTTATTTTTCCTTTCAGCGTTTATAAACCGGCCGGAAAGCAAAAATCCGGACCGTATCCTTGTGCTTTTTCACTTCGCCCTTTTAATACAATAAACGAATTATCCGGATTTTCAAGTGGCAGGAACAGTATTTTCGGTTGGAACGGGGGGAATCGGATAAATTCCCGATCTCTTTTTAATAGATCGGTATCGAAATCGGGTCTCGGATTCAATTAAGGAAGGCATTTAAAATCTATACCCTGTCCTAGGGAGGCTCCGGTTAAAAAAACCGGGTACAAAATTAAAGCTATCCAGAGGGCGGTTTAATAAGGGTTAAAATCCTCTTTATTTCCCCGCCCCCTGGCAGATATGGGAATATGTCTCTATGATGCTTTTGCTTCCTTCGGCATCTGCACCTGGATCGAGTCCTGATTTGCAGCGTAGCAGATCAGGCCGCACCGCAGGCACCTGTCAGCCTCATCTTTTGCCTGCTGCTCCGTAAACCCGAGCTCTATCTCGGGGCACTTGCGGGGCACTTCCTCGGTCGAACAAACAGGCATGATGTTTCTGCCTGAGGTTTCAACCCCTTCAAGGTCGGTTACGCTTTGAATCACGGAGTCGCGGGAAATTACATTTTCAGGCAGCTCGATGTCAAGCTCGTACATGAGCTTGTGAATCGAGGCGGCGGAGCGTCTTCCTGCAGCAATTGCACGGATGGCGGCGCTGTAATCGGTAATGGGATCTCCCTGAGCCAGAAGCCCCCTTTCCTCGCTGTATGCAGGGTTCTTGTAGGGCTGGATTCCCTCCCAGCGAACCGGTGCATCAGGCGGCGCAGGCTGCTCTTCATCCTGTTCGGCTCTGATGCGGCGGAAGATGAGCTCCGGAATGCGTCCTGCATCAATGAAAAGGCTCCGGGCTGGCAGCATGCTGGTACCCCCGTTTTCAAGGTCCTCGTATTCAACGAATTCCAGCCTGTCTTCCTCGCCTGCCAGCCGGGTTATGGCTGCGTTGAAAACAACCGATGCCCCCATGTTTTCAATGGCAGAGATCTGCTCGTCTGTCAGCGGTACCAGGTTGCGCGGACTGCGGAAGACAACCGAGATGTTTCTGGCACCCATGTGACTGCAGATTCTCACGCTTTGCTCTGCGGAACTTCCGCTTCCTGCAATTACAACGTCCGATGCAGCCGGGAGTTTGAATTTGTTGTTCATGCCTGATCTTAGAAGATCTATGAGCAGAAACACCCCGGGAACCGGTTCTTCCGGTCTTGGCTTGGGATTGCGTCCCAGCCGGCTGTCCCATCCCCCGGAGGCCAGCAGGACGGCTTCATGATCCCCTGCAAGCAGGGATGAAAGAGTAAAGTCTTTTCCCATGGTCATGTTGGTCTGTATTGAAACACCCAGGTCTTCGACTCCTTCGATATCCCATTGCAAAACATCCTCTGGCAGCCTCTCCGAAGAAATCGCCTTTCTCAGCAGACCGCCCGGTTTTTCAGATGCCTCGTAAACCGTCGGGCTGTGGCCCAGTCTTGCTGAAAAGAAGGCTGCTGACAGCCCCTCTATACCCCCGCCGATTACAGCCAATTTCCGTCCGGTGGCCGGGGCGGTGTAGGGCTGGGACCGCTGGTTGTTTTCCATTTCATAATCTGCTGCATATCGCTTCAGGCAGTTTATGGCAACGGGTTCATCAACCAGATTACGGCGGCATACAGTTTCGCAGGGCCTGGGGCATATGCGGCCGATGACCCCCGGAAAGGGGTTACGTTCCTTTATTATCTGAACCGCTTTCGAGTAATTGCCCTCCGAGATCTTCTCAATATAGCCGCTGATGTTTATTCCCGCCGGGCACTCCCTCTGGCACGGCGTGGTGCAGTCGTCTGTGGCGTATTCCTTGAGTATCCTGCGGGTTACAGATGACAGTTTGATGATGTGCTTGGGGCAGACTCTTTCGCAGGTGCCGCAGCCTGTGCATCGCAGTTCGTCAACCGCGGGCAGGCCGGCTTCGTCCATGTATATTGCGGAAAACGGGCAGGCCCTCATACAGGACCCGAGACCGAGACACCCTATTTGGCACACCTTCATTCCGCCGTAGAGAAGGGCCGCTGCCTGGCAGTCGCTCAGGCCCTGATAGTTAAACTTTAGATCAGCCTTTTCTATACCGTAGGTGCATCCCGGAAGAGCTATATCAGGCTCTTTGGCTTCAATGGATAAGCCCATTACCGCGGCTATTGCTTCGGCCAGGTCCGCTCCGCCGGCAACGCATGAATCAGGAGGGGATTTGCCCTCCACTATGGCTTCGGCATTGGGCCCGCAGCCCGGATACCCGCATCCGCCGCAGTTTGCTCCCGGGAGAAGATCATCGATTTCAAGCACCTTGGGATCAACATAAACGTAGAAAATCCTGGAGGCCAGGGCCAGGGCCGTGCCGATAACAAGGCCGAGTCCGCCCATCATC
>JAWLEU010000107.1:0-8265 GCA_041685965.1 Desulfosalsimonas sp.
CCTCCTTGCGGGGGTGGCGTTCAGCACCAAAAAAACTGACCCCCACCGCAGGGTTTCCTTCCTGCAAAAATACCGCCGAGGCGGTGTAGATTGCTTTTTACGAGACCATCAATATTGAATCCTTAACGCAGGATTGCTGCAATTTATTTGACCATACCCCGGTATTACGGGTACAATACGCATGAAAAAAATGAAAATTACACGCATTAAAACACTTGCATTTGCCGCAGCCTGCCTGCTGATACTACCCGCAGGGGCGAACGCGGGCGATGAGATGTATGTACGCATAGACGACCAGGGGGCCTATCATTTTACGGACGCACCCTCCTCAGGTGAGTACGTGCGCAATCCCGGCCCTTCAACCCCCGGCTCCGAGCCCGTGGCAGCAGGCCGGTATGAAGATATTATCACCGATATTTCCCGGAAGACCGGGGTCAGACCCGAACTGGTAAAAGCGGTTATACGGGTGGAATCATCCTTTAACCCGGCCGCGGTTTCACCGAAGGGCGCCCGCGGACTGATGCAGCTGATGCCCGTACAATCCAGAGTCTACAACATAAGCGACCCCTTTGACCCGAGGGAAAACATCTCTGCAGGCACAAGGTACCTTGAAACACTTATAAAACGCTACGACGGAAACCTCAACCTGTCTCTGGCAGCCTATAATGCAGGTCCACAGGCAGTAGACCATTACAACGGAATCCCCCCGTACAGTGAAACCAGGCAGTACGTTCAGAAGGTGCTTTTGCACTACAAAAACTACAGAAAAAAAAGCAAATAAACAGGAACGCACCATGGAACCCCGGCAAAACGCCAATATAAGCCCTCTTGAGGCCCTTTCGGAAATATACCGCCTGTATGACGACTACACGGAAAGTTTTTCCCTGGCCTGCCGCAAATACTGCTCTGACTGCTGCACCGCTGATGTAACCCTGACCAGCCTGGAAGCGGAAATGATTTACAGGTCCCTGGATCGTGAAAATCAGCAGAAAGTTTTTGAAAAGGTGACTGCCTGCTCTGATGCTCCCGGATTCAGGCCGTCCATGACCACAAACAGTCACGCCAGGATCTGCAGCGAACACAGGGAGCCGCCTAAAGAAACACTTCCCGAACAACCCGGTGTCTGCCCCCTGCTTGAAGAAAATGCCTGCACAATCTACCCTGTCAGGCCTTTCGGGTGCAGGTGCATGATATCGTCTCAGCCCTGCCGTATCACCGGCAGCGCGCAGATCGACGATCTCACCCTTACTGTTAACACCATGTTTCTGCAGGTAATAGAGCACGCAGACCGGCAGGGCTTTTCAGGCAACCTCACTGACATGCTCATCCGGCTCGCACCGGAAAGGGAAAAAACTGATTCATCCGGCCGCACCGTGCCCAACGAGCCTGTCACGGTTCTCATGATCCCCCCGGAACACCACAGCAGGGTTCTTCCCCTTTTAAACACATTGAACCACATACTGGGCAGGGTTCCTGCTTTTTCTTGACTTGACCCGGAAAAATTCCTACAAATTAGAATTTGACGGTTTCGTAAAAAGCTTCTCACATAGCCCGATGTTTTTGCGGGAAGGAAGCCCTGCGGTTGGTATCAGTTTTTTCGCTCCTGACCGTGAACGCTCAATGTCGCTTCAAAAACCGATCCCGACCTTGGACTTCCTTGGAAGTCGCCTTTGCCGATCATTGACCATTTTACGATTCTGTCAAACTTTGACCGATACCGACTTTCATTTAAGGACAACAGATACGAATGGTCAAACAAAGCGTAAAACAACTGCTGCTTGACGCGGCCCGGGCTGCATTCGAGGCGGGCGAGCTTGCCTCCCCGGATTTTCCGGACGCAGTCCTGGAAGAACCAAAAGCAGAAGCCCACGGAGACCTGGCCACCAATTTCGCCATGGCCGGGGCGGCGGCCCAGAAAATGCAGCCGCGCAAAATTGCCGAAACAATAGTGCGCCATCTCGCGGACCCGGAAGGCCTGATAGAAAAAACAGAGATTGCGGGCCCCGGATTTATAAATTTTTTCATCCGGCCCGCAGCCTGGCTGCCGGTATTGTCGCAAATCCACGAAAAAGACGGCTCCTTTGGTTCCTCGGATCTCGGAGGCGGCAGAAGGGTGCAGGTGGAATTCGTAAGCGCCAATCCCACAGGACCCCTTCATATAGGCCACGGCAGGGGAGCGGTTGTGGGCGACACCATTGCCTCGCTTCTTAGTTTCTGCGGATACAGTGCAGACCGTGAATACTACATAAACGACGCAGGCACCCAGATTCAAACCCTCGGTAGATCGGTATTTCTCAGGTGTCTGGAATTAGAAGGCCAAAGCGTGGATTTTCCGCAAGACGCGTACCAGGGCAGCTACATATATGAAATCGCAAAATCTGCGCTTGCACAAAAAGGCGACCAAATCAGGCAGGCGGGCGAGGATAAGGCCATAGAGATCTGTGCCGGGATTGCCGCGGCCGAAATCATAGAGGAGATCAAAAACGACCTTGAAAACCTCGGGGTCTGTTTTGACAACTGGTACAGCGAACAGGGCCTGTATGACACCGGAAAGGTGGAGCAGGCGCTGGCATGGCTCGAAAGCCGGGGGCTGGTTTATGAAAAAGACGGGGCCAAATGGTTTGCCTCTTCAGAATACGGTGATGAAAAAGACCGCGTGGTGGTCCGCAAAGACGGCCGGACCACTTATTTTGCCTCAGACATAGCCTATCACCTGGAAAAATACCAACGGGGATATGAAAGGGTCATAGATGTCTGGGGTGCGGATCACCACGGATACGTGCCGCGCTTGAGCGCAGCCATAACAGCTATGGGCAACAAGCCGGAGCAGTTCAGGGTAATTTTAACCCAGCTGGTAAACCTTCTTCGCAGCGGAAAGCCGGTATCCATGTCCACGCGTGCAGGCAGGTTTGAAACCCTGAGGGACGTGACCGAAGAAGTCGGAAGGGATGCTGCAAGGTTCATATTCCTGACCCGCCACCACGAAAGCCCGCTTGATTTCGATCTGGAGGTGGCAAAGGCCAGGACCAACGACAATCCTGTTTATTACGTGCAATACGTCCATGCCCGCATATCAAGCATATACAAAAAGGGGCGGGATGAAAAAGGCATAACCGCAGCAGGGCCCGGCAATCTTGAACTTCTCAGCCGGCCCGGGGAAATCCGGCTGCTCAAGCAGCTTACCCGGTATCCCGAAACCGTGGCAGGGGCTGCGGAACTAATGGAGCCGCACCGGATAGCCTATTACCTCATGGACCTTGCGGCATTGTTTCACGCCTACTATAATAAGCACAGGGTTTTAACCGAGGATCCGGACCTGATCCTGCCCCGGCTCTACATGGTCCTTGCGGTGCAGAAAGTCATCCGCAACGGACTTAACCTGCTCGGGGTTTCGGCCCCGGAATCCATGTAGGATATTAAATGGGCGTCCCGCAGGAAAAAACCGGCAGCACGGGCGCAGGCGGCAGCTTATTCGGCCTCCTGCTTTTGTTTTTTTTCACCTCTGCATGCATGTTCGTGGTCGGCGTACTGGTGGGCCGCAACACCGCGCCGGTCAACTTTGACATGAAAAACTTAGACAACAAGCTCTCGGAACTCGAAGTAAGCGTTCTTGCAGGCAATGAAGACCGGCAAAAAGAGCAGGAAAAAATTCCTGATGAGATTTCATTTGAATTCTATGATAAACTCAAGGAAAAAAACGAGATAGACGAACACGCTGCCGGGCGCCCGAGAGTCCTGGCCCCGAAACATGAAAGGCCGGACCCTTCGGAAATCCGGCTGGAAAAAACCGCCGGGAAAAAGCCGGACCGGTCCGGGCAACCGGAGGAAAAAGCTGCGGAAAAGCCGGATCAGCCCGAGCCGCAGTTGCAAATGCAAACACGGCCTTCCGCGGACCCGGAAAAAAAATACGCCATCCAGGTTGCATCCATGCGGGATCCTGAAAATGCCGAAAAGGTCAGGGAAAAATTTTCAGACAAGGGTTATCCGGCATTTACCAGGACAGCCGCTGTGGAAGGAAAAGGCAAGTGGAGCAGGGTGCGCCTGGGACCATACAACAGCCGCAAACAGGCGGAAGACGATTTGACCCGCCTTCAGAAGGCGGGCGTGGATGCGATGATTGTATTAAACGACTAACCGGTAAAAGGCCACAGCCATGAAAATTTCCAGAGAACAGGTACAGCACGTGGCGGAACTGGCCAGGCTGGACATCCGGGAAACGGATCTCGACAGATTCGCGCGGGATCTCGGCGATATCCTGGAACACGCAGAAAGCCTTGGCAGGGTTGACACCACGGACGTTTTCCCTACATCCCATGCAGTGGAGATATGCAACGCATTCCGCGAGGATGCCGTTGCCGGACACCTCGAGCGAAAAGACGCCCTTGAAAACGCCCCTGAATCAGAACAAGGCAGCTTTACGGTACCCAGGGTAATTGAATAAGGAGCAGTGTGCTATGAAACAATCAGATCTCTGCGGGCTTTCCATACACGGGGCGCAAAATCTTCTTTGCGGCAGGGAGATTTCTGCCGCGGAGCTTACTGAAGCAGTGCTGGAACAAATCCGTGCGAAGGAAGACGATATAGGCGCATTTATAACTGTCACCGAGGAAATTGCCCGCAGGCAGGCACAACAGGCAGACGAAGCCCTTAAATCAGGCAAAGCAGGACCGCTTGCCGGTATTCCCATCGCGGTAAAAGACCTTATATGCACAAAGGGCGTGACCACCACCTGCGCATCCAGGATGCTTGCAGATTTTGTCCCGCCATATGACGCCACTGTAATGGAGAAGCTAAACTCCTCAGGCGCGGTTATGGTCGGAAAACTAAACATGGACGAGTTTGCCATGGGTTCATCAACTGAGAACTCGGCCTTCAAGCCCACCCGCAATCCCTGGGACATCTCGCGCATCCCGGGAGGATCAAGCGGGGGCAGCGCCGCCGCGGTGGCAGCAGACATGTGCCTTGGAGCCCTGGGCTCCGACACCGGCGGATCCATACGCCAGCCTGCATCTCACTGCGGAGTGGTGGGAGTTAAACCCACCTACGGCAGGGTTTCGCGCTTCGGCCTGGTGGCGTTTGCATCGTCTCTTGATCAGATAGGGCCGCTTGCCGGCGACGTGGAAGACGCGGCAATTATGCTCTCGGTGATAGCAGGCCACGATCCCAGGGATTCAACCTCTGCAGACAGGCCGGTGCAGGATTACCATTCATGCCTTTCCGATGATATAACCGGCATGACCTTCGGGATTCCGGCCGAGTATATCGGCGCCGAAGGAATGGACCCCGGAGTGCGGGGGGCGTTTGAAAGGGCCGCGGAGACTCTCACCGCAGCAGGCGCAAAATGCGTTGAAATCTCGCTTCCCCACACTGACCAGGCCCTGGCTGCCTATTACCTGATCGCACCTGCAGAGGCCAGCTCAAACCTTGCCAGATACGACGGGGTCAAGTACGGGTTCAGGAGCCGCGAGGCCGGCGGGCTCAAGGAAATGTACAACCGCACCCGATCAGAAGGCTTCGGCCCTGAGGTTAAGCGAAGGATACTGCTCGGCACCTATGCCCTGTCTGCCGGATATTACGATGCCTACTACAAGAAGGCCTCCCAGATAAGGACACTGATACAGCGGGATTTCGCGGCCGCGTTTGAAAAATGCGACATAGTCCTTTCCCCCACGGCTCCGACTCCGGCGTTTGAAATCGGCGAAAAGATAGATGATCCGATGCAGATGTATCTATCGGATATTTTCACCCTGTCTGCAAACCTTGCCGGAATACCTGGAATCTCTGTGCCTTGCGGATTCACGCAAAACAACCTGCCCATAGGCCTTCAGATGATGGCAAGCCATTACGCAGAAGACACTCTTTTCAAGGCGGCTTACGCGTATGAGCAGGCAGCCGGCATTAAAGGCAGAAAGCCCGGGCCCGGCAACAGCCAGGGCTTATAACAGCCAAGCATCAAAGGAGGATTCCCATGTCTGTTCAGCCGAAAAAAGAAGATCTGCGCAAAGCTGTCAAATGGATCAGCGAGGTAAAAAAGTACGAAAAGCCTGATGCCCCGCATCAGGAGCTTGTAAACGAAGCCGCGCTTAAATTCGATCTTTCCCCGACAGACACCGAGTTCCTCTACAGGTTTCTCAGGGGCGAGGTAGAGGGTCCGGACAAATAACCAGTTTCAAGGCCGCTGCCCATGGCATCAATTCACATTCTTCCCGAGATTCTTTCCAACCAGATCGCAGCGGGCGAGGTCGTGGAACGCCCGGCCTCAGTGGTCAAGGAGCTTCTGGAAAACGCCATTGATGCGGGAAGTGACCGTATTCACACGGAAATAGAGCAGGGAGGAAGATCTCTCATCCGGGTGTCTGACAACGGCGCCGGCATGAGCCATGACGATGCACTGCTTGCAATTGAGCGCTACGCCACAAGCAAGATCGCAGCTGAATCGGATCTTGCGGAAATCCGCAACCTGGGATTTCGGGGCGAGGCTCTTCCCAGCATTGCCGCGGTATCAAGGTTCTCTCTGGTCACCCGGAATGAAGCCTCTGATGCTGCAACAGAAATCAGGGTGGACGGCGGCAGAATCAAGGCTGTCAACCAGACCGGTGCGCCGGTGGGCACCATGGTTTCAGCCGGGCAGCTGTTTTACAACACCCCTGCCAGGCGAAAGTTTTTAAAAACCGTTAACACGGAAATGGGCCACATAACCGAGACCATGGCCTGCATAGCCCTTTCCCGCCCGCACATACACTTCCGGCTTGATCACAACAAAAAAACCGTAAAGGACTGGCCCGGGGCTGCAGGCACAATTGAACGAACCGTGGATGTGCTGGGAAATGAACTGCAGGACCTGCTTTATCCCCTTAGACATTCAAACAGTGCGGCAGGTGTTTCCGGCCTGATTGCAGACCCCTCGGTGACAAGAAGCGGAACCTCCAAGATATATGTTTTTGTCAACGGCCGATTTGTAAGGGACCGCGGGATAATATACGCGCTTTGCGAAGGATTGCGGGGCAGGCTCATGAAAGGACGTTTTCCTGTTGCCGCGGTGTTTCTGGATGTGCCGGCCGGGGAAGTTGATGTAAACGTGCATCCTGCCAAACAGGAAGTAAGGTTTTTAAAACAAAAACAGGTCATAGAGGCAGTGCGCGCTGCCGCTGAAAAAGCCCTTTGCGCAGGGCAAACCGCGGGTTTTAAAAAAAGCGGCCGTCAAAGTATCCGGCCGCCCTGGCAATACGAGATCCCTGAACATAAACAGCAGACCGCGGCTGCCATGGTATCTGAACCTGCTGCCGGATTCGGAGGCCGGCAAACCCCTGATGTTGATAAAAATTCCCGGCCTGAACCAGAAACTGCCGGTAAACATGATCCGCAGGTCCAGGAAGAGCTTTTTGAACTTGCTTTTTTCTCCGGAGCGGTTATCATAGGACAGTTTCAAAATACCTACATAGTATGCGAGAAATCCGGAGAACTTGTTTTAGTTGACCAGCACGCGGCCCACGAGCGTGTAGTCTATGAACGGCTCCAAAAAATAAGGAAAAACGGAAATACACAATCCGCACAGCGCCTTTTGATGCCCGAGACAGTTGAACTGGGCTACAGGCAGGCTCCGGCAATGGAAAAGCTTTTGCCGGAGTTAAACTCAATGGGATTTGAAATCGAGCACTTCGGAGGAGAGACGTTTGCCGTCAAGTCCGTGCCTTCAGAGCTTGCCGAAAGACAGATCGCACCCTTGATTGCTGATATTGCGGAGGCTGCGGAAAGCACCGGGGGCGGCGGCGGGATGGCGGACCTGATAGAACAATGCATTATTGTAATGGCTTGCCACGGGGCCATCCGCGCCAACCAGGCTCTGAGTCAACAGGAAATGAGCTCGCTTTTAAAGCAGCTTGATGCTTGCGAAAACCCGTTTAACTGCCCCCACGGCAGGCCGACCGTGGTGCGCTGGTCCGCGGGATTTCTTGAAAAAAGCTTTAAGCGGACTGTCTGAATCATGTATAGTCCCATGAATTTTAATCATAAACCCGAATACAGGCAACCGGTTTTTTTATCTTTTTTTCTTTCAGGGATTTGACTGATAACCGACTTTAAAAGGAGGGTTTTGTAATGATCCGCAAAATAATGTATGCGTTTTTAGCCCCGGTCCTTTCAGTGTCAGCCCTGCTGCTGCCGGCAAATGCCATGGACATGGGCGTGCAGTCCGCCCTGAGGCTTTCTCCGATCAATGTTGAGCAGAGCCTGATCGGCGCCAGAATAGACAAATTCCCTTATGTT
>JAWLEU010000108.1:0-7923 GCA_041685965.1 Desulfosalsimonas sp.
ATATTTGCAGGCATTTTTTTGCTGACACTGTTTTTTTTCACCTGGGGTTTTATCGCGGCCGAACACGAAAAGTTCCCTTGGGAGCTTATAAAACCCGTAGACAAGGAAATCTCGGCTTTTATAAAGGGAGGAGAAGCCAGGCAAGGAGCCATGGACCGCCTGAAACACGACCTGGGAATAAGACCGGAGCGCATGCTGGAGGACTTGTGGAAAAACAAAGAAAGAGACTACAGTTCCGCGGAAACAAAAGGGCTGAAGCAAAGGCGTGACGATCCTTTGCTGTTCATGGACGAAAACAGGGCGTTTCCGCCCGGATACATTATTATATGGGGCGCTTTTGACTTTGAGCAAAGCCTTTACGGGGCAATTCTCATTGATGAAAACGGCCGGGTAATACACAAATGGATACCCGACCCTGACGCCTTCAGGCAGGAGATTGACAAACGCAGCCATGAAGAACAAGGCAGAGGGGATGAAATAAAATACAAAACCCCGAAGGATCTGCCCCAGGGATTTTCGGTTTTTCCTGACGGCTCCGTTGTATTCAACGACGGGGATCCGGGAAACGGGATGCAGAGAATCGATTTCTGCTCGGAGCCCCTGTGGGTGAAGCTCGGCAGCTTCAACCATTCAATAACAAAACAGCAAAACGACCAGGCCCTTTGGACGATCGAGGGAGACAGCGTAAACAGGCTGCACAAAATCGATGCGGACACGGGAAAAACAAAAAATATAATAGAAATTTCCGGCATAATGAAATCAAACCCGGAAGACGACATCCTTTCCCTCAGATACGACGACCTTGACAACCGGTGGCTAAACGACAGGTGGCACTTCAATGACGCAGAAGCCCTTCCGGCCCGATATGCTGATTCTTTTGAGGATTTTAACACAGGGGACCTGCTGCTGAGCTCAAGGTCATTGAATGCACTCATGGTTGTTGATCCTGAGACAGAGAAAATAAAGTGGCGCAGTATGGGATCTTTTTTAAGACAACATGACCCGGACTGGCAGGAAGACGGCACAATTACTGTCTATGACAATCAAACCAGGGATGCACGCGGCGGCGGCAGGCGGAAGGAAGATGAAACCCCGAAGTTCAGCCGTATTTTGAGTATAGAACCGGACAAAAACGAACAGGAAACTTTATACAACGGCTCAACTGACTGGTTTTATTCAAGAATACGCGGAAAACACCAGGTTCTGCCTGACGGCAGCATACTGATAACCAGCTCTGTCCAGGGACGAGTTTTTATTGCAGACAAAAAGGGAAAAACCGTCTTCGAGTTCCTCAACAGGTATGATGATAAACAATCTCTTCTGGTCTCAGAGGCTGTCTGGGTGCCAAAGGATTACTTTGATTTTGCTCCTGAAGAAAAAACCTGCGGCAGCTCCGGATCATGACAGCAGTAATCCGGAGCGGCAGAAGTGGACAGGCCATTAATTAAGGAGGTGCATCCATGAAATCATGGACCATTATTGTCACCGCAGCTGTACTTTCAACGGCCGCGATTGTGTCACCCGCGCATGCCTACGTGGGCCCGGGCCTCGGCGCGGGTACCCTGGCAGTAATAGGAGGACTCGTAGCATCGGTTTTTCTGGCAGTGTTTGCGCTCGTATGGTACCCGTTGAAAAAAATACTTGCCAGAATCAGATCAGCCGATGACAAGGCGGAGGAACCCTCCCCTCAAAACGGAAAGCGGCAATGATCTGGCTTGTATCAGGCATATGCTGCATTCTGGCAGTGGAAATACTGCTGAGGTCATCATTATTTGCCGGGTTAAACAGCATGAACCTGTCATGCAGGAAGGCTGTATTTATAATCAACAGCAGGAAAATATCCGATCACTGGAAGCAAAAGGCTCTTGCCGCCTACTCCGGCAGGATCATGACGGCTTCCCTGCGGTTGATGATGGCACTGCTGCTTGTTTTCTCGCCCTTTATCGCGGCTGTTTACCTGGCATCTGCCCTTGACATTAAACTCTACGACTTTTTGGCATCGCCGCAGGGCCTTGCAGGCACCGCAATGTTTGCGGCATTATACGGGTTTGCAAGGAGGAAACGTGGCCGGGCCTGATTACGGATTCTGGGCCCGCGTGCTTCACAGGTTTGCGCTTGCAGGGCCTGTTTCGGAAATGTCTTTTAATATCGACAGGATGCTCCATGCATCCGACCCGGAAACCGCGCGCCTGCAAAAACATGTATTTGTCTGCGGGCTGGCCCGGGCCGGCACTACCGCATTGATGCGAAAGCTCTATGCAACAGGCGAATTCTGCTCGCTTACATATCGCGACATGCCGTTTGCCCTTGCCCCGCATTTCTGGAGAAAACTAACGGGCATTTCCTCAAGGGAAGCCGACCTGAACGAAAGGGCCCACGGCGACGGCATACTCGTGGATTTTGACAGCCCCGAGGCGCTTGAAGAGGTTTTCTGGCGGGTGCTGTCCGGCAGAAAATATATCTTTTCCGACAGGCTCGCACCCATGGAGGCAGACAGTGAAGTCATTGAGAGCTTTGTAAAATACATAGCCGCCCTGCTCGATACAAGCGGCTCAAGCCGTTATCTTTCAAAAAACAACAACAACATTTTAAGGCTTTCATCCCTGAGGGTTGCATTTCCAGAGGCCGCGGTTATCATTCCGTTCAGGGACCCGATCCAGCAATCACTGTCTTTGTACAACCAGCATTTACGTTTTGCAGAACTGCACAGAAGGGACGGATTCGCCCGCAAATACATGCAGTGGCTCGTACACCACGAATTCGGCGGCGACCACAGGCCTTTCGACGTCGGCGGCAGCGCCTCGGAATACAGCCCTGGCACGCCGGCATACTGGCTGGATCAATGGATCAGGGTATACAGTTACCTTTTACGGCAGACCGAATATGAACACGACAAGATCTTGTTTGTGGAATACGAAAGGCTGTGCGACAGCCCGGAAACTGCCTGGAAAGCAATAGCCGGCCGTACCGGGCTGCCCATGACAACACCGGGCGGCTTTTCTCTTTCAAAACCCCCGGCGAGAAACGGGCTTGATGCTGACAAAAAGACAACAGACCTTGCCCTTGGAATATATTGCGATATGCAGTCCAGATTTGAAAGCATGCTCAGGTAATTCGGACGGTTTATAAAAAGGAAAGCCCCTTGGACAAAAAAAATCAAAACCGCATATGCAGCCTGCTCGACATCCGTTATCCCATCATACAGGCGCCAATGAACTGGGTCAGCGGCGCAGCCCTTACAGCCGCCGTGTCAGAGGCTGGCGGCATGGGCACTCTGGGCCCCAACTCAGGGGCGGATAAAATAGAGCCTGACCCGGGAAAAACGGCAGAGACAATGCGAGAGCAGATCCGCAAAGTCAGGGAAGCCACTGCCAGGCCGTTTGCGGTCAACGTGGTTGTAGGGTTCGGCGAGGACACCAAATATTCAAAAAAGATCGTGGACGTGCTGGTTGAGGAAAAAGTTCCCGCAGCCATAGTATCCGTGGGCAGGCCGGATACCTATACCGAAACCCTTAAAAATGCCGGCATCAAGGTTCTGCACGCCATTTCCACGGCCCGGCATGCCCAAAAAGCCGCGCAGGCGGGCGTGGACGCTGTAATCTGCGAAGGCTTCGAGGCAGGAGGGCACAAGGGTTTTACAGAACTGACAACATTCGTGCTCACCCCCATGGTTGCAGATGCTGTGGATATACCCGTGGTGGCGGGCGGAGGCATAGGAGACGCCCGCGGGGTTCTGGCAGCCATGGCACTGGGCGCAGACGGCATCTACATGGGGTCGCGGTTTATGGCAACCCGGGAATCCGAGAGCCACGACAACGTCAAACAGGCCGTGGCCCGGGCAAAAGATGTTTGCACTTCATCAGTGTCAAAAAGGTTCATGCTGGCAAGGGACCTGGAAAACTCGTTTACCCGGAAATTCAGGGAATTGCATGAATCCGGCGCCCAGGACGAAGAGCTGCTCGCATATCTGGAAGAAAACGGCCAGTACCAGTCCCAGCGGCTGGGCCGGGCCATGGACGCGGAAATTTGCTGCGGCCAGGTGGCGGGCCTTATCAATGAAATTCCTGCGGCAGCAGAGGTCATAAAATCCATTACCGCTGATATTGAAAAACGCTTCCAGGCCCTTGAACGCGCAGCCGCGGTGTTTAAGAACAATACCGGCTCCGGCTAAAACAGCTTCTTGAGAAAAATCTTCATATGCCGCCGGGAGCGCTTGTCAGCAGACTCGTCATAACTGGCTGGACCATTCAGAGGCCTTGCCGGGATAATCCGTGACTTTATCCTTCCCGTACATGTCAATGGCAAAACCATTATAACCCATCTCCGCCAGCTCTTAGGCCCGCCTTGGGTAAACACATAAAGGCAGGTATGAAAAAAGCGAGTATTCAAGCCCTCATATCCCCCTCCTTTTTTGCCTGTGTCCGAAGCAGCAGCAGTGTAAGGAAAACCTGCTTTTCTTTTTGCAGCCATTAAATTACATTATAAAAGGTTAAACCCTGTCTTTGCTTTCCGCCATAATTTACTGCCTCTATGGCCTTGATGTTATTTTTATGTTTCTATATAAATACCATGGACATTTTGTTAATACCCGCGCAGGGTGTTTTTTCAATCCGAAAGGGCCCATAATGAAATTGGCAACACGTTTTTTGGAAAAAGCATTGATTATTTCGCTGCTTGTCTGTTTTGCAGCCGGCTGCGCCTCGGAAAGTTTTCTTCTGCAGAAAAAGGATCTGTCCGGGGTGAACAACGGGTTAGACCGCATTGAGGACAGGCTGGAAATGCAGTCCGCCAGAACCTACCTGCTCATGGATCAATACATCAGACAACAGCAGATTCTTAATGAATCCATGGAGCAAAACCTCCAGTCCTTCAAGGATCTGGAAAAACTCACAAAACAGGCGCATACAGATACAAGCCTTAGACTGGAGGCACTTGAAAGCTCCAGGGAACAGGATTCGGACTCAAAAGAGCGGATCCTGCTTGAAAACATCGGCACTGACAAGCTTGTTGTGGGCAGGGCTGAAAATGTCCGGCTTACACCCCCGGGACATGCTTTTCCCGCGCGTATTGATACAGGAGCCACCACGTCCTCACTTGGCGCACGGGACCTGGAGACTTTTGAAAGAGACGGGGACCCGTGGGTACGTTTTAAACTCAAAGACCCGGAAGAGGATGAACTCTACGAAATTGAAAAGGAAGTGGTCCGACACGCAAGAATTCTTCAGGCCTCAAGCCCTGAACCCGAGCGCCGCGCGGTGATTGAACTGCAGTTTCAGCTCGGCAGGATCAAAATGGTCGAGGAATTCACCCTGGAGGAAAGAGGGCATTTGAGCCACAACGTCCTGATTGGACGCAATATTTTACGGGATCTCATGGTGGTGGACGTGGCACGGAAATTCTCAGCACCACTGCCGGAAGAAAACAGCAACGGAAATGGCGGTAAATGAAGTCGAAACTCCCGTTTTACATGGCAATCCTGATTCTGATCACGGCAGGACTGGGACTTGCCTGGCTCAGGCACGCGGAATTAAATATTCCCCTGACACCCGGCCAGGAAAAGCCGGTCTGGCTCATAGAGGCAAGGATTGACTTTCTCGCCGAGGGAGAGCCGGTAAAGGTAAGCCTGGACCTTCCGGGAAACCCGCCAGGTTTCAGACAGGCATCCGAACAAGCGGCATCAACCGGATACGGCTACTCAATCGTCGCCGGCCCAAACGGCAGAAGGGCTGAATGGACCAGGCGCAATGCCTCGGGCAAACAAACCCTGTACTACAAGGTTCAGATGATACAAGACCCGGATGCCGGCAGCCGGAAGGAAGCCGGCAAAGAGCCTGAGCCGAAAACAATTTACTGGGATCCTCTACAGGGCACAGCCGCTCATCAGCTTGTTGAACAGGCATACGAAAAATCCAGCACTCCCGCCAGTTTTGCCCGTGAGCTGGCAAAACAGCTCACTGCATCCAACCCTGACCAGAATGCTGCACTGCTTTTAAACGAATACTCCCTTTCAACCCTGCTCATGCGCCTGCTCAACCATGCAGGCATACCCGCCCGCGAATCCATGGGCCTGGAATTGGAAGACGCCCGAAGATACCAGTCCCTCAAGCCGGTGCTCGAGATTTTTGACCAGGGCCGCTGGGTGGCTATGGATCCGGAGACCGGCGAAAATGGTCTCTCGGAAAACATGCTTTTATGGCACCGTGAGGGCAAATCCCTTCTGGACGTATCGGGCGGGCGTAACTCGGAAATCCGCTTTTCCATGATGCGCCAGACCATGCCGGCAATGGACCTGGCCAGGCTGACGATGGACAAAGACAGGCTTTCTCTTTTGAGCCTTTATTCACTTCCGATTGAAGAGCAGAGCGTTTTCAAACTTCTGCTGCTTCTGCCGGTGGGCGCACTTATAGTAACTTTTATGCGAATTATTATCGGGGTGCGCACATCAGGCACTTTCATGCCGGTTTTGATTGCCCTTTCCTTTCTGCAAACCCAGCTTGTCCAGGGACTGACCGCGTTTATCGGCATTGTGCTCCTGGGACTTGTGCTGAGGGGCTATCTTTCAAAGCTGAACCTGCTCATGGTTGCACGGATATCCACCCTGATTGTACTGGTGATTTTCCTTACCTCCATGATCAGCGTCGTAGGGCACGAATTGGGGTTCAACGTGGGCCTGACCGTCACTTTTTTCCCCATGATCATAATTGCCTGGACAATCGAGCGCATGAGCATACTCTGGGAGGAGGAAGGAAGCAGGGAAGTGCTTATCCAGGGGGTCGGAAGCCTCTGTGTTGCAATACTCGCCTATTTGTGCATGCAAACGGGAATCATCCGGCACCTGACCTTTAATTTCCCGGAAATCCACCTTGTCCTTCTTGCGTTTATCCTGCTGATGGGACAGTACACAGGGTATAAATTAACCGAGCTCAAGCGCTTCGGGGTAATGAAAGGCAGTCGCTGATATGTGGATTTTACCTTCAGCACTCAAAAAGCAGGGGTTTTTGGGTATAAACCGCCGCAATTTCGCCTATATCAGCAAATACAACACCCGCAGCAGATACCCGCTTGTGGACGACAAGCTGAAAACAAAACTCCAGGCTGAAAAATTCAGCGTAACCACCTCCAGGCTGAGGGGAGTAATACGCCGGCAGTATGAAATCGCTTATTTTCCCGGGCTTGTAAAAAATCTGGACGGCTTTGCAGTCAAACCCTCCAAGGGTGCGGGAGGCAAGGGGATCCTGGTAATCAAGGGCCGCAGCAACGGCCGGTTTGTAAAATCCTCCGGCAAAACCATGGACGTGCACGACGTAAAAAGGCATCTGTCCAACATCCTGGCCGGTCTTTATTCCCTTGCAGGCACGCCTGACGTGGCAATAATCGAGGACCTGATCCGGCCTGTTGAAATGTTTGAAAAACTTTCCTATGAAGGCGTGCCTGACATACGGATAATAGTGTTCATGGGATATCCGGTAATGGCAATGATGAGGCTGTCCACAAGGGCCTCCGACGGAAAGGCCAACCTTCACAAAGGCGCAGTGGGCGTCGGGCTGGACATAGCCACAGGCAAATGCCTGCACGCGGTTCAGTATTCAAAGCGTGTGACGCGGCACCCTGATACCGGCATGGCACTGGACGCCATAGCCGTGCCTGACTGGCAGAACCTGCTTGTACTTGCATCGCGCGCCCGCGAAATCACCCGCCTGGGATACGTGGGCGCAGACCTGGTGGTGGACAAAGACCGCGGTCCCCTTCTCATTGAATTAAACGCCCGCCCCGGCCTTGCCATCCAGGTGGCAAACGGCGCAGGCCTGGTCCCGCGCCTGCAGAAAATTGAAAAGCTTGACCCTGACTTAATCCCCTCTGCAGAAGAACGCGTCAAATACGCCATGAATGCATTTTAGAAAGCCGCAGTCTATTTTTTCACCC
>JAWLEU010000109.1:0-6293 GCA_041685965.1 Desulfosalsimonas sp.
GATCTTGAGCAGAAAATAAAATCCGGCTTCCGCAGGCGAGCGCTCTGACTCAATAAAATCATCTATTCTGCCTATGAAGTCAACAGACAGGTAGATGCCTACCACCATGATGAGCACGAAACAGAAGTACTTGAGAAACGAGGCTGTAATATAGCGGTGAATAACTGTCATCGCCCTGATCCGCCCTCTCCGGCGCCCGGGCCGCCTGCATTGTCATTACCGGCCCCTGCAGGCGCCAGGCGCCTGAACAGAGCCCAGGCCCGGCTGAATCCGGTAATCAGCGCCGCAGGGCTGTCATTTGCAGCCTTGCGAAGCAGATACAGCCCGAGGCCGCCCATGACGACATTTGGAAACCAAAGCAGCGGGGCGGGATGATATCCCCTGGCCTCGCCGAGAACCATCCCACCTGACAAAATCAGATAATACATGAGAAAACAAACCAGTCCAATCCCGAGGCCCGCGGATTTTTTAGCCGACACGGTCTGGATTCCGAGCGGCATTGCCAATACCGCCAGGGCAAGGCATGCAAACGGTATTGAAAACTTTCTGTGAAATTCCATGTGCATGGAATAATATTTGCTGCCTGTATCGTCACTGCTCTCAAGGTAGTCAAGCAGCTCGGCAAACCCCATTTCCTTTTCATCTTTACTACCGGAGCCCTGACCTGATGCCGCGCTCTGCAGGTCCAGCCTGATATCATAGGTGTCAAAACGGGTTGCATGAAAAGAGTCGCCTCCGGGCCGGCCCTGGCTGACAATTCCGCGGTAAAGACGTATAACAAAGGTATACGGCTCGTCTCCCTCGAAAAGATACCCTTCAGGTGCAACCACGGTGCTGGCCGGGCCGCTGTCCCGGTTGTCCTCTATGAATACGCCCTCCATGCTCCTGGTTTTCATGTCCACCTCGTTTACATACATCATGACGCCGTCGAAGCTGTCTATGAACTGGCGCTCCTTGAGGCCTATGTTAAAGTTGGACTGCACCACCTGCATGGAAAGCTGCTCATATGACGACTTGCCCCACGGCATGCCGTATGAGGCCATGAACACGGTGACCGCGCAACCTGCTGCTGCAAAAACAAGCACAGGGGCCAGCATATGGTAGAGACTTATGCCCGCGGATCTTAAAGCAAGGATTTCATTGTCCGAAGACATCCGCAGAAATGTCAGCAGCACGCTCATCATAACCGACATTGGAATGATATATACGAGAAAATAGGGCATGGAATAAACGATCAGCAGCAAAAAGATCCCGAAGCTCACCTGATAGTTGACTATCATGTTGGTGATGTCCAAAATCTCGCGCATCAGAAATACGAACATGAAAAATCCCATGTTCATGAAAAACGGCGGGATTAATTGCTTTAAAATGAATCGGTTGACGATCGTGTTGATCTTCATGGGCCTTCATGCTGCCTTATGGTTCGGTCACGAGGTCTGCTGAGTCAGACGCCGCGCCTGAGCGGCCTGAGAACTGTTTGAAATAAAGCTTGTAATACTCCCCTTTCAGGGCAAGCAGGGTTTTATGGCTGCCCTGTTCAACTATACTTCCGCCTGAAAGAACAATTATGCGGTCTGCATCCTCAACAGTGGAAAGCCGGTGCGCGATCACAAACGAAGTTCTGCCCTCCATGAGGTTTTCCAGGGCTTTTTGAACCAGTTGTTCAGCCTCCGCGTCAAGCGCGGAAGTTGCCTCGTCTAAAATCAGTATGGGCGCGTCTTTGAGAAGCGCCCTGGCGATGCACATGCGCTGTTTTTCACCGCCTGACAGCCTGCCGCCGAGCTCTCCTATCACTGTGTCAATGCCTTCGGGCAGGCCTTGTATAAAATCGTATAAGTAGGCTGCCCTGGCAGCATCAAGGACCTGCTGCCTTGTGGCGTTTTTGCTGCCGTAGGAGATGTTTGCGCCTATGGTGTCATTGAAAAGAATGGGCTCCTGGGTGACAACTGCAATCCGGCTGCGCAGATCAGCAACTGAAAATTGCCGGATATCTATGCCGTCTATCTTGACCGCACCTGAAGTAACGTCATAGAACCTGGGAATCAGGTTTACCAGAGTGGTCTTGCCGCCTCCGCTTGTCCCGACTATTCCCAGTCGCTCGCCCGGCCGGACCTCCAGGTTTACGTCTTTTAAAACCTGCTCACCGGATTCATATTCAAAACATGCATGTTCAAATAAAATCCTGTGAGGCGGATCAGGCATGGGCAGGGGGTTTTCAGGGTCAACAATGTCTGATTCGGTTTCAAGTATGTCAAACACCCTGTCTGCCGCAGCCATGCCCTGCTGAATGGCATTGTTTAGCTTGGAAAGCTTCCTGATCGGTGCGTAAAGCATCATTACAGCTGTCATGAAGGAAAAAAATGTTCCTGGTGTTGATTCGCCGTGAATTACGCCGTAGCCTCCGTACCATATGACCATTGAAATGCCTATGCCGCCGAGTATTTCCATTACAGGAGAGCTGAGAGCCTTTATGCGGAAAGTCTTTATCTCGTAGCGGTAGTACCTGCGGTTTTTGTCGAAAAAACGGCTTTTTTCCTGCGGCTCCATGCCGAAGGCCTTAACTATCTTGTTGCCCGCAAAGGTTTCATGCAGAAACGCGCTAAGATCAGCCATGGACTCCTGGCTCCTGGTGCTGAACTTGCGTATGCGGCGGCCGAATTCGTATATGGGGAAAAATGCAACAGGCAGAACCACCATTGCCAGCAGGGCCAGCTTCCAGTCCCTGTAAAAAATCACGAAAACCAGCCCGACAATGGTAAAACAATCCCTCAGGGCCCCGGTTACAGCGTTTGAAACCATGCTTTTGATAATATTTACATCATTGGTGATCCTCGACATGAGCACCCCTGTCTTTTCCTTCTGAAAAAAGGCAAGCGACAGGTCGGATATACGGTCGTAGAGGTTTTCGCGCATTTTGCGGATAATGGTTTCGCCCACGTAGTGCATCAAAAACTCCTGGCCGTACATGGCAGCGCCCCGCAGCAAATATATCACCAGGACCGCAATCGGGATCAAAATGAGCATCCGCTCGTTTTTTTCCATGAAAATATCGTCGAGTATGGGCTTGACAAGAAAGGCTGTGGCGGACGTGGTGGCGGATACTACAACCATGCACACCATGGCCACGGCCAGCTTGCCCCAGCTTTCACGGACATATTCCAGGATGCGCTTATGCCTCCGCCGCAGTTGGATTTTGGGCTTTATTGTCATAAACAAGCGCGGGGTTTTTTTGTATTTGATACTGTGCCGCCGCCGGGGGGCCGGATCATTGAAAGCGCAATTTCCGCGGTTTTCGCAGAAGCACCGGTTTCGCCGAGCAGCGCCCTTACGGAACGAAGCCTTTGCCTCAGATCGGAAAGCGCCTCAGGGTCGGAGAGCAGATGAGAGACAGTTCGTGCAATTTCAGCCGGTTCGGCCTGCTGCTGGATCAGTTCCGGCACCACGCGTTCACCCGCGATAATGTTTGCCAGCCCTATGTGATCCACGTTTACAAGCATACTGCCCAGCAGGTAGCTGACCCGGGACACCCTGTATATGATAACCATTGGCACTCCGAAAATGGCTGCCTCCAGGGTTACGGTCCCGGATGCTGCCACCACCAGTGTGCATGCCTTTAATACGCCTTCAATGGCACCCGGCCTGAGCTCGATATCTATAACTTCCCGGTAGGGGCTGACAAAGCCTTCAAGCCATTGACGGTCTATGCCTGGCGCCATTGAAACAATAAACCTGATTCCCGGTATCCTGTTTTCCAGCCTGCGGGCTGCAGCAAGCATTACCGGCAGGTTCCTGGCTATTTCGCTACTGCGCGAGCCAGGAAGAAGTCCCACCACGGTCTTATCAGGGGTTTCAAAACCCGGGTCTCCGGCATGCTGTTCCTCTTTATAGTGATCCAGCAGCGGATGCCCGACAAACGTGGCAGAAACTCCCCGCTCATGGTAAAAATCCGCCTCAAACGGCAGAATAACAGCCATTCGGTCCACGTATTTTTTTATCTTTGCAACACGGCCTCCGCGCCACGCCCACACCTGGGGGCTGATATAGTAGAGCACGGCTATATTGTGTTTTTTGGCAAACTTTGCCATGTGCAGATTAAAATCAGGAAAATCTATCAGTATCAATAGATCCGGGCACCTGCTGACCATCTGTTTTTTTATGCGTCCGGCTTCGCGTATTACCACCGGCAGCCTTGAAAAAACCTCGGTGATTCCCACCACTGAAAGGGTATCCGCATCAGTGAGGATCTCCACTCCGGCCTGCCTCATCTGCGCTCCCCCGATGCCGAAAATTTCAAGGCCCGGATCCCTTGCAAACATTTCCCGCACCAGCCGGGCCCCGTGGTTATCCCCCGAGGTCTCGCCCGCTATGATCATTACCCTGCCGACTTGTTCCGCCGGCTTCATTTAACCGCCCCGTCAAGACGCTGCATTGCTTCACCGGTCTGCCGTATAATATCAACTGCGATCTCGAGGGCGTCTCTGCCCATTTTTCCTGAAACTTCGGGTTGTTTTCGCTCTGCTGAGGCCTCCACAAAAGAGCCTATCTCGTCTGCAAGGGCATCGGCCTTTGCAAAGCTTTCGGTCTCCATCTGCATCCCCGGAACCGGGCAATCCCTGTGCTCCCCGCTGCCCGGGCGAATACGGGTTATGGACCTGTTGGCAAAATCGATGGAAAAATATCCATCCCTCTGAAAAACCCGTATCTTGCGTTCGCTCTTGCTGGAAATCCGGCTGGCCGTGACATTTGCCACCGCCCCGCTTTCAAACTCGAGGTGCGCGTTTGCAATATCAACCATCTGTGTCACCACCGGCGCACCCATGGCATGGCAGTTTTTGATCTTCGACTTTACGAAATTCAGGATAAGGTCGATATCGTGGATCATAAGGTCGTGGACCACGCTCACATCGGTTCCTCTGGGCTGGTAAAGGCTCAGGCGGTTGCACTCTATGAAAAGAGGGTTTTCCACGAAATCGCGCACAGCAACCACTGCAGGGTTAAACCGCTCAAGATGACCCACCTGAATGATACAGCCGTTTTTCCCGGCAATGTCTATGAGTTCATCAGCCTCTGCAACGCTCTGTGTAATGGGCTTTTCAATGAGCACGTCCACGCCCGCTTCCAGGAAATACTTTGCTGTTTCGTAATGCAGCGGGGTGGGAACAGCTATGCTTACAGCGTCCACTTTGCCCGAAAGTTCCTTGTAGTCGCTGCAGGCCGACGTAGCTGTCTTTTGCGCCACCGCCCCGGCCTGCTCATGGTTGGTATCCACTACTGCCACCAGCTCGGCCCCGGGCAGATCCGCATACTTTTCCGCATGGAACCGCCCCAGGTATCCTACGCCCACGACCGCGACGCGAATCTTTTTGCTGTTGCTCATTTTCCCGCTCCTTATTGCTCCTGCGGCATCAAGTCTTCATTGGGGCCATCTGTGCGCGCCTCTATGGATATGCCGTATTTGTCTGCAAGTTCGACCATTCCATCCTTGTCAAATACAATGGACCTGCCGGCTTCAATCACCAGAACCCTGGCCCCTGCCTCATGCATGGACTCTATGGTCTGCGAGCCGACTGCCGGTACGTCAAAGCGAAAATCCTGGATCGGCTTGCAAACCTTTACAACCACGGCATCGCCCCTGCCCAGGCTGCCTCCGCGCCTGATGGTGGCATCTGTTCCGTCAATTGCCTCCACTGCAAGCACTGACCCGCCTGCCACAACCACGCACTGTCCTATGTCAAGGCTTCCCACCGCCTTTGCCATCTTCCAGCCGAGTTCAATATCGCGGCGCTCCTTTTCAGAGGGACGCCTGCGGGTCCAGCATCCCGGGGCAGCCAGCAGCTCGGGCAGCAGAAACGTGGATGAGCGCACCTTAATGCCTTCTTCTTCCAAAAGCCCGGCAAAGGCCCGAAGGATCCTGTCGTCATGGGTGGTTTCCCTCCGCACTGCGGCAAGGAGCTGCAGCGCCTTTATATCAGGCCTGATATCCTTTAGTGACGAGGGCTTGTCAATGGCGCCGATCATGACTGCTGAATCCACGCCGTGCTTTTTGAAAAATTTGATCAGGCGGGACACCTGGCCGATGTAGAAGGTTTCCATGGCGGCAACATGCCCGGCAATGGCCGGCTCGGTTTCATTGCGGTAGCCTGCTGCAAAGACTTCGTATCCCCGGGCTGTGGCCTTTTTTGCAAACAGCACCGGAAAAGGACCGCTTCCAGCGATCAAGCCTATCTTTTTGTCCGCCCTTGTCATTCCGTCATTTTACCGCGTGATGCCCCGCTGGGTGTTTTTGATAAAAT
>JAWLEU010000109.1:6393-7846 GCA_041685965.1 Desulfosalsimonas sp.
GGGACCGCGCCGATGGAGGCATACTGAAATATCTGGCAGTCAGGGCCGATGTCAACGTAGGGATCGATGGTGACATGCGAGCCTATCTTTGTTCCGGATGCTATGGAGACATTTGCATTTATGATCGAATACGGCCCGACCTCCACTCCTTCGTCTATTTCCGCCTTGGGGTCGATTATTGCTGTTGGATGTATCATTTTCAGTCTTTATCCTCTTTGTCTGCAGGGCTGTTTTCAATGCCCGCCAGCCGCCTTTCCAGATCTGCTATCTGTTTTTTCATCTCCGGGAGCCTGGAGATTATCTGCTGGACTCTCAGCCACTGGCCGTGGGGCATTTCAGGGGTGCCTGAGACCGTTTTTCCCGCGCCCACGTCCCGGGCCACGCCCGCCTGGGGACCGACAACAGCCCCGTCTCCTATTGAAATATGACCGCCTATCCCCGCCTGCCCGGCCAGGATGGCGTTTTTTCCAACGCTGGTGCTGCCCGCGATACCCACCTGGGCCACCACTATGGTGTGCTCGCCTATGGTGACGTTGTGGGCTATATGCACCTGGTTGTCTGTTTTCACTCCCCTGCAAATCCGTGTTTCACCGAATGTTGCCCTGTCTATGGTGTTGCAGGCCCCTATTTCAGCATCATCATCAATCCGGACAATACCTACCTGGGGAATCTTAAAATGGCTCCCCTGGTCCGGGGTAAAGCCGAACCCGTCTGAGCCTATAACACAGCCGGGCTGAATTATCACCCTGTCTCCGATAACACATCCCTGGCCTATTGAAACATTAGGCATTATCTCTGTATCATCCCCTATTTTAACGTCATCTGCAATACATACATGCGGATGTATTATAACCCGGCTGCCCAATACTGCATTGTCGCCTATAAAAGCGTAAGGTGCAACAGAAGCATCGCGCCCGCACGTAAAATTCTCCCCTATGGCCGCCATGGGACTGATTCCTGAAAACGGCCTGGTACGGGGATAAAAATAGTGCATGACCCTTGCAAATGCCAGCCTGGGGGAGTCAGAGAAAATCAGGCTGGTTTCAGCCTCCTGGTCAAAGTGTCTCGGAACGATGACCACGCCGGCCTGGCTGTGTTTTACCCGCTTAAAAAGCGCGGAGCTGTCTGCAAACGTTACCGCGTCCCTGTCTGCCCGGTCAAAGGGCATGGCCCCGGACACGATCTTTTCGGGATCCCCCTTAAGATCGGAGTTATCAGCTTTTATAACTTCTATTAGTTCGGATAGTTTTATCCGGTGCATTAAAATGTCCCCCGGGGTTTTCGTACATAAAAACCAGCCTAAGTATGCGCAGTCATAAATACAATGACATTACAATCCCGACACCAGGTTAACTAGTGGCTGAACGAAAACCCTGTTCAGCCAAAACCCGAATATCGAAATCCGAAATCCGAAACAAATACGAATATCGAATGTTTAAATGATAAAAACCAA
>JAWLEU010000110.1:0-2279 GCA_041685965.1 Desulfosalsimonas sp.
ACAGTGGTGTTTGGAAAGGATTCAGCAACGGGCAGTGACCTGACCATAAGCCAGGCTGACATAGACAGCCTGATACGCTCAAAGGCCGCCATGTACACAATCCTGGAGACAATAACCGGCTACGTGGGAATATCGTTTGAGGATATTTCAGCTTTTTATGTGGCCGGCACCTTCGGCTCCTATATAAGGCCCCGTTCGGCGATTTCCATAGGCATGCTCCCGGACCTGCCGGAGGAAACCTTCCAGCCCCTGGGAAACAGTTCCCTGAAGGGCGCGGTGCGCCTGCTGCAATCGCGTTCCGCCGTCCGGGAGATAGAGTCCATAACCGAGCGGATCACCTACCTGGAACTAAACGTAAACCAGGACTTCATGAACAGGTTCAGCGCAGCCAAGTTTCTACCCCACACGGATGCGGGAAGGTTTCCAACGGTGGCACCGGCTGTAGCGGGGGGGAGTATCTAGGACTTCTGCTTGTCGTGGGCCCTTTGTGAATTGTTTTTCTTTGATCTTGCCTTTCCGTGGCTGCCGCGCCAGATTTTGCCGCGCTTTGTTCTTCTGTCTCCTTTGCCCATTTTTAATTCCTCCGTTGATTGGATTATGGTTTAATTTTTACTTAAAATTTTGATCCCAGTAAAGGCAGGGATGAAATTCGTACCAGGCCAGCCCCTGCAGGGTCGATCCCCGGGTACAGGGACTCATTATACCGGCAACCACGCATGTGTCAACAATGTCGTGAACCTCCGCGGAAATTCCCGCCCCCTGTGCAACCGCGGACATCAGCCCGCCTTCTGCCATGCAGGAGCGGGAGTGAAATCTCATTTCCTTTAAAAATTTTAACGACTGTTCAATATGTTTTTCCGGATGGTGTGAAAGCACGTTTCGAACGGCTGCTTCAGAGTCAAGAGTGCCGGTTTTAGCTGCATTTTCAAAAAGCACGCGCGCGACATGAGGCATGAAAAACATCTCCTCAGGGGTGAAACGCAGTATACGGTCCTCCCATGAGCCGGTCTGCGCTGATCGTACAGGTATTAGAATGCGCTCTTCAAAAGCCATCAGCAGGCAGTCGTGCTTGTCTTCTTCCGACAATGGAAGCTGTTCCGTGTAGACGTTTTCAGACTGCAGGGACGCGCTTATTAATTCCGCCATTTTTTGCGCGTCATCCTGGGCCAGTTCCGTGGACAGCGCATTGGCAATCCGGCTGACGCTTTCCTTGTGGGTGTGCATGACTGAAACCTCCCTTTACATGGTGTCCGCATCCCCCTTTTTGCGGGGAAAAACAGCAGGATTGATCTCGTATACGGGAGAGTGCGGTCTTGGCACGCAAATCCCTGATGCCAGTTTAGGGCTTATGATTCCGCCTCCTTTTAAAATAAGGATCAACGAACCGGTTCTGTGATAAAATCCTGCATTCCTGCAGGCTGCATTTATGCCGGCTGCCGCGATAACAAGCCCCTGTGCCTGTTTTTCAAGCTGTCTTACAAGCGCCGGCATCCGGTCGTATTGCGGCTCTTCAATGTCGCAGTACAAATCGGCAGCCGCGGTCTCCGGGTCCCATTTACCGGAACTTGCAGCGCGTTTTACAAGGTAGCGCGCGATATTGGGCATCTCAAAAATTTCCCCCGGTTGCATCACCGGTATCCTGTGGTCCCATTCGCCGCAGCCGGAGCTTCTTCTCGGAATCAGAAGCCTCCAATCCCAGGCCTCGAGCATGACCTCCGGGGCTTGTTGTTGAGCAATCGGGACAACAGAGTCATAGGAGATTGAGCTGCGGGCGGCGGCCTCGGCAAGTACTGCTGCAAGCGTCTCGATCAGCGCCTCTTCGCCGATTATCTCCCTGAGCGCCCATCTCAGGGTATATGGGCTGCTTTTTTTCATGATGATTAAACATAAATCATATTCAATGATGAGGCATTGCGCAAGAGTAAAAATGATATTTTATTTCAGTTGCTTGAAATAACCATTAAGGCGAGGGGCTTTCAGTGAAGACGGCGTGACCGGGCAGCGGCGTCCACGAACCTGTAGCCGCACCTGCGGCCGGAGCTGAGATATACGTCTTCCACGTCGCGCTGGTCTATGGGAAAGCGTCTGCACACGAGGGGTCTTATCCTTGAATGATAGACTTTGCAGAGATTGTTTTCATCTAGCATGGGACAGCGGAATATGAATTTGCAGCAGGATGCGCACTGGCGGCAGTTTCCCTGCCTGCGCTGCATGCGGTTGGCTGTTTTCCGGGGAGCCAGGGTGGTAAGGCAGAGCCTGCGAAGCTTGCCGTAAAGCAG
>JAWLEU010000110.1:2379-7781 GCA_041685965.1 Desulfosalsimonas sp.
GTGAGAATGGCCATGGCAGGAGCAGCAACGCTAAAATCAATCACGGAGCTGCCTGCTATGAGCACTCCTATGGGAATGGCGATTAAAAGATCGAATATGTTGCTTCCCAGGACGTTTGCCATGCTTACCTCGCCGTCTCCCCTTCGGGCGGACTGGATGCTTACAAAAGCGTCAGGAAGGCTTGTGGCTGCGGCAATGATTGTCAATCCCCAGAAGAAAGAGGGCGTATTTAAAATGTCTCCCAGCACGATTGCAGAGCGCACAAGCCCCTCGACGCCGAGTGCTATCAGTGCAAGGCTTGCGGCAAGCTGGAGCCACAGTTTTTTAATTTCTGCATCAGCCGAGTCCAGGCAGTCTTCATCATTCATGTCCGCCTGGTATTCCACTGTGTCCTGGTGCTGCAGAAAAATGTAGAGCAGGTAAAGAGCTACCGGTATAAGCGCAATGGGCCGGGTTACGCTGCCCTCCCACCTTGTGCCCTCGACCGGGTAGTAGATAAGTGCAAAGGCAAATGTCAGAAGAAGTACTGTGACGCTTATTATGTAAAACAGCGCGTCCTTGTAGACCTGTTCACGGCTGGTTTCCAGCTCGCCCCCGATGAGCCCGGAAAGCCCGGGTATGACAAGTATGTTGAATATGGCCGAGCCTACTATGGTGGCCACGCCCAGTTCGAATTTTCCGTGGACAAGGGTGGCGATAACCGTGCTTGAAAGCTCCGGAAAACTGGAGCCCACTGCCATGATAACCGATCCCTGCACCACGGCGGGAAGCCGGTAGTGCGCTGCCAGCCGGCAGGCTGCGCCTTCCAGCCTGAAGCTGCCATGCCAGACCAGGGCAGAGGAAACAAGTATTAAAAGTGCGTACGCAGCCAGGAGCATACCTGTTTAATGCCCTCCTTCCGGGGCATGCCCGGACCATCGCAGATACCGGAAAAACTCGTCTTCGAAATTCCGGCTCAGTATCCCTGTGCCGACTGCCTTTCTGATTTCGTCGACGGACCAGAATCTCAGCTCGTCTATTTCCGCGGAGTCCGGCCTAAACGGGCCCTCGTGTCTGCATACGTAGGTAAATACCAGCTCTGATTCAAACTCATCCGCATGTATATACCTGTATGCAAATTCCGGGGAGTGCGGGCGAACGCCGAGTTCTTCATGCATTTCCCTGTACAGGGCTGACTCAATGCTTTCTGCAAAATCCACGTGTCCGCCCACTGATGTGTCCCAACTGCCCGGGGCCACCTTTTTATTGCCCGAGCGTTTCTGAAGCAGAATTTTTCCGCTGCCGTCTGTTAAAAGCATGTGGACCACCCGGTGTATGAGGGTGTTGTCGCCGTGTACGCGGTCCCTTGGCGCGGCCCCGCATATGCGGCCTTGTTCGTCTACGACCTCAAGTATTTCCATGCTTCGCAGCAGGGGTGCGCAAAGGATGCGGCCCATTTTCAAAGACGAGATTAAACAGGCCATGTTCTTGATTGCATTTTGTTTTCTCTGCACTGTTTTTACAAACCCCGGTGAATATGATTTTAAGCAGCAGCACCCGTTAAAGGGGGTAGAAAACGGCTATGAAAGAATTTCCTTTTCTTCTTTTTCCTCCTCTTCTTCGCCAATTAGCCCCTGGGATTTTGCCCTTTCGTACCACTGTTTTCTGGCCCATTTGCGCATGTTCGGGATTGTGTCCGTCTCGTCGATTATCTCGGTGCCCAGAAGGGTTTCCAGCATGTCCTCCATTGTTACAAGGCCTGCAACTCCCCCGTATTCATCGACCACAAGGGCTATATGCTCCCTGCGGTCCAGCAGTTGTTCAAACAGGCGGAACAGGTTAACGGTATCAGGCACTGCAAGTATTTCCCGCCCCAGCTCCGAGACAGGCCTGTCCGAATTCTCGGTTGCCAGGGCGAGCAGAAGATCATCTTTTAAAATATATCTCCTGATTGTTTTTCTGTCGCTTTCATACAGGGGTATCCTGGAAACGTGAATGCTGGGATACTCGCTGTATACGTCTTTTATAAGCATGTCTTCGGGCAGGGTGAACATGACCTTGCGAGGTGTCATGATATCCGAGGCCCGAATCGAGGCAAACCGCATGAGGTTTTTTAATATACGTGATTCTTTTTCAAGAAACAGGCCTTCTTCGAAGCCCATGTCAGCAAGAGCCCGGATTTCCTCCCTGGTGACGGGATCTATTTTTTTCTTTCTGGAAAAAAGGTAGGTAATAAGCTGTGATAGCTGGACAAGCGGGTATAGAATAAAAATCATCGGCCTCAGAAGAATCACTGCCGGCCGGGCAAGAGAGCGCCAGAAAAGGGCGCCTATGGTCTTGGGAATGATTTCCGAGAATATAAGTATCAGAAGCGTCAGGACCGCGGATGTGATGCCTACATACTGATTGCCGAACACGACTGCCGCCTGGGCGCCCACGCCCGCGGCCCCTACAGTGTGGGCGATGGTGTTTAAGCTTAAAATCGCCGCAAGGGGCCTGTCTATATCGGTTTTCATTTTCCGCAGGTAAGTGCCGGTTTTCGGGTGCGAATCCTCGAATGCAGCGGTAAAGCTGGGTGTGATGGAAAGCAGCACTGACTCCAGGATCGAGCACAGAAAAGAGATTGCCAGTGCAATGATGAGGTAGAAAACAAGCAGTGTCATTTAGCTGTCGGATCAGGCTTTTTTCAGGATAAACAGGTGAACAAACCTCGGATCAAGGTCTTTTTCCGAAACCATCCCGTATTCATCTTCTATCTTTAAAAACAGGCTTTCTAATGCCCTGCCCGCCTGCTGGCTGAGTTCGTCTTCCGTAAACCCGCTTGCAGCGCTAAGCCAGAAGAAAAAATCCGACCTGGCCGAATCCCTGACCCTGCCTTCAGACCACAGGTTGCTGAAAAACTGTCTGAAGGTTTCAACCGGTATTGAATCCACTTTCTGCTCAAGACCGAGCCTGTGCCTGGCCCACATGGTCAGAAGCAGGTTCTCATGGGTGAGAAAATGCAGGTCAGGCAGCCGCGAGGTGTCGGGTTCAACGCATGAAAGTATCCGGTCAAGGGCCATGGCCTCTTCCAGGGCCGAGGCGGTATCTGCAGCATCTGCCATTGATTCGAAATCCCTGTATAAAACCCCTGTTTCATAGTTGTCAAAGTATTTGGGCCGGGCCAGCAGAAGCCCGCCGATGTATCCCACCAGCCTTTCCCCCCAGAAGCTCAAAGACAGGCTGTTTTTGGCAAACCAGCTGCGGGCCTTCCATTTGCGTGCCTTTTCCTTCAGCTCAACAATTAACCCCCAGCCGGTGCGGAATATGTCTTCAAGGGAATAGGCTTTTAAAAGCCCCGTGCTCTGCTCGGGTTCAGGAGTATCCTCGGTGCCGGCAAGCCTTTGTATACCCAGGCTTAAAAAACCTGAGGTCTTGTGAACCGTGTGTCTGAGTTCTTCACGGCCGCGTATGGGCTGCTGGTCTGCTGCAATCACGCGGTTGCAAAGAGCGGCAAACTCGATCTGCAGCTCGTTTAGAAGTTCGTTTGCATCTATTTTCCAAAGAGCGTCTGAAAAAACAGTATTGCCCGTTAGCATTGCGCTGGGCTGGATTGGTACGGGTACCGTGAAATCGTCATGCGAGCGGGAAAAAGGATATTTCCTGCTTCGGCTGCGAACGGACTCCGGCCGAACGGGCGCGTAAACCCCGACGGCTTCGCCGAACGGGAGAAATCCTTTTTCCGCAAGTCTTATATTGCGCAGGCGGAATGATTCCTCCTCGCTTTCAGACGGCATCACGTTGGCGCTGCGAAGCAGGGTTGCCTGGTAGCCTATGTGGTCTTCGTCCGCGAGCCTCTCGAGCATGCCGTATATGAAATGCTGGCGCTGATCCCTTGTTTCCTCGTCTTCCACGGCGTTTAAAAATTCGTCCCTTATGCGGGTGTAGAACACACCGTCATATGTGAAAAATCCGTCAGGAAAATCACTCGGATCTTCATCATCTTCTCTGACAAGAGTCTCGACTGCATCGTTTATGTAGTATTCCAGCAGCTCGGATTTTTCCTGCATTATCCATCCTATGAACCTGTCGCCGTCGGCCTGCGAAAGAAGGTTCATCCAGTGGGTCAGAGCGCCGGTGTTTATACGGTCGCGGTTCCATATCTCCACATCGATTATGTATTCCCACTGCCGGTTAGATGCAAGCGAAAGAAGCTCTATTGAGTCTTCCGGTCCTATGTCGTGGACGAGAAAAAAAAAGTCCTCTTCGGCCATGGAATGCACCAGCGCGGTTGCCTGGTGATGTTCCAGGATTTCGTCCAGGGCCGTTTCCGCCGGCTTGGCAAGGATCCGCCTTTTGTCAGCGGCAAGGCGGGCCAGTCTCTGCCGGTGTTTTGTCTGAATTTCTCTGTCTTCTTGGTTTTTACTGTTCATCTCGGATTCCGCTGTTTGATTTTATTTAGCCGGGCACTGGGCTCGGACCGCCTCATCTATTCCCGCATCGCCGTAGGCTTTATCGAAATAATCCGAGAACTCTTTTGCAAGTGCGGCAGCCCGGGTGTCAAAGGCCGCCTTGTCCGGCCAGGTGTTTTCCGGATGCAGCATTTCAGAAGGCACGCCCGGGCAGGAATCGGGTACGTTTAAATGAAAAAGCCTGTTTTCAGTGAAGCTCACCCCGTCGAGTTTTCCTTCCATGGCTGCGGTGAGCATTGCTCGGGTGCAGGTTATGTCTATGCGGGATCCTGTCCCGTAGGGACCGCCGCTCCATCCTGTATTGACAAGAAATACCCTTGTTTTGTGTTCTTTCATCTTTTTGCCCAGCAGGTCTGCATAGTATTCAGGCTTGTTTGCCATAAACGGCTGGCCGAAAAACCTGGAAAACGTGCTCTGGGGCTCTTTTATACCGGTTTCGGTGCCTGCAAGCTTGCTGGTATAACCCAGAAGGAACCACAGCATTGCCTGTTCGGGATCAAGCCGTGATATGGGCGGCAGAACCCCGTTGGCGTCCGCGGTCAGAAAGATTATGGTCGACGGGTGCTCGCCTGTTGCCTTTAACTTGACGTTGTGGAGATATCGCAGGGGATAGGAGGACCGGCTGTTCTGGGTAAGGCGGTCGTCACTCATATTAACAGTGCCGTCCGGGTATGTCATGCAGTTTTCTATTATTACTCCGTTTTCTTCGGTTTCGCGGTGGTTGAAGACTGCGCTGTATATTTCCGGTTCCTTTTCAGGGTTAAGGTCAATGAGTTTTGCGTAGCAGCCGTGCTCAAAATTTGCGATTCCGCTGTCATCCCAGCCGTGTTCGTCGTCTCCTATAAGCGCCCTGTCCCTGTCTGCTGAAAGCGTTGTCTTTCCGGTGCCTGAAAGCCCCAGAAAAAGACTTACCCTGCCGTCTTTGTCCTCGTTTGCAGAGCAGTGCAGCGGCAGGATGCCTTCATGCGGCAG
>JAWLEU010000111.1:0-7668 GCA_041685965.1 Desulfosalsimonas sp.
ATCCATGAAATGCGCAGGGCGGATGCAAAAACCGGGCTTGAATGCATATGCGGCGGCGGAGGGCTTGGTATTGCCGGCGTATTTCAAAGAGAGGAATAACTAGGGATACTTTATCATGCAGTTTGAACTTTCCAGGGAACATAAAATGCTGCAAAAAGCGGCTCGCGAATTTGCTGAAAAGCAGATAGCTCCAAATTGCCCGGATTGTATAAAACCAAAAAGGAGGGGGATGTGATGAGAAGATTGAAAAAATTTTCAATTGGCATGGTTCTGGGAACAATGGCTCTGATGCTTTTCTGCACCGGAGCATGGGCTGCCGAAGTCGTGATCGGGTTTACAGGACCCCTGAGCGGTCCGGGATCCGGCTACGGCAGGGACAACACCAACGGCATCAAGATGGCTATTGACGAAGTAAACGACAAGGGCGGCATCGAGATCGAAGGGGAAAAATACACTTTCAAGTTCAAATCCTATGACGACATGATCGATCCCAGTGCGGCTGTGAACAACGCCCGCCGCATGCGTTCCAGGGACGACGCAACTGTTATTTTCAACCCTGTGTTCAATACAATTGCCCCGCTCATGGAGATAAACGAGCAGCAGGGATCCGAGTTTCTTCTGATGGCCTACAGCAGCACGCCGAAGATTGAGGAAAGTGACAATGACCTGACCGCCTCAATTCCGCCGCCATTTACAGCTTACCTCAAGGTGTTCTCCGATATTGCCTGGGAAAAGGGTTGGCGCAAGGGAGCCATGGTTATGACCCTGGGCGCTTACGGAGATGAATGGAGAGAAGAGTTTGAGTATTACTGGGAAGAGGAAATGGGCGGAGAGATAGTGGCGGACAAGCCCGCCAACTACTACACTGACACGGATTTTTCATCCCAGATATCTTCAGCCCTTTCCAAAGATCCGGATTTTCTGCTGGTCGGGGGTCCGTCTGAGCCCACCGGGCTTGTAATTGAACAGGCCAGAAACCTGGGATTTGAAGGAGGATTCATCCTTGCGGACCAGGCCAAGATGGACTACATCGCAAACGTGGTTTTTGACGGGGATCTGTCGCTTATGGACAATGTTATAGGAATCGCCCGTGTTCTGGATCTCCCTTCGCCTGCGGTCAAGGACTTCAACAAGAAGTATGAGGAAAAATACGGGGTGCACAATACATTTGAAGCCATGCTCAACTACTCTGCTTTGAATGCAGTATTTGAAGCCATGAAAGAAGCCGGGACAGTTGATGACCCGGAGGCTATAAAAGCGGCCATACACAAAGTCCTGCCTCAAAGTCCGGAAGACGTGCCCACACCTTTCTACGGTATGCTGGATACAAGGCTGCTTGGCTCGGCTGCGGCCGGAGTGATCGAGGACGGCGAATATGCAAAGGCATATGAATATATGTGGTGGCCTGAGAGTGAAGCCGCATTTGAGAAGTACAAGGAAATGGCGGCCGGAGGCATTGAGTATCGGTGGCTTCCGGTTGAAGGGTATAAGACCGATTAAATGTTACGCGGGCCCGGCAGTTTTCAAAAACCGGAGCTGCCGGGCGCGGTCATAAATCTGAAAAAAGCCACCTCGGGCGGGACCTTACATACAGTAAAGGTGAGGATTAATGGATCTTTTCCTTCAGCAGGTATTCAACGGTATCATGTTTGGAAGCACCTATGCGATTGTTGCGCTGGGGCTGACCCTGGTAATGGGGATCCTTCATATTCCCAATTTCGCCCACGGCCATCTGTACATGCTCGGCGGCTACTTCATGTACTTTTTCGCGCTTACCCTCGGCCTGGGCTACTGGCCGGGCGTGGCTCTGGCTGTGGTTGCTCTTGCAGCAGCGGGAGTTATCATGGAGCGCTTTGTATACCGGCCCTTAAATGATCAGCCGCATATCAACTCTTTTATCGCGGCAGTGGGCTCTCTTTTGTTTCTGGAATCCTTTGCACTGGTGGTATGGGGCCCTCAGGGACTGCGGATACCGAATCCTCATCCGCAGCTTGTTTATTTTCTGGGAGTGACCATGAGCGTTCAGCGCCTGGTGGTAATTACAGGCGCAATAGTGCTTATAACAGGCCTTCACCTTTTTATGAAAAAAACCATTCTGGGCACCACCATTGAAGCTGTTGCCCAGAACAGGGAAGGCGCCATGCTCGCGGGAATAAACGTCAACAGGGTATCGGCAATGACATTTGCAATTTCCGCAGGCACGGCGGCCGTGGCTGCCAGTCTGATTTCGCCGATTTTCATGCTTTCGCCCGCAATGGGGGCAATTCTCGGCATGAAGGCCTTTGTCATAGTTATCCTGGGAGGCATGGGAAGCATCCCCGGTGCGATCCTGGGCGGATACATTCTCGGGCTGATCGAGGCGCTGGGAGGGGGCTATATCTCCGCCGAGTACAAGGATGTGTTCGCATTCGGCGCCCTGATACTGATTCTTGCAATCAAGCCAACCGGATTGTTCGGCAAAGGGGAGGTCTAAACAGTGTTTACAAAGCCTATTCACACAAAGCTGCTCTATCTTGTGATTCTTGCCGCGGCCCTGCTGCTGCCCTGGTATGTGCCTGACGCTTACATATTTCAGATTGTAACCACCAGCCTCATCTACGGCGTTGCCGCAGCAGGCATGAACCTGGTGCTCGGATATACCGGTCAGGTTACCCTTGCCCATGGTGCGTTTTTCGGAATAGGGGCCTACGGGGTGTCCATAATGACCAAGGCCGGGGTTTCTTTCTGGCTGGCCCTTCCCCTGTCCGCGCTTTTTGCCTCGTTTATCGGCCTGTTAATAGGGTTGCTTACCCTGCGCACCAGGGGGGCGTATTTTGCCATAGCCACCCTGTGTTTCGGGGTTATTCTGTGGATTGTTGCAGGCAACTGGGTGGAGTTAACCGGAGGGCATAACGGCATTTTCGGCATTCCCAGGCCCTCGCCCGTACCGGTGCCGTTTTTGGGCAGCATAGAGTTTTTCACCCAGACCAGCATATATTACCTTACCCTGGCACTTCTTATCATAGTGCTTTTTGCCCTGCACAGGCTGGTCTACTCGGTATTCGGCCTTACATTCATGGCTGTCAGAAACAACGAGCCCCTGGCGGATGCAGTCGGAATCAACACCTTTGCCACCAAGCTTGTTTCCTTTGTTGCAGGAAACTTTATCGCAGGCCTTGCCGGCGGAATGTATGCGGTTATGATGGGCGCGGTAAGCCCGAGCGCTGCCGGCTACATGCTGACCTTTAACTTTCTTATATTCGTAATACTCGGCGGCATGGCCACACTGCCCGGACCGATCATAGGTGCTTTTGCGATCCCAGTTTTAATGGAGTTCCTGCAGTTTATGAAGGATTTCAGGATGCTCATATTCGGCGCTCTGCTGATTCTTGTGATCATTTATTTCCCGCAGGGGTTTGTGGGCGGATTGCGCCGCCTGAACCAGAAAATCGCCTCATGGCGCCAACAAAAGATCCCGGAGAGTTGATATGCTTCGCGTTGAGAACCTGACAAAGCGATTTGACGGACTTGTTGCGGTTAGCGAGCTTGATTTCGATATTATCAAGGGCGAAATTCTGGCGATAATAGGCCCGAACGGCGCGGGCAAGTCCACAGTTTTTAATCTGATAACAGGGACTCTGCCGCCGAGTTCCGGCAGGGTTGTCATGGAAGATCAGGATATAACCGGTCTTAAACCGTACCAGATAGCCTCAAGAGGAATATCCAGAACTTTCCAGACCACAAGCCTGTTTGACCAGCTCCGGGTGATAGACAACCTGATGATAGGCTACAAGTACCGGACCCGGCTCGGATTCTGGAACACCCTGCTGCACACTCCCAGGTGGAAGGCGCATCAGAAAGAGTCGTTTGAGCAGTCCATGGAGACCCTGAAGTTTCTGGGATTGGAAAAAAAAAGCGATCAGTTCGTGCCTGCCTTGTCCCAGGAGGAGCAAAAAAGGCTTGCAATAGGCATTGCACTGGTTTCCAGGCCCAAGATTCTGCTTTTGGACGAACCCACCGGCGGTCTCATACAGGAGGAAACAGACAGGGTCACCCGGCTTATAAGAAGCGTAAGGGACCAGGGAACAACTGTGTGCATCATTGAGCACAAAATGCAGATGATAATGGGCCTGGCCGACAGGATTGTTGTTTTGAATTACGGCGAAAAAATTGCAGAGGGGCCGCCTTCTGAAGTAAAATCCGACGAGACGGTGATCAGGGCCTACCTGGGGGAGGAAGTCCATGCTTAAGGTCAGAAACGTATATACTGACATCAGCGGATTGCAGATCATTTACAATGTGTCCCTGGAGATCAATCAGGGCGAATTCGTTGCCCTTCTGGGAAGCAACGGCGCCGGCAAAACCACCCTTTTCCGAACCATCGCGGGCGTACTCAGGCCCAAGTCCGGCACCATAGAATTCAACGGCTTCGAAATCCACCGGTTACCCGTTCACAAGATCGTCGGGCTCGGCCTTGTGCTATGCCCCCAGGGCCGCCAGTTGTTTCCGCAGCTCACGGTGGAAAAAAACCTCCTGCTGGGCGCATACCCCCTGCGCGGGAACAAGATGAGAATCCAGAAGAATCTGGACCGGGTGTATGAACTTTTTCCGATTCTAAAGGAGCGCTGCAACCAGCAGGCAGGAACATTCAGCGGCGGTGAGCAGCAGATGCTTGCCATTGCCAGGGCTCTTATGAGCGAGCCCCAGATGCTGCTGCTCGACGAGCCTTCAGTTGGACTTGCGCCGCTTATAGTAAAGCAGATGGCGGAAACGATATCCGGGATCAACAGGGAGCTTGACACAACCATATTTTTGTCCGAGCAGAACGCCAATATGGCCCTGCATATCACAGAAAGGGGCTATGTCCTGGAAAACGGTTCATGTGTGCTTTCAGGCGAATGCGACCAGTTAATGGATGACGAAAACGTCCGCAAGGCTTATATAGGCGCCTGAATGCTTGATAAATTGCCTGCGATGAGGTATAAGGCTGCTCCTGTGGTGAAAAATTGCGTTCTGCTTGTATCTCAGATCAGAAGGGGTAAGACATGAAATTAATGGTTTGCTACACCGGCTCCCGTTCCTCTCGCCACGCTTTGAATACCGCGATTGAAAGGGCAAAATCCCTTGATGCAAAGATTTATCTCGTGGCCTCGCTTGAAAAAGGCACTAGCGATGAGCAAAAGACAATAGGCCGGTTAGAAGGCGCGTTAAAGACCGCCGAGGAGCAGCTTAAAAAAGAAGGCATACCCTGTGAGACCCATTTGCTGGTCCGGGGCATGACCCCGGATGAAGACCTGGTGGCTTACGCAAGGGAGCAGGAAATAGATGAGGTTGTAATAGGTATTCGTAAACGCTCCAGAATGGGGAAGCTGCTTTTCGGCTCAATTGCCCAGTACTTGATTTTAAACGCTCCGTGCCCTGTGTTAACAGTCAAGTAAAAAAATGGTGCCCCCCTGGCAATCAATTCGGTTTTTCGCTGTCAAGGTCTTTCTTTTTGATTTTTTCAAGAAGGGTGGTGCGCTTCATGTTTAGTTTGCGGGCGGCTTCCTTCTTGTTCCAGCCGGTTGCGCGGAGAGCCTTGAGGATAAGCCTGGTTTCATATTCACTTGTCATTGCCTGAAAATCCATGGTCATGCCGGGATTGCCGGTTTCAGCTTCCTCTTCTGCTACAGGCTCGGGGCCGGGTTCCGGTTTGTCCTGTGTATCTTCCTGATCCTGCTGTTCCCGGAATTTCCTGGGAAGGTCATCTACGTCCACGGTGTCATCGCTGTGCAGAATGCACATCCTCTGAACCAGGTTCTGCAGTTCACGCACGTTTCCGGGCCAGTCGTATGCCATGAGCCTTTTAATGGCACGGTTGGTAAATCCCAGGGGCGCGTTCTGCCTGCCCCTGTTGTACATCAGCAGAAATTTTTCCACCAGCTGTGCGATATCTTCCGTGCGCTCCCTTAAAGGAGGCAGGGTGACCGGCACCACACTTAAACGGTAATAAAGGTCTTCGCGGAAGGTTCCTTCTTTTACAGCCGCCTTTAAGTACTGGTTGCTGGCTGCGATTACCCGAACATCTACTTCCACGGTATTCACAGAGCCTATTGGCTCAAATGCGTGTTCCTGAAGGACCCTTAACAGCTTTGCCTGGAGCCCGGGTTTCATGTCCCCGATTTCGTCGAGAAACAACGTGCCCTTGTGCGCATGCTGCAGCCTTCCTTTCTTGGTGCGGTTGGCGCCTGTAAACGCGCCTTTTTCATATCCGAAAAGCTCGCTTTCAAGCAGTTCATCAGGGATGGCAGCGCAGTTGACAGGAACGAAGTTATAGCGGTTCCTCTCCGGGCTCAGGTCGTGGATGGCCCTTGCCACAAGTTCTTTTCCCGTTCCGCTTTCCCCCCAGAGCAAAACATTGCCGTGGCTGCAGGCAGACAGCCGTTCAATGGTGTTGAAAAGCTTCTTCATGGGCCTGGATTCCCCTATAATGCCGGCGAATCCGTCGTCTTTTCTCAGGTGCAGATTTCTTTGAAGGCTTATTTGAAGCAGCTTCTGGTGCTCCAGGGCGTTTTTGATAACTTCGAGTAGTTCCTGTTCATGAAAAGGCGTCTGGATGTAGAAGCCGGTTCCTGCCTGCAAAGCTTCAACAATGCTTGCGCGATCGCCCTCGGGTACGACTGCTATGGGCACTACAGCGGGATTGGCGCCTATTGCCTTTTGTATGAGCTCAATTCCCTTTTTTTCCGGAAAAAACAGGTCTGTTATCAGGAGTTCCAGTTTTTTCTGTCCACTGATGAACTCCAGTGCCTCTGTCGGTTTTTTGGCATGGTAGATATCGGCTTCAGTGGTGCTTTTGAGAAACCTTACAATTTGGCTTTCAGATGTTTCCCCCGGCTCTGCAACCAGTATGGAAATGTTTTTAAGCATAAGCCCCGCCTCTGTGTTGGCTTTTAAATTACCGGATGGAAACTGCTTAAGGTCAAAATAATGACATAAGCAGGTGTTTGTCAAGAAGTTCCTTGTTATAAGCGCCCGCGCAACACATGCTTCGGCTCGTTTGTTTGAGCTGATAAAACTTTGGCCCCGGTTTTGCATCAGGGTCGTTGCAGGAGGAGAAAAATGAAAGCAGCAGTGGGTTTTTCTACAATAATTTTTTTATGGATTTGCTTTTCCAGCGGTGTTGCTTCCGCAGAAAAGGCCGGTATGATCGGCATGGAAAATTCCAGGGGTCAAAACGTTAACAGAGTCTCGTTTGTCTTTGACCAAATCCCTGAGGTTGAAATAAGCACTTCCGGGCAGAGGGTAAGGGTGGTTTTTATAAATACCGAAATTTCCGAATCATTTGAAGATCTCCCTGACAACGATCTTTATTCTCCACTCAGGCGTATAAAGACAGACATGAAGGGCTCAGACAGCATTGTTGATCTTTATTTCAGGGATGTTCCCGAATTCGTGGATACATCGACAGGCGACCAGTACGGGCGCATTTCGGTAAACGTCTTCTGGGACCACGGCGGGGGCAGGCCGGCAATACACGATCAGAAATTCGGTCGCCTGAGGCCTATCATGGAGGGGGTTTTTGCAGAAAGGGTTATAGACTCGGATTACAAGGGCCGCTGGGAGGATTTTTTTCAAGACTTTGAGTGGCCGCCTGAACTCGACATGCCTATTGAGTTTTCGTTTCCAGGCATACCGGGTCCCCTGGTT
>JAWLEU010000112.1:0-7604 GCA_041685965.1 Desulfosalsimonas sp.
TGCTTTTTAAAAACCTTCAACCTTTCACCTTTACCCTTTAACATGCTTGCTGTTGTGCGGCTTCTATCGTTGATTTATCCCCGCTGCCGTGATATTTGTGAGAAAATTCATGCAATGCAGGCACCCTATCACGGGCAGGACATGTATATGAACCCTGTTTCTGAACCACAGTCCGAATATTTTACCACGCATGAGAACTCAGAAGGCACGCTTACGTTTTTTTTCCGCGGAAGGCTAGACATTTCAACCGCGCCGGAGTGCCTGAGACAAATTTCTTCTTATATCAAAAACATCACCCCCCCCGGCATGCTGGTCGTGGATCTCGGCGAAGTCCGGCGAATGGATGATTACGGCGCCATGCTAATTCTGCGCATCAAGCAGAAACTAAACCTCGGCCCTGACCAATTCAGGCTTGAAAACGCAGGCGAAGATCATCGAAAGACCCTGTCACTGGTTGACTTTGAACAGCCCGATTGCGCAATCGCCTCGCGCAGCTCCGGCAACGTAATAGTGCAGACCGGCGAAGCCACGATAAATGCCGTAAAAGGGGCTTCATTTTTCATCGAATTCATAGGTGCGATTATTTTTGCGTGCGCAAGGGCGATAAAACACCCCGGCTCATTCAGGAGAACAGATACGATCCGGCACATGCAGACCACAGGCGTGGAAGCCCTTCCGGTAGTCGGGCTTATAAGCTTTCTTCTGGGACTGATAATCGCTTTTATGTCATCCATGCAGCTCAGCCAGTTCGGCGCAAACATCTATGTTGCCTCCCTGGTGGGGTTCGCCATGGTCTCGGAACTCGGCCCCATAATGACTGCCATTATAGTGGCAGGCCGCAGCGGGTCTGCCTACGCCGCCGAAATAAGCACCATGCAAATCTCCGAGGAAATAGATGCCCTCTCGGTGATGGGATTTGACCCGAATCTTTTTCTGGTTCTGCCAAGGATGACCGCCGCCATGGTGGTTATGCCGCTTCTTACGATTTTTGCCAACATATTCGCAATTGCAGGAGGACTTGTAATCGGGGTTTTCATGTTAAACTTGAGCCCGGCTGTATATATATCCCAGACAATTGATTCCCTCACAATATTCGAACTGATGTGGGGACTTTTCAAGTCTCTTGTTTTTGCAGTACTGATAGCTACCACAGGGTGCCTCAGGGGGGTTCAGGCAAAAGGAGGCGCGGATGCCGTTGGCAATGCCGCCACTTCCGCGGTGGTGACCAGCATATTTCTAATAATACTGTTTGACTCTGTATTTGCAGTGGTCAGAAGCTACTGGTAGGATACGTATATGCCCGGCGATGAAGTCGTGCGCGTTGAAAAACTTGATGTTGCCTACGGAGGCGACACTGTTTTGTCTGACATAAGTTTTTCCGTACACAAAAATGAAATCTTTATAATAGTAGGAGGCAGCGGTTCAGGCAAAACCACCCTTATGCGCCATATGGTTGGGCTGGAAACCCCTGCCGGCGGCCGCATCCGGATCAGCGGGCACGATATTTCAGAACCGGACGGCAAAGATTTTTCAAAACCCCTTAAGCAGATCGGGGTCCTTTTCCAGGGCAGCGCCCTGATAGGCTCCATGACGGTGGCGGAAAACGTTGCACTTCCTATTCTCGGATTTTCCGGGCTGCCGCAGGATGCAGTCTCTGCCATGGTTCAGATAAAGCTGTCCCTGGTGGGCCTGGAATGCTACGGTGATCATCTGCCCTCTGAAATCAGCGGAGGCATGAAAAAACGGGCCGGACTGGCGCGCGCCATGGCACTTAATCCTGACATTCTTTTCCTTGACGAGCCTTCTGCAGGGCTGGACCCTGTCACCGCCGCCGAAATAGACAACCTGATCCTGCACATAAACAAGACACTCGGCACCACGATAATAATTGTCACCCATGACCTGGAAAGCATTTTTGCACTCGGGCAGAATGCAATCATGCTGGACAAAGGGTCGAAAAACATAGTTGCACAAGGCACCCCGGCAGATATGCGGGATAATAACCCCAACCCGACGGTAAGACGGTTTTTCAGCCGCAAACCGGCAGACAACTTACAGGAAGGAAACTGATGCATTCACTGCGCACAAAGTTTTCCGTGGGTCTGTTTGTAATAATCGGCATGTCGATCGTAATCGTGTTTATCCTGTATCTGGGAATGTCCGAGTATTTCACGGAAGGCCGCAAATACAACGCCTATTTTGACGAGTCAGTCCAGGGCCTGAGCAGGGATGCGGCAGTTAAATATCGGGGGGTAAGCGTGGGCCAGGTGGACCGCATAGGGGTTGCCCCTGACGGCCGTCTGGTGGAAATCGTATTTACCCTCACACAGCAGCTTCGCAACCCGGAAAACCTCGTGGCCCAGATCAAATCAGTCGGGATAACAGGTATAATGTTCGTGGAGCTCGAAAGGCAGGCGCCGGATGTAAAAGCAGAACCCAAAGACCGCGACTTTGAATCGGACTACCCTGTTATCGCCACCAGGCCCTCGGAAATGAAAAGGCTTATGACCGACATAAACGAGATACTTTCACAAATCAAGCAGGTGGACATGGAAGGGATTTCAAACCGCCTGATCACAACGATCGAAAGCATGAACCGCACCCTTGTAACAGCCGAAATAGAAAAAATATCACACGGCCTTCAAAAGACAATAGAAAATACAAACAAAATCCTGGACTCAGAGAAATGGGAAAACTTCACACGCTCTGCCGGCAATTCCGCCGAAGACCTGGAAAAACTGATCAACGAAACAAGGGCTGCAGTTGAAAAGATAGACAAATCTTTCGCAGGAAGCTCGCAGAGATTTGACCAGGCATCCGAGGAAGTAACACGGGCTGCTCAAAAGGCTGAAATGCTGATCGGCGAAGGCTCGCAGACACTGGATTCCGCAAGGTCAAGGGCCTCGGATTATGACCGGGAGATGGGCGAAATCATAAATGAACTCAGGGGTGCAACCAGCGGGTTAAACAGCCTGATAGAGCAGGTAAACAGGCAGCCCTCCAGGCTGCTATACGGACAGCCGCTTCCTGAAAAAAACATTGAGCCGGAAAATAACTGACAGGCAACAAGTTTTGAAAGGACCCGGAGATGAAAAGCAGAATCTTTTATTTTATTGTGCTTGCAGCGCTTGCGGCAGCCGTGTATGGATGCGGCGCATTCAAAAGCCAGCCAGAGCAGATCAAGCTCTACACACTTAGCTACCCTGCACCCCGGGCGCTCAAAACGGATTTTTCGTCGGCTGCCCTGCTGGAGGTAAAGCCTTTCCGGGCAGCCGGGCCTTACAGATCAGACAGAATGGTTTACGCGGAAAGCAAATACAAGCGCAGCAGCTATGTTTACCATAAGTGGCAGACAGAACCGGCAGGGATGGTAGGAGATTTAATCATGCGCGACATCCGGGCCTCGCAGGTTGCCGAAGCCGTGGTATCAGATCCTGACGCCCGGCAGACACACTCGCTGCGGGGTAACATAGAGGCTTTTTATGAAGATGACTCGCAAGATCCGTGGGAGGCGGTGATAGAAATAACATTCACCCTGTCCGAAAACAGCGCGAACAGCCCTGAAAGCCGGGTTATACTGCACAGGACCTATACTGAAAGAAAAACCCTTGAACAAAACAATCCCCTGGGGCTGGCAGAAGCCATGAGCCGGGCGGTTGAAAAAGTATCGGCAAGGATGATCAAAGACATGTCTAAAAACATATAAGGGCACAGACTCAAGGGTAGAGGCCCAGGTCTGCCCCCTTTTCCAGGATCAGAAGGTCTCGCGGGTGCACCTTTGCCTGATTGCCTCATCAGGCATCGCTGGCTTCCGGGTTTTCTGTTGAGCTTCTAAAAATTTCAAAAAGCCGTTCAGCAATTTCCAGGTCTCCCGGAGCCGTGATCTTTATGTTAAGCCGGCTGCCCTCAACTATCCGCACTGACCGGCCGATTCTCTCCACTATTGATGCCTCGTCCGTTCCTGAAAAACCGTCTGCCGCAGCCCTGTCAAAGGCGGTTTTTATAAGAGAGAATGAAAATGCCTGGGGTGTCTGGGCAAGCCAGATCCTGTCCCTTGCCAGGGTTTCAGTGATAATATTGTCGGAATCAACCTGCTTGAGGGTGTCAGAGGCCGGGATTGCAGCAATGCATGCCCCGGTTTCAGCCGCGCCGTCAATGCAGTCGGAAATCAGGTCCGGAGTTACAAAAGGGCGTACCCCGTCGTGGACAAGCACGGTTTCGTCGGTTTCACCCAGCGCCAGCAGGCCCTGGTATACCGAATCCTGGCGTCTCAGCCCTCCTGCTGTCATGCGGATATCCGCGTCTTTTCCGAATTCACCCAGAATCCATGTTTCGCAAAACTCCATGTCATCGGGCGATACAACGAGCTGAATTCTTGATATCCTGGGATGGCAGGCAAAAACCTCAAGGGTACGCGCCAGAACCGGTTTTCCGGAAATTTCAAGAAACTGTTTTGCAACCGGTGCACGCATGCGCTTTCCGCGGCCGGCTGCCACGATTACGGCAGATGCCATTGAAAGCCTTTTCCGGCACGTCATCGCAGGTACTGAAGGCTTTTCGGCAGAGGAATACCCTTGCCCATGCGGTCCTCGCCGTAATTGACGCCCGCGAGCACCTCAAGGTCCCTTAATGCCCGCATGTCGCCTTCAAAGACGACCTCATCAATACCCTCTTTCTGTATCATCCCGCCGGCCCACTGTATATCAAGCACACTGCTGGCATCAAACCTGTGACTGTTTACCACAAGTTCAACCTGGCCTCCGTAGCTCTGCACCACCTTTGCCACCAGCAGGCTCGGCCGGCAGTGAAAACCAAGATCCTTGGGGATGGGCACACTGATTGATCCCTTTTCCACGTTTTCCTTCAGGATCTGCCTTGCCACATCCCTGCCCGAGGCAAAATAATGATTTACGTAATGCAGGCCGTAGTTGATCGTGCAGTCAAGCAGCCTGTCAGGATCCACCAGTTCACAGAGACGCTCGCGCACCTTGCGGTAGGTGTTTTTATATCCCACGTCAATCAGATGTCTCTCGTAGAAATGAAGCAGCCGCCCCATTATCTGAAGCAGGTGGAATATGACTGAAAAATATGACCTGAACTGCTTTAAGCGGCGGTTTCCATAGAGAAATCCGCCCTGGATAACGTAGGAGTCAAATGAGGACTGCAGGTTGTGGACAAGCATTTCAAACCTTCGGATTTCGACCTCGTTTACCTTGTCCGGCACAAGCGCCTTTAAGCCTTCTTTGTCATAGACCTCGTAGAATTCATAGGTGTCGAAATCATCGGCAATTGAAAGAAACTCGTTTGCCACCCTTACGATCTGGTTTCGCTGCTGGTCCTTGTCCTCGTCGTATATATTGTAGTCCAGCATCGCGCCGCTTGACACGCCCGGGAAATTGGCTGCCTGGTATCCGCCTTCTTCCGGCTCTTTCACCCCGAGTCTGGCTGCTTCTTCCAGGATCACCGGCGCCAGGTTTACAAGAGAGCTTGTGATAAATGAAAGCACGATTTCACCGTGAGTCCGGAAATCCTCCTTGCTGTCTATGTCATAGAATACGAGCCTGTTTAAAACGTGCTTCTGGGTATAGCCGGCAAGGCTGAGATGACGGACCGCTGCCGCGAGCTCCCTGTAGAAATACCAGTCGGAATTATTTTTTGCTCCGTGAAAATCAAGAAAATCTTCGAGAAGATGGGAACTGGTGATCAGCTTGGAATAAAGGCTCTTGGTAAAAGAGCTCTCCGGGGTTTCGCACGAGCCGATATAAATCAGGCATCGCATGTAATTGTGGGAGTAAAACCGGGCCCGGTCTTCAAAAGAGATGCTGCAAGCACCGTTTCCTGCTTTTATTTCCATATTCATGCCTACATTGCGTCGTTCTGAGTCTCGCCTACGACCCGGTCGATTTCCTCTGCCAGCCCGGGAGGAAGCCCTTCTATGTCAACATTGAGAAAACCGCGCACAATAGTTGAAACCGCGGATTCCTCGTCAAGACCCCTTGCCATGAGATACTCTATCTCCCTTTGATCGATTTTGCCCACAGCAGCCTCATGGCTCATATCAACACCCGGCACCCGGCCTATAAGCTCCGGGATTGCATGCATTATGCCCTCCTTCAATATCAGGCCCTTGCATTCAAGGTGTCCTTTTACCCCCTCGGACTGTGCGTCCATCTCACCCCGGGCTATAATTGTGCCGCCGGTTGTGATTGCCCGGGAGATGATTTCAGCCCTGGCACCGGGATGGCTCAAAACCACTTTGGAGCCAACGTCGAGTTCGCATCCCGGAGGGGACACCAGGATGCTGTTGAAACGCGCCACACTGTCCTTTCCGTCCAGATAGGCCACCGGATACGTCTGAAGAGAGCCCACAGGACTCAGGGAGATGTAGTTTGAGACTATGGTTCCGCCTTCTTCCACGTGAACAAACGAGCGCGGCCGTACCTCGATCTTCTCGCCCCAGCGATGGATCATTGTAAAATGCAGGGTGGCGTTTTTCTTTACATAAAACTCGGAGATGCCCACGTGCATGCCTGCGCGCAGGTTAGGCGCTGTTGCACAACCGGTGATAATGTGCATCTCGGAGTTTTCCTCTGCTATCACTATGTTGTGGACATTCTGGGACAGGCCTTCCTCGGAAATATAAAGGCAGGACTGTACAGGTTCTTTTACAACAGCGCCGGGAAAGGATCGAATAAAGTATCCTTCATGCGGCTTTTCGTGCGCCCTCCTGGTAAACTCGTCCTTGTCAGGCGAAACCAGGCGCCACACGTAGTCCGAGAGCCATTCATAAGTTTCAAGCCCCTGCGATATACCCATGACCTCGACATCCCTGCTTGTACAGCCGGAATGCACAATAGAACAGTCCTTCTGGATATAGGTTCCCGCACGGTTTTCTCCGGTTATGTCAACCCCGACATTGAGCCAGTTTCTGGCCTCCTCGGGGTCCGCGTTTTCAAGCTGCTCCAGGTATTCGCGGTGATCTGCGGTATCCCCGTATTCGAAGCTCCCTGCGCTTTGGCTGCCGCTGTTTTCATTTTCGTCTAACTTGCGCATCTAAAACACTCCTCATAACCGTATTCCCGGATCCACTGCAGTATTTCCCTGGCGTTTCTGGCACAGCAAAGCACACCGTCATAAAGCACATGACCCTTATCAGCGGTTATATAATCAAGAATATGACCTGTGTGGGTAATTACAAGTGCGGACTTAGTACCTTTTTTCCTGTGGGGCGGGCTGTCAGGATCTTTGCGGTGGCGGACCCCCCGCTCCAGCAGTTCATTTATGATCTCGCCCAGAAGTACGACGTTTTCCAGGTCCACCCCTGATTCCGGCTCGTCGAGCAGAACCAGATCAGGCGATTGCGCCAGAAGCTGCAGCATTTCGGAACGCTTCATTTCCCCTCCGGAAAAATTCAGGTTAAGGTCCCGGTCAAGAAACGATTCAAAATTGGCCTTTTTCGCCATGCTGTCCACGTCCACCGCCTTCTGCCCGGCGCACAGGGATACCGCGTCCCTGGTTTTCAACCCGTTGATCGCAGGCGGGCGCTGAAAGGCCACGCCCACGCCACGCCTGGCTCTTTCGTGTATGGGCAGTTCTGTGATGTC
>JAWLEU010000113.1:0-7571 GCA_041685965.1 Desulfosalsimonas sp.
TATCTGGTCCAGGCTTGCGGGTTCGTCAAACTCAACCTCCACCTGTTTATTGTCCGCGTCTCCTTGAACGGATTTGACGCCGCTTATCTCTGAAAGTTCGTTCTTAATGGTCATCACGCAATGATTGCACGAAATATTGGGTATCTGCAATTTTTTTGTCTCCATAACTCCTCCTTGATAAAGGTTTTAAAAATGACAGAAACCATTGAGATATAATGATTGCGTTGCGGCAATCAAGCCTGCTTGTCTCCGCCGAGTTCCTGTTCCAGGGCGGTTTCAATATCAGGGTACTCAAATTTAAACCCTGCCTCTGTAAGCCGGGCCGGAACAACGCGCTGGCTGTTTAGCATCAGCTCCCCCAGCTCTCCAAGGGCGGCTTTCAGTGCGAACCCCGGCACCTTGAACACCGAGGGCCGGTTTAATACCTTGGCAAGGGTTTTTACAAAATCAACATTGCGAACCGGGTTTGGTGACGCAAAATTAACCGGCCCTGAAATGCCCTGGTTTTCAATTACAAATTTCATGGCACGGACCAGGTCTTTAATGTGAATCCAGGGCATCCAGTGCTGTCCGCTGCCCTGGGGGCCTCCCAGGAAGAACTTGAACGAAGGCAGCATGGTTGCAAGCGTACCGCCGTCTTTTGCCATTACAAGGGCAAAGCGGGGCAGCACCACACGGGCGCCCTTTTTTTCCGCCAAAAAAGCGGTGTTTTCCCAGTCAATGCTGAGCCTTGCAAGAAAATCATCTCCCGGGGGACTGCTTTCATCCACCACCGAGTCTGCCTGATCACCGTAGTAGCCCACTGCTGAAGTGCTGCAAAGTACCGGCGGAGACGATTCATCCACGGCGTCAACGACATTGCGGGTGGTCTTGATTCTGCTGTCATACAGTGTCTGCTTGTATTTTTCAGTCCATCTGGAAAATATGTTTTTACCCGCAAGATTTACCACTGCGTCGGCTTCCGCCACAGCATCCTGCCAGTGCCCCGGACTTGAGGTGTCAGCCTTTATGTATCTTAGTTTTTCGGCTCCCAGGTGCTTCGGGGCCTCGTTTCTGTCCACGCAGATTACCTCATGACCTGACTGAATGAAAAAAGGAATCATGTGGCGCGCCACAAAACCGGCTGCCCCTGTAATCAAAACCTTCATAATGCCCCCTTTGTTTTTCAGGGCACAGTGACAACAGAGATATCTTTCAATCCGTTGAGAACCTTCTGTGCCACTGAACCGAAAAGAAAATCCTGAAGCGCGGCACCCCCCCTTCTTCCTATCACCACAACGTCATAGCCTGATCCGGCCTCTGCAATGATATCCTTTGCAACGCTTCCGGTGCGCTTCTGGGTCTTGGTCTTTACACGGTCAGGATCAAACCCGCCGTCTATGAGGCATCGCCGTGCAGCTTCAATGGCGCTTTCAATCAACCGGCGCTTTTTGTCCTCAAGATCGCAGAAAGCCTTCTGCTCTGTCTTGAAATACGGGGTCAGCTCCGGGCTGTTCATCTCGCACAGGCTCTGGGTGTCTTCGAGAACGCTGAAAATGGTTATATCCTGGTCGCGCAGAAAGTGTTCCGCTGCGAAATTTACCGCCCGCATTGCGTTTTCAGAATCATCAAATGCGATAAGCACGTTTTTTCCCATCTTTTTCCTCCTAAGCTGCAATGTTTATAAATTGTATTTCTCCGCGGACCTTTCATGACATGCAGTTATCAGGCACCGTCAATCAAGGCCTGAGCCTTTTCAGGTTTGTGGTCTTCTCCCAGCAGGCCCTGTTTTGCCGTACTGCCGAGCCGATCTGAAAATTCTGTTGTTTCCCTGTGATAGATAACCCCGGTGGGAATTTTATCCCCGTCTTTGAACGCCAGCTCCATTGCCGAGGCAAAGTCGTCTTGCCTGTGGCCGGCTTCTCGCAAATCATATAGCCTCTGCTTGTGCCACTCATGGGTATTTATCCTGTTAAATGAAACGCAGACCTGGAGTACATCTATCAGGGCCAGGCCCCTGTATTGGACCGCCTTTTGTATCAGTCGACTCAATTGCTCTATGTTTCCGCTGTATCCCCGGGCCACGAAACCTGCACCCTGGGATAGAGCCAGGGCTGCCGGATTAATCGGATCGCTTCTTGCGCCGTTTCTCTGGGCCCGGGTTATAAAACCGCGCTCGGAAGTGGGTGACACCTGACCCTTGGTTAATCCGTACACCCTGTTGTCGTGCACAAGGAGAGTAAGATTAATGTTGCGGCGGACTGCGGCCAGAAAATGGTTACCCCCTTCTCCGTAGCAGTCTCCGTCGCCCATGTTTACCACAATGTTTAAATCCCTGTTGGCAATCCTGGCACCAGTGGCCACAGGAAGGGCCCTTCCGTGCAGGCCGTGGAAAAAGTTGCACTTCAAAAAGTGCGGCGTCTTTGCAGCCTGGCCTATTCCCGACACTATCAGCAGTTTTTCAGGGGGCAGATCCATGCCGGCAAAAGCCTCTTTCATGGAATTCAGTATGCCGAAATTTCCGCAGCCCGGGCACCACTTGTTTTCAAAGTCGCACTGGTAATCGCCCTTTTCAACCATATCAACCCTCCTTGCGTGACTTGACCTGCTTGACAACCTCGAGAGGAAAAAAGGGCCGGCCGTCGTATTTTACAATCGCATGGTCAAACTGCTTTCCGGTTCTCTCCCGGATCAGCCATCCAAGCTGGGCTGATATATTCTGCTCCACCATGTAAAAACTCCTGCATTGATCAAGAATCCTGCTGACCTCGGCTTCCGGAAACGGCCATATATCAGTAAACAATACCGCGCCTGCGTCAACTCCGTCCCTTCTTAGCATTTCCACGCTTTCACGTATTATGCCTGCGGTCGAGCCCCATCCCACAAGCAGCAGACTGCTGTCAGGATAGATGGTTTCCGGGGGGCGGATATGTTTTTTCATATCCACAAGCTTTCTGTGCCTCTTGTTCATCTGCCCGACCCGGTCTGTGATGCGCTCGCTTAAATGCCCGTCCTCCTGGTGCTCGTTTCCTGTCACCATTACAAGGGCTCTGCCCCTGCAGGGCAGCGCACGGGGTGAAACTCCTGAATCAGTGAATGCAAAGCGCCTGTAGTCTGCCGGATCATCCATGTCTGAATCGCCGACTGTGAAGCGCTCAATTTCCTTGGGAGCGGTAAGGTTTTTTTGTGCGACCGCCATGGAATCATTAAAATACTGGTCTGCGAGCACAATAACTGGCACCTGGTATCTTTCTGCAAGGTCAAAGGCCCGAAGCATTGTCTCAAATGCGCTGTCCAGGCTGCCGGGCGCCAGCACGAAGCGCGGAAACTCGTCCTGGGAGGCATGCATCACAAAACGCAGGTCAGCCTGGGCGGTGCGGGTGGGAAGCCCCGTGGCAGGACCGGGGCGCTGGGAATTTATGATTACAAGAGGGGTTTCTGTAATTCCCGCAAGACCCAGCCCTTCTGACATCAGGGCGAATCCTCCGCCGGAAGTAGCAGTCATTGCGCGCACACCCGCAAATGATGCGCCTATGACCATGTTGACCGCTGCAATCTCGTCTTCTGCCTGCTCGACAACCAGAGGCATACTGTCTTCGAACTCCGCCAGATTCTCCATTATTCCGGTTGACGGAGACATTGGATAGAAAGCCGCAAACCGGCAGTCTGCAGCCAGTGCTCCCAGGGCGAGCATCCTCGCCCCGCTGAGCAGCCTTCCCCCGGCCCCGCGATCAGGCCACGTAAACGCCCAGTCAAAACCGACTCCGGACACTGCCCCTGCCCCGCTTTTGGCTGCCTTCATGTTGTTTTCCAGGACCGATGCTTTCTTGCCCCTGAACTGCGCTTCCAGAACCGAATTAATGGATTTTTCAGGTGCTCCGAGAAGTCCAAGCGCGGCGCCCGCGGCCACAGTATTAGCCATTATTGCCCCTCCCGCCTGGGTGGCAAGATCTGTGAACGGCACACCAAGTACCGACGGATCCGAACCGGAGCCTTCACCGTCAAACAACACCAATCCGCCTTCTGCGAGTTCGGATCTGTGAGTTTCCAGGGTTTGCTCGTTTAATGCAATCAGCAGGTGAACCCGGTGATCAGGGGCATCTACGGGACGGTCGCTTATTCTCAGCTGCATGAAGCTGTGTCCGCCCCTGATCCTGGATTCAAAATCATTAACAACAAGCAGATAAAGCCCGGTCTGGTGACATACATGCGCCAGCAGGTCGCCCACTGTCTGAATCCCCTGCCCGGCCTCTCCGCCGATTTTCACGGTCAGGTCTATGCCCATGGCATCCTCCCTGCAGCCTTAAAGCCGGGGTTTTCAGATTTTTCCGGCCCTGCCGTCGTCACAGGCGTCATCCGTATCATCAAAACGCGCATGCTCACCTGTGGGCACCTTGGTGCAGACGTCTTCAAAGCTTGTTTCAGAGCCCATGGTTCTTACCGCCTCAAGTGCGGAAGCATAATCAGGCTCCTGGCCGATTTCCGGCACCAGCTCCGTATATATTACCCTGCCGTTTTCATCAATCGCCACCACCGCCCTGCAAAGCAGGCCGGCAAAATCGCCATCCTCGATTCTTGCTCCGTATCTTTGCCCGAAATCCAGGTTGCGCAGTTCAGAAAGGGATATCACGTTGTCGATTCCCTCCGCGGTATTAAACCGCTGATGCGCGAACGGCAGGTCCCTTGATATGCATAGAACCTCCGTGTTGTCCAGGCTGTGGACGGATTCGTTAAAACGCCTGACAGACTCGGAGCACACCATTGTTTCGACGCTTGGAAAGATATTTAAGACTGCTTTCCTGCCCGAGAGGTCAGAAAGAGTCATATCCGTAAGATCGGTTTTTGTAAGTAAAAAGTCCGGGGCCTGGTGTCCGAGTTCCGGCAACTGCCCTTTTACAGATACGGGTTTTCCTTTGAATGTCACGCTTGCCATGGCGGCCTCCTGTAATTTTTTTATTCCCCCGGATTCAAGAATTTAATCCGGTTTCAATGGTTTCTGTTTTTCCAATATAAGCACCCGGGACATGGAATGCATACGCAAAATCACATAAGGGTTATATTTTCAGTGGCAGCCAGGTACGTGCGGAATCCGCCGGCCAGGTTTCTGGCCCGGAAACCGTTCTGGGTAAGAATTCTGTAGGCAAGATAAGAGCGCTGGCCCACCGCGCAGAAAGCAACGTATGTCTTTTCCCTGTCGAGCTCGCCTATACGGTCACGCAGCTCATCTATGGGAATATGCACTGCTCCCTCAATGCTGCCGGATGTTTTTAATTCTATCCTGCTCCTGACATCGAGCAAAACCTCGTTTTCAGAGTCAATGTCTTTTACCTGGTCCCAGTTGATTTTCTCCAGGTCACCCTTGATAAGGTTGGATGCAACGTATCCTGCCATGTTGACAGGGTCCTTGGCTGACCCATAGGGCGGGGCATAGCAAAGATCAAGTTCCTCGAGGTCAAAGACTGTCATGCCGGAGTATATTGCAGTTGCAAGCACATCTATCCGCTTGTCCACTCCTATTTTGCCTATTGCCTGGGCTCCGAGCAGTCTCCCGGTCCCCGGAGAAAACAGAAGCTTCAGGGCCATGGTTTCTGCACCCGGGTAGTATCCTGCATGGGATCCCGAATGGGTGTATCCTGCAATATAGGAAATATTTTGCTGTCTCAGGGTTTTTTCATTGACGCCTGTGGATGCCGCAGTGAGGTCGAATATTTTTACCGCGTTCGTGCCCAGGATTCCCCTGAAAACCGAGCATCTGCCCATGGAGTTGTCAGCTGCAATTCGCCCCTGCTTGTTTGCAGGGCCTGCCAGAGGGATAAGGGCGTTCTGGCCGGTTACCCGCTGTCGGATTTCCACTGCGTCTCCCACTGCATAAATATATGGATCAGAGGTGCGCATTGTGTCATCAACCGCAATCCCGCCGGTTTTACCGATTTTCAGACCGGCCTTTACGGCAAGTCCTGTTTCGGGACGCACTCCTATTGACAGAATAACCATGTCGCATTCAACGGCTGCGCCGCTTTCGGTCTTAACGGTAATGCCTGCGCCGCTTGTCTCAAGGGATTCAACCCCTTCGTTAAAACGGCAGTCCACCTTTTTTTCAGAAAGATGGGCATGGATCAAAGAGGCCATATCATAGTCTAAGGGCGGCATCACCTGGTTCATCTTTTCCACAACAGTGACGCCTACTCCGCGAAAGGCAAGATTTTCAACCATTTCCAGGCCTATAAACCCTCCTCCTATAACAACCGCATGCCGAGGCCGGTGTTGATCAACATAGGCCTTTATCCTGTCAGTGTCGGGAATGCTTCTCAGGGTAAACACTTTTTCCGCTTCAATGCCGTCGGCAAAAGCCGGGCGCACGGGTTCCGCACCCGGCGACAGGATCAGTCTGCCGTAGTCCTCCCTGTAGTGTTCCCCGCTCTGGCGGCTGTATACAACCACCTGCCGGTTTTGCCGGTCAATGTCTGTAACCTCGCAGTTGGGCCGGACATCGACCCTGTATCGCTTTGAAAATGACTCTGCATCAGTTACAAGCAGGTCATCGCGCTTTTTTATCACCTCGCCGATATAATAAGGCAGACCGCAGTTTGCAAAGGATATATAAGGACCTCTTTCAAAAACCACGATTTCGGCATTTTCATTAAGCCTCCTGGCACGTGCCGCTGCGGTCGCGCCTCCTGCAACTCCGCCTATCACGACCAGTTTGTCAGTCATAATCAGCCTCCTTCTTTTCGCAGTAACAATATGCTGAAAATATCGCTCAAAAAATCCAAACTAATCATGATTGCCTGTAAATCAAATATTGATAACCTGGTCTGACAATTGCATTGCTGTTACTATGTCCAGCATATTGGTTGTATCTCCCACTTTTTTTTGATCAAGAAGGCCGTAGTGATCCAGGCAGGTGCCGCAAACCAGCACCCCGACTCCGTGTTTTTCAAGCTGCTGCAGCGCGGGCAGCACATCAGAGCCTTCCACCGCGAGCCTTACCCCGTTGTTCACAAGAACCACCCTCCACAGGTCAGGCTCCATTTCCCTTAAAGTGTTCACAAAATTGACAATAAGTTTCCCGCCGAGGGTATCGTCTCCATGGCCCATTCTGTCAGTTGTAAGCATTACCATGATCTTTTTTTCCCGGTGCTGATCTGAATCTTCTTTTTGAGCCGGCTGGAGTTCCGCCCCTGATTTGACCCCGATTACAATGTATCCCTGCTCGCATGACTCCACCTCTGCCTCATAATCTTTTGAGCGGAAAAACCGGGTTACGTTCTGACACGCTGCCTCGTTGTCTACTATCACTTTCAGGGTATCCGGACATTCACCCTCTATTGTCTGTTTTGTAATTAAAACAGGTGCCGGACACGCCTGATTTGTGGCATCAATTTCCTTCATTTCGCCTCCGTTGTCTTTTTATCCTCAATATGGTATTTTACGGTTCAGTTAAAAACCCCCGGGACCGGTTTTTAATCCGCCCCGGTTTTCCCTGCGGGGAATCAACCCCCGTGTCTTTATATAAGTCTGTTTGTGGACAACTGACAAATTGCAAATTTCGATTTGTTTTTTCTTTCTGATAGATAAAATCCATAAAAAAG
>JAWLEU010000114.1:0-7564 GCA_041685965.1 Desulfosalsimonas sp.
TGCTAAGCGTTTCTGCTCCGATCTGGGTTTTAAATGATATTTCCATAGTTCACTCCTGAGCCGCTCAATTTTATTAAGGCTTCTTTCCGAAAAAGGCTTTTTTCCGCCGCCCTGTCATTGAGGACCCTGCTTGGTATTTTTTGCCGGCATCTCCGGCGTTCGTGCATGTGCACGCAAAGAGGCAACAGGGCCCGGTCTGTGCTATTTCCGGATGCCGAGCTGTTTGATCAGGTCGCGGTAGCGGCTGATGTCCTGGTTTTTAAGATAGTTGAGAAGACGGCGTCTTCTTCCGACCATGACCAGCAGCCCGCGGCGGGAATGATGGTCCTTTTTGTGCGTCTTTAAATGCTCTGTAAGGTTGACGATGCGTTCTGTTAGCAGAGCTATCTGTACCTCCGGGGAGCCGGTGTCAACCTCGTGTCTCTTGAATTTTTCAATTGTTCCCTGCTTGTTTTCCATTGCCGGATTCAATTTTCCCTCCTTGACTTATTATAAACCTGTATCTGATTTGATTGTTAACTGAATATCATTTTGATTGAAAAACACAACAATAAGAATATCCTGACCTGTTTTCATCTTTTTCGATTACCGCAAGCAGGCGGTTGCCTGTGTCAGTGACCTTTATGAAGCTGCCTGATCCGGTTTTTCCATGATTTTGGGTGTTTTCTATATCCGCCTCGGATATCGGCCTGCCGAAACTTATCTTTTCTGCAAGTTCCGCCCCTGCGGTGTGCGACGGCATTCCCGGCAGGGCATCCGCCATGGGGACGACAAAGCGGCCTACATCTTCAGGCGTCTGCGCAGCCTGCAGATCCGTCAACGAAACAGTCTCCTCCAGAGAGAAATCGCAGCTTTCTGTTCTGACCAGTTTGCTCAAATGAGCTCCACAGCCAAGGGCTGTTCCTATATCCGCAGCCAGTTTCCGGATGTAGGTGCCTCCGCTGCAGGCCACCTCTAAGCCGACTTCCGGCAGATCCACGCCGGTTATGCGGATGCTGGTGATTTCCACGGTCCGCGCCGGCTTGTGCACGGGGTTTCCTTCCCTGGCGTACTTGTACAGCGGAGTGCCGTTGTGCTTAAGTGCTGAATAAGCAGGAGGCACCTGGCTGATTTTGCCGGTAAAATTTTCAGCAGCCCGGCCCAGCGCTTCCGGGGTTATTCCATGCACCGGGTGCTCTGCTGTGATTTCTCCGGTGCGGTCCATGGTGTCTGTTTCAATTCCGAGCCTTAAAACAGCCGAGTATTTTTTGTTCCCGTGGAGAAAAAATCTCGACAGGCGGGTGGCACGGTTTACCGGACATATGAGCACGCCGGTGGCGAAGGGGTCCAGCGTGCCTGCATGGCCTGCCTTGTGCACGCCCGGCAGCTTTTTCAGCAGGTTCACCACGTCCGCGGAGGTTTTGCCACCGGGCTTGTCCACTACGATCAATCCGTCACCTGCATCAGAAGCCTTTGCACCCGGCGCACGATTTGCCGGCTTTTGCGCAGTATTTTCCCCATCCTGACTGCTTATCATAACAGATTGTTTGCAATCGAATAAAGGTGTTTTTTCACTTCCGGCAGCGAACCATGGATATCGAATCCCGCAGCCCCCCTGTGGCCCCCGCCGCCGTACACTGCGGCAAGGTTTGCCACGTCAACGGCTCCGTCCGATCTTAGGCTCACGTGAAACGCGCTGCCGTTGGGCGGACGCTTTTTCCTGCCTCCTGCACGTTCATAGAGCAGGGCTGCGACTTTTACGTTTTCTATGCGTCGGGCGTAATTTATCAGGCCCTCCACGTCGTTGACCGAGGTGCCGGTTGAGTGCAGCATGTTCTGGGTCAGTGTCATAATCGACAGTTTGCCGTTTTCAGACACCTCAATCGTGTCAAAAAGCATGTTAAGGAGCTTGACCCTTCTCAGCGATATTGTTTCATAAACGTGGTGGGCAACCTTGTGGGGATCCACCCCGTGGCTTACCATTTCATGGCATATTTTAAACGCCTCTGACGTGGTGTTGGAAAATCTGAAAGATCCTGTATCCGCCATGATCCCGGTGTAGATGGCATATGCCACAGCCTTTGTAATCGGTATTTCCATGGCCTTTATCAGCCGGTATATCAGGGCTGTGGTGGCGGATGCCTTCGGGTCGATCAACTGGTATTTGCCGAACCTGGTGTTGGTTGCGTGGTGGTCTATATTGATTATCACCGGAATCCGGCTGATTGCCCCGGCTGCTTCGCCCACCCTCTGCAGATCCGAGCAGTCCAGGATTATCGCGGTATCATAGGCCTTCATTTCGCCTGCATAATCCCTTATGCAGTGAATGGAGGGCAGAAAGCTGTATACCGCCGGCAGTACGCTTTCGTTATAAAGCTGGACCTTTTTCTTGACCTCCTCCAATGCAAGGCCCATTGCAAGCAGCGATCCTATGGCGTCGCCGTCGGGATGGATATGGGTTGCCAGCAGTATTTGTTTGCTATTGTTCAGTTGTCGGATAATCTGATTCATTTTCTTCATGCAGGCGCTTGATCACGCGGTTTATGTGAACTGCGTAATCAATGGAATCATCGTAGAAGAATTTGAGCTCAGGCATATAGCGCAGCTCAAGGGTCTGTGCAAGCGCGTGCCTGATATAGCCTCGGGCTTTTGAAAAGCCTGCCGAGGCTTCTTCCCGGGTTGAAAACTGGCCTGAATTGACAAAATATATTCTTGCCAGCTTGAGATCAGAAGTCACCTTGACCCCGGTAATGGCAACCGATCGCAGCCTTGGATCCTTTATTGATTTGTTAAGTATTTCCGAAAGGGCCTGCTGAATAAGTCCGCCGACCCTTTCCGCACGATCATAGGGTTTCATATGCTCAGTATCTCCGTTTCCGTGTCAATGACTTCAGCGGGCGAAGTCCGGTAAATAAATTCATGGAGCTTGTCGATCTGCGAATTTACCATTCTTCGGTCATTGCCCACCACGGCGAATCCGATTTTGGCCCGCTGATGCACATCATTGAAGTCAACCTCGGCAATTGCGGCATTAAATCCGTTTTTGCTCCTGGAGACAATTGACTTTATGATTTTCCTTTTTTCCTTCAGCCCCCGGCATTCATCGAGCCGGAAGGTGATCGTGCCGAAGCCGATTACCATGTGTTTTATTCAATTACCGGTTTGATTTCCTCGAGCCAGTAGCATTCTATAATGTCGCCGAGTTTCAGGTCGTTGAATTTTTCAATGCCTATACCGCACTCATAGTTATGCGTGACTTCCCTGACATCGTCCTTGTAGCGCTTCAAAGACGAGGTTTTTCCCTCGTGCACCACAATGCCGTCGCGTATCAGCCTGATGGGCTGTCCGCGCTGGATTTTGCCTTCCAGCACCATGCAGCCTGCAACCGCTCCCATTCCAGGGACGTTAAATACCTGGCGTATTTCTGCCCTGCCCAGAACGCGCTCTTCGTATCTCGGGGCCATCATGCCGGCCATGGCATCCTTGATGTCTTTTATGGCATCGTAGATCACCTTGTAGTACTTGATGTCAACGTTTTCCTCCTCTGCCAGGCGTGTAACCTTTGCGGCGGGACGGACGTTGAAGCCCAGGATGATGGCGTTGGAAACCTCGGCAAGCGAGATGTCAGATTCGTGTATGGTGCCGGTGGCCGAATGAACAACATTGATTCTGACTTCATCAGTGGAAAGCTTTGTCAGCGAGTCCTTGAGCGCCTCTATTGAGCCCTGCACATCCGCCTTAATGATCAGGTTGAGCTCCTTTACCTCGCCTTCCTTCATCTTTTCATAAAGGCTTTCCAGGCTCATGCGCGTGGTCTTGCCAAGCTCCTTTGTGCGCTGTTTTTCCTGGCGATGCTCGCTTACCTGTCTTGCATCCTTTTCCTCCGCCACTGCTATGAGCTCGTCTCCGGCCATGGGAACTCCGGAGAGCCCTATGATTTCTGCGGGATACGAGGGGCCGGCTTCCTTTATGGATTTGCCCAGGTCGTCGAACATGGCACGGATCTTTCCGTAGTGTACCCCGGATACAACCGGTTCGCCGGTACGCAGGGTACCTTCGCTTATAAGCACCGATGCAACCGGTCCCCGGCCGCTTTCAAGCCTGGATTCAATGATAAATCCGTGCGCGGGCTTGTTGGGGTTGGCTTTTAACTCCAGCACCTCAGCCTGCAGCAGGACCATTTCCAGCAGATCGTCAAGGCCTGATTCCTGCTTTGCTGAAACCTGGACACATATGGTGTCGCCTCCCCATTCCTCAGGCACAAGGCCTTTTTCCGCAAGTTCGCGCTTGATGCGGTCAGGCTCTGCTCCGGGCTTGTCGATCTTGTTTATGGCGACAATAATAGGAACGCCGGCTGCCCGTGAATGGTCAATGGCCTCTATGGTTTGGGGCATCACGCCGTCGTCTGCAGCCACCACCAGTATCACCAGGTCCGTGACCCTGGCGCCTCTTGCGCGCATTGCGGTAAAAGCTTCGTGGCCCGGCGTGTCGAGAAAGATAATGTCGCCGTTTTCATACGGCACCCTGTATGCACCTATGTGCTGGGTAATGCCGCCGGCCTCGCCCGCGGTGATTTTTGAATGCCGGATCACGTCGAGAAGCGATGTCTTGCCGTGGTCCACATGGCCCATGATGGTGACAACCGGCGGCCTCGGCTCCATCTGCTCCGGTGAGTCCTCGCCGGCCTGAATAATGTCTTCTTCCTCGAACGAGGCCTTTTCAACTTCAAACTGGTATTCAGAGGCAAGCAGTTCGGCTGTTTCAAAGTCCACGCTCTGGTTGAGAGTAACCATCATGCCCATTTCCATCAGGCGCTTTATAAGCTCATTGCCCTTGACCCCCATGCGCTTGGCAAGGTCCGAGAGCACCACAGTATCGTCGATTTTGATACGGCGCTTTATGGCCTTGGGCGTGGTGACCTGTGTTTTGTGCTCTGCCGCGGGCCTGGCTGCCTTGCCCTTTTTCTTGCCTTTCTTTGTTCTGCCGAAGCGATTGTCATAAAGGGCGTCGCCTTCGATGACCTCCTTGCGCTTGAAAGAACTCTTCTTTTTTGCTGCGGGCTTTTTGGCTTTTTCCGCTTCCGGGGCAGCTTCTGATGCATCAGGCCGCTTTTTCTTTTTGGCCTTGGTTTTTTCCGCTTCAGTCTTCTGTGTTTCGGTTTCAGGCGGTGCGGCAGGTTCCGGCGGAGCCGGTTTTTTTGCAGCAGGCCGGGGCTCCTCGGGCTTTTCCGGCTTTTCGGGCTTTTCAGGTTCGGGCGCCTCCTGCGGGGGCGCTTCCGGCATGCTGATTACCTTTGCAGCAGATGTTTTTCTGGTCTTTTTCTTTCTGGGCTTCTTGGGTTTTTCAGCCTTTTGTTCCTGCTGCTCTTCTTTTTCTTTCGGCTTTGCTTCCGTATCCGGGGTCTGCTGTTTTTCTTCTTCCGGTTCCGGCTGAAGCCCGCCGCCGGCTTCAGCTTGAGCTTCTGCCTCTTTGCCGGCCTCGGCCTCGGGTTCGGGTTCAGCCTGCGGCTGACCTTCCGGTGCAGGTTCCTGCTCGGGTTCCGCGGGTTGTTTTTCCACGGCTGCGTGTTCGGGAGTTTCTTCGGGTTCCTGCGGAGCCGTTTCCAGGGGCTCGGGCTTTTTGACGACAGTAGCCGCGGTCTTTTCTTCAGATTCGCCGGGCCCGGCTTTATGTTCTTTTTCCGCGGTATCTTCTTGAGCTTGAGCTTCTTGTTTAGCTTCAGCGGCAGGTTCACCGGCGGGCAGTTCTTCCGTCTCTGATATGGCATGCTCTTCTGGCTGAGCCTGCTGCTCCTCCTCAGGCTTTTCTGATTCTTTTTCAGCCTTCTGCTGCGGTTGTTCGGGTTGTTTTTCTTCTTCTTCTGCTGGTTCGGACGAAGCTTTCCTGCGCCGGCGTATAACGTTGGGCTTAACCCGGGTATGCTCCACTTCGGCTTTTTTCTTATGGCCGAAGATTTCACTTTTTATGTGGTTGACAGTATCGTCTTCCAGAGAGCCGAGATGGCTGGATACATCTATCTCCATCTCCTGCATTTTATCCAGCAGTTCCCTGTTGGTCATGTTAAGCTCTCTGGCGAGCTCAAATACTCTGCGTTTTGCCATCCATCCCCCTTGACTGTCCAAAATGCTTTTTGCAATATCTTCGGGCGCCGCTGCTGCTGCGGACGGCGGAACAGATTCCGGTGCCTGCGTGCTGTGCAATCAGCTTTCGTTTGTATCATGCGCGTCGCCGCCGGCCTCGGCGTCGTCTTCAATTTCTTCTTCGTGCGCCGCTTCTGCCGGTCCTGCTGAAAACTCGGGGCTCAGGGCCTCGGCTGCCTTTTCAGATCCCCGGTGCTCGGATGCCTGTTCTATGAGTTCCCTGGCCTTTTCCTCCGGTACCCCTGTTTCCTGTGCCAGCTCCTCGGCAGGCGTTTTGCTCAGGTCATCGGCTGAAAAATACCCCTTGCCGAACAGCAGGTTGGCCAGTTCTTCGTCCACCGCGGGCAGCTCCATCAGGGACTGGAATCCGGTCTGCAAACCTTCATTATAGCGGGTTTCGCTTATGACATCAAGATGCCACCCCGTAAGTCTGGAGGCCAGCCTGACGTTTTGTCCCTGCTTTCCTATGGCGATTGAAAGAGAGTCATCCGGTACCACCACTTCCATGGCATGGTTGACCTCGTCTATGATTACCCTGGAGATTTCCGCAGGTGCCAGTGCGTTGCAGACGAATTTGGCAGGATCTATATGCCATGGAATTATGTCTATTTTTTCGCCCTTTAATTCCTGGACCACACTCTGGACCCGGCTGCCCTTGATGCCAACGCAGGCGCCCACGGGGTCAATGTCGGCGTCGTTTGATTTGACTGCTATCTTTCCCCGGCTGCCGGCCTCCCTGGCCGCGCTTATCAGGCTGACCATGCCCTCGGTTATTTCCGGGACCTCTGTTTTGAAAAGATTGATTAAAAAATCCGGGTGGGTGCGCGACAAAACAATCTGCGGCCCCCGGCTTTCATCATGTACTTTCAGAATATAGGCCCGTATCCGGTCTCCGCGGCGGTATGTCTCGTTCGGGATCTGCTCCCGCTTCGGCAGTACTGCTTCGGCCTGGCCGAGGTTTACTATGATTTCGTTTCTGCTGACCCTCTGCACGATGCCGTTTATTATCTCGCCCTTGCGGTTTATGAAGTTGTCGTAGACAACGCTTCGCTCCGCAGCCTTGAGTTTCTGTATGATTACCTGCTTTGCTGACTGGGCCGCTATCCTGCCGAAAGAAGTGGTATCCATCTTGGTGCCCAGGCTGTCTCCGACCTCGCATTCAGGGTCCAGCTTTCTGCCTTCTTGCAGGCTTATTTCAAAATCAGGGTCATTTACTTCCTCGACAACGTTTTTGAACTGGAAAACCTCGAGTTCCCCGCTTTCCTCGTTATACTGGATCTCTATGTCGATTTTATTGCCGAATTTTTTTCTGACCGCGGAGCGCAGGGCCTCTTCAAGTGTTTTGACCAGCACATAGAAGTCTATTCCTTTGTCCCGGCTGACCTGTTCAATGACGCGTTTCATGTCTGTGATCAGCATATATCGTCTCCGTGATAATTTACCAG
>JAWLEU010000115.1:0-7543 GCA_041685965.1 Desulfosalsimonas sp.
CTCCGCCCTCCATGGCGGCCATGCGCTTTTCCATGACCTCGCTGGTGGGATTCATCATCCTGGTGTATATGTTGCCCGGCTCCTGGTAGGAAAAAAGCCGGGCCGCGTGATCAGAGTCCTTAAACACGTATGATGTCGTCCGGTGCACGGGCACCGCCCGGGCGCAGGTGCCGGGATCCGGGAACTGGCCCGCGTGAAGGCATTTGGTTTCCAATTTGTGCTTTTCAGACATAACCACCGTCCTGTTTGTTGTCTATTCAAAAAGCTCAGTGCTTATGTAGCGCTCTCCGGTGCTCGCCAGAAGGGTTACAATTCGCTTTCCTGCAGATTCCGGCCTTTTTGCCACTTCCAGGGCCGCCCATACAGCCGCGCCAGAGGATATGCCGCAAAGCAGACCCTCCTGTTTTGCAAGCATGCGTGCGGTGTCAATGGCCTGCTCATTTGTCACGGAAACAACCTCGTCCATCACGGACTGATCCAGGTTGTCAGGGATAAACCCCGCTCCTATGCCCTGGATCTTGTGAGGCCCGGACTGCCCGCCGGAAAGCACCGGCGAGTCAGCCGGCTCCACTGCAATGGCCTTAAAATCAGGGTTGCGGGACTTTAACACCTGGGCCACTCCCGTGATTGTACCCCCGGTTCCAACTCCTGAAACAAAAATGTCAACCTTGCCGCCAGTGTCGCTCCATATTTCCTCCGCAGTGGTCCTGCGATGGACCTCGGGGTTGGCGGGATTTGAAAACTGGTCCGGCATAAAAGCGTTTTCATAAGCGGCAACCATTTCCCCGGCTGTCTGTACAGCGCCCTTCATTCCGTATTCGCCTTGGGTGAGCACTAGTTCCGCTCCGAGGTGGGCAAGCAGCCTGCGGCGCTCCATGCTCATGGTATCGGGCATTGTAAGGCACAACCGGTATCCTCGGGCTGCGCACACAAAGGCCAGTGCTATGCCTGTATTGCCGCTGGTGGGCTCCACTATCAGGCCTCCCGGCTCAATCAATCCCTGCCGCTCTGCCGCCTCTATCATGGAAACCCCGATGCGGTCCTTTACGCTTGACACGGGATTGAAAAATTCCAGCTTGCCGTAGACCTCCGCACCGGTTTGTTCCGAGGCCTGCTGCGCAATCCTGTTTAAGCGAACCAGCGGGGTTTTGCCCATGGTCTGCATAATGTCGTCATAAAGTTTCATGGCCGGAGCTCCGGGTTCTTTTATACATTCATTCCGTTTTTTTTGTAAATCAGCCTGGGGGCCTCCATTAGCACGGTGGTATCGGGCTGAACCGACTCGGTGAGCCACACATTGCCGCCTATTACCGAACGGGCGCCGATTACGGTGTTGCCGCCCAGTATGGTGGCCCCGGAATAAATCACCACGTCGTCCTCGATTGTGGGATGCCGCTTGGTATCCCGCATCTGGTCCGCCCTGGCCGACGGCACCGAAAGTGCGCCTATTGTCACGCCCTGATAGATGCGCACGTTGTTTCCTATCTCCGCGGTTTCGCCCACTACCACTCCTGTGCCGTGGTCAATGGTAAAGCTTTCGCCTATGGACGCGCCCGGATGGATGTCGATACCGGTGGTTCTGTGGGAACGCTCAGTCATCATACGCGGGATAAGCGGAACTGAAAGGGCTTGCAGCCTGTGTGCTATCCGGTAGGCCGTTATTGCAAACATGCCGGGGTAGCTAAAAATGATCTCGTCATAACTCTTGGCTGCAGGATCGCCCTTGTATGCTGCTATCACATCCATGGCAAGCTTCTGCTGAAGCGACGGCACTGATTCCAGAAACGCCAGGGCGGTTTCGTAGCCCCTCTGCCTGCAGTCAGTGCAGGCCTGGTCGAACTTGTAGCATTCATAGCGTATGGCCCGGGTAATCTGCTCTGACAAAGTGTCATAAAGCCGGGAAACCTGGCTTCCCATGCTGTATTTGAGATTTACCGGGTCGATTCTCTCGCTGCTAAAAAAGCCCGGAAACAAAATCGCCCTGAGCTGTTCGAGAATATCAGCAACGTCAGCCTCCGAGGGAATCGGCTCGTAGTCGATATGTGTGTAGCACTGCTCGTGGCCGCACCCGGCAAGTATGTTTTCCACAACATCGGTGAGTTTTTCTCTGTAGCCGGAATAATTATCCGCCTCTTGCCTGCATGTTACAGGATCTGCTTTTTGGTCTTCTGCTGTCATTTATGATTTCCTTACTGAACATCGCAGGACCCGGCTTTCCAGAAAGGCGACATCTGCCGCAGCCGGTCTATTATGCCGGGCAGCCGGCTTACCACTGAATCCACTTCATCCTCGGTGGTATACCTGCTTAAACTCAGCCTCACGGAGCCGTGCGCGGCTGTAAACGGCACGCCCATGGCCCGCAGCACATGGGAGGGCTCCAGGGTGCCCGAGGTGCAGGCTGAACCCGAGGAAGCGCAGATGCCCAGTTGGTCGAGCATCAAAAGTATGGCCTCGCCTTCCACGTATTCAAAGCTGACGCTCATGGTGTTGGGCAGACGCCTGTCTTTTGCCCCGTTTAAAAGGGTATTGGGTATTTTTGACATTATACCCGACTCCAGCCTGTCGCGCAGGCCGCGGATACGGTCTATTCCGGATTCCAGATGCTCTGATGCAAGTTCAGCAGCCCTGCCCAGGCCTATTATGGAAGCGGTGTTTTCAGTGCCTCCGCGCCGGCCGCCTTCCTGATGCCCGCCTATTAAAAACGGTGAAAACTTGGTTCCCTTTTTCAGGTAAAGGGCACCAACGCCTTTGGGAGCGTGAAACTTGTGCCCGGCAAGGGAGAGCATGTTTACCGGAAAGGACTTGACGTCCACCGGCAGCTTGCCGATTGCCTGCACCGCATCGGTGTGAAAACAGATCCCGCGTTCCGCGGCAGCCCTGGCAATCTGCTCCACCGGGAAAATCATCCCTGTCTCGTTGTTTGCCCACATAACACTTACAATTGCAGTATCGTCTGCAAGGCTTTCATAGAGGTAATCTATGTCAAGGCCCCCCTCGCGGTCAACAGGCACCCAGGTGACGCGATAGCCGTTTTTTTCCAGGTTCTCGCACAGGTTCTTGACTGCAGGATGTTCCACCCGCGTGGTTACTATGTGCCTTTTGTCAGGGTTGGCTTTTAATGCGCCCCAGATTGCGGTGCTGTCGCTTTCTGTGCCGCAGGAGGTAAAAATTATCTCGTCAGGCGAGGCGTTGATCAGGGCTGCGAGTTTTTCCCTGGCCTCTGAGAGCTTTCTGCCCGCCATGCCGCCGAATGTATGCATTGAGGAAGGATTGCCGTAATACTGAGAGAAAAAGGGCGTCATCTCATCGACCACTTCAGGGGCAACCCTGGTGGTGGCGTTGTTGTCCATGTAAATCACGTCGTTCATTGCCTGACCTCCTCCACTGAAAGCTCCGGTATCACGAACTCCTTTAGCTTCTGCTCCACGTAGTTTTTCAGGGTCAGTTCCGAGGCACTGCAGTTGGCGCATGTGCCGATGAGCTTTACATAGACGGTGTTTCCGTCCACATCCACAAGTTCAATATTGCCGCCGTCTTTTCTCAGCGCCGGCTTTATTTCGCGCTCCAGGGTTTCTTCCACCAGCTTTATCTTTTCAATATTTGTAAGCTTTTTGGGCTTTGGCTGCTCTCCGCCGGCTTTTTGGTAAACCTCGTTGATGATTTTCTCGATATCCTCGTGGCAGTTACCGCACCCGCCGCCTGCCTTGATGTAGCTGGTTACGTCCTCTATGGACCTCAGGTTGTTTTCTCTGACAGACTCTTCAATCTGCTTGTCCGTGACCCCGAAGCACTCACAGATAACGTTACCCTCGGGCTCTGCTTCTTCCTGCCCGCGGTAATCCAGTATAGCCTTTTTCAGGGCATCGCGTCCCAGCACCGAACAGTGCATTTTCTGCTTTGGCAGGCCGCCCAGATACCCGGCTATGTCCTCGTTTGTTATTTCCTCGGCTTCGTCAAGGCTCTTGCCCTTGAGCATTTCCGTTAAGGCTGATGAGGAGGCTATTGCACTTGCACATCCGAAAGTCTGGAATCTCACGTCCTCGATTTTCCCGTTTTCATCGAGCTTGAAGGCCAGCTTAAGCGCGTCGCCGCATGCCATGGAGCCGACTTCGCCCACGCCGTCTGCATCCTCGATTTCGCCCACGTTTCGAGGGTTTAAAAAGTGATCCTTGACCTTGTCAGTATATTCCCACATGGTTTTCTCCTGATATAATAAATTTCAGACCGGAACCGTTCTATAACCCCCTATCATAACTGCTGGGTTCAAAATATCAATATTTTTCAAAACAGCTCCGGTCAGAACCATGCCGTAATACATAAAGGCCGATTTACTTTCATATGGGAGGTGCGATTGTCACCAGCACCCGCATGTCGGTTTCCGCCCGGACGCCGTGGGGTTCGCTTATATCAGAGACCAGGACATCGCCTTTGGCCGCGGGGATGACTGAGTCGTCTTTGCCCAGAAACTGGCCCGTGCCCTCGAGCACCGCGATATTAAGCTGCCCCTCGATATCGTGGGAATGTACGGGCAGTTCCTGGCCCGCCCTGAAATTGAAATTTATCACCTTGAAATAAGGCGAATCATGCACCAGAAACATCTTGAACTGCTCTTCGGAAAAATCGTTTTCCTTGAATACTTCAATTTTTTTCAGCATTTTAACCACTCCTGGGTTCTGCGGGATTTTTGAGCTCATATAGATTTAAAGATAGGGACGCGGCCTGAATACCGCGCCCCTATCGCTTCATAAAACACAACAGAGGATCGGCATATTAGCCCAGAATGGCCTGGAGATCTTCGTCCGGGGTGCTTATGGGCTTGATATCGAACTTGTCCACAAGCACGTTTAACACGTTGGACGAAACAAAGGCCGGCAGGCTCGGGCCGAGCCGAATATCCTGTATGCCCAGGTACAGAAGCGTCAGAAGTATTGCCACCGCCTTCTGCTCATACCAGGAGCATATAATGGAAAGAGGCAGATCGTTGACACCGCAGTCAAAGGCGTCAGCCAGTGCCGATGCTATCTTGACGGCCGAGTAGGCGTCATTGCACTGCCCGATATCCAGCAGCCTCGGGATGCCCCCGATATCGCCCAGATTCTTGTCAAAGAAGCGGAACTTGCCGCAGGCAAATGTCATAACTATGCTGTCTTCCGGAACCTTTTCCACGAACTCGGTATAATAGTTTCTGCCCGGCTTTGCGCCGTCGCATCCGGCCACTACGAAAAAATGCCTGATATCCTTGTTTTTCACACCCTCTATCACCTTGTCTGCCACCCCGAGCACCGCGTTGTGACCGAATCCCACCATGACCGAGCCCCGGTCCGTATCAGAATCGTATCCTGGCAGGGAAAGGGCCTTTTCAATGGCGGGGGTGAAATCCTTGTCTGCAATGTGGGTGACCCCGGGCCAGCCCACCAGCCCGGTGGTAAATATGTTGTCCTGGTAAACCTCCTGCGGTTTCTGGATGCAGTTGGTTGTCATTACGATTGCACCGGGAAATTCAGCAAACTCTTTTTTCTGATTCTGCCAGGCAGTGCCGTAGTGGCCGTAGAAATGAGGATATTTCTTGAGCTCCGGATAGCCGTGGCAGGGAAGCATCTCGCCGTGGGTATATACGTTGATCCCCTTGCCCTCGGTTTGTTTGAGAATCTGCTCAAGATCTTTCAGATCGTGGCCTGACACCAGAAGAGCCTTGCCCTGTTTTGCCCCCAAAGGAACCTCGGTGGGCTCGGGATTGCCGTATGCGCCGGTGTTTGCAGAATCCAGCAGCTCCATGGTAGCAAGATTTATCTCGCCGCACTTGAGTACCAGCCCGAGAAGATCGTCAACTCCAAGGCTGTCATCCAGTGTGGCTGCAAGGCCCTCGTAGATGAAATCAAATATCTTGTCATCAGTCTTGCCCAGTATGGAGGCATGGTCTGCATAGGATGCAACCCCCTTGATGCCGTATATAAGAGTCTCGCGCAGCGAATGGATATCCTGGTCGAGAACCGGCCTTTCAGCTTCAGGACCGAAATTTTCCCCCTGGGCCACCAGCTCCTCCTTGGTGGAAGCCGGAGTAAACGTGGCAGGACCGCTGGTGTAATCTGTCCACCCCCCTGCTTGTCCTACCTTTTTCTTCAACTGCTCACGGTAGCTTACGCACTGATCGATGAGTTTTACAAACCTGTCCGGATCGAAATCAACGTTGGTAAGAGTTGAAAACAGGGCCTCGCAGGCAAAATGATCAATTTCGCTGTCCCTGACACCTACCTTGCGGCCCTCGTTTGCCACCTGTGCAAGGCCCTTTACTGCATAGACCAGAACGTCCTGCAGTTCTGCCACGTCCGGCTGCTTGCCGCAGACGCCTATTTTTGTGCAGCCTTCTCCCTTTGCGGTCTGTTCGCACTGAAAACAAAACATGGAATGCCTCCTTTTTTACTATTGCGGTTTTTTCCGGGTTTTTTTCAAAAAACACTTTTTCAATGTTTCGGCTTTGTTTTAACCCGTGATGGGCAGGCAGGCCTTGACTTATGTCAAGATGCGGAAAAATTTTTTCAAAAAAAACAAAACCCCCGCTTAATCTCACACAAAAGATAAAGCGGGGGCGGAGTTTACGCAAAAAATATGGCCCCCGGAGTCGGGGGCAGTCAGGTAACTATTGGTTGCCGAAGATTTTTTCCGGCCTTTTTGTCCTTCCGGTGGCGTTGGGAAAGTCAGGGGCCTTGTGTGCTTTTTCACCTGTTTCTATAAGTTCCCTGGCTTCTTTCATAAACTCGTTGTAGCGGTTTTTCACCTCGTAAAATCCGTGCCACCAGGTATAGTCAGGCGCCATCATTGCAGCACCCATGCGTGCCCGGCGGCCCTCGTGATGCCAGAGCTCGTAGAACTCAACCTCGAGTTTTTCGTCAAACATCCTGGAATCATCAAGCAGGTCCTTTTCATATAGCTCGTCCATGATCTTTCTTGCAGGCTTGAAATAGACCTCGTTGTATTCCTCAACCACCTGATCGTAGGTGTCGTAATGGTCATCGACCCAGTTGTCCCCGTGGCACTGCAGGCAGATCTCCTTCATCTTGTCGCGCTCCACCTCCCAGTTGGTCTTGGCGGGGAAGGCCTCGAATTCAGAGGGGCGCACCGTCAGCGGCGCCTGGATCTCCCAGGAGAGGCGTTCTGTTACGTCGTGCGTGGTGCGAGTGGAGCCTGCGCCTGACATGTGGCACGCGGCGCACGTGGGCGCCCTGTAGTCAACTCCCGGAGACCAGGTGCCGGGTGCTGAATCCCACTGGTACTCGTCTCCGAAAGTATCGTAAATTGCGCCGTGCTTGGATTCGGTATAGATCTCGATCTGGGGATGATCGGGGCCAAGATGGCACTGGCCGCATGCCTGCGGCTTTCTGGCCTCCATAACGGCAAACCTGTGCCTTGTATGACAGGAGCTGCAGCTCCCCTTGCTCCCGTCGGGATTTATCCGGCCCACGCCCACGTTGGGCCATGTTTCAGAGGTAAGGTCTCCGTCCTCGTCTTGTTCAAGCACCGTGCCGTGGCAGTAAAAACATCCGCT
>JAWLEU010000116.1:0-7512 GCA_041685965.1 Desulfosalsimonas sp.
GCTGTTTCCCCGGAAATAAAAACTGTGCGGCGCCTGGCTCTTTACTGGGGGTGCCTGCCCGGTCTTATGGATTATACAAGGGATACCGACGAGATGTTTGAGAGGGCTTCTGAGTTTGCAATTGAAAAGGGGCACGCAAAAAAAGGCGACCTGGTGGTTATCACAGCAGGCCATCCCATGTGGGAGGCAGGAACAACAAACATGATAACCGTCCGGAGGCTGGGGGGAGACGTGTAGCTCTTTTCGCCTGTACCCGTTGCTGAAGCTTACTTGCTTGCGCGTGTGCAGAATCTGATTATATTTAATGTTTTTGTATTATCCGGAGACATTCTGATGCTTTAAAGAAGGGTTTTTGGCGGGTTGTCTGTAATGCGGAAACATTTTTTTTCAAAAAACCGGACGGATCAGATCGCAAGGGCAACCAGCCTGCTTCCGCTGACCCTGTTTCTTGCAGCCGCATCGCTATTGCCGCATACTGCAGCCGGCAATTCCTACCGGGCGGCAATTAAATGGGCTCCCTCCCTGGGAGTTGAGCTGTCGTTCATGATCGACGGCTTAAGCGTCCTTTTCGCACTTATTATAACCGGAATCGGATTTTTTGTAACCGTTTACGCGGTTGACTATCTTCACGGCCACGGCCACACCAGGCGGTTTTTCATTTTTCTGCACGGATTCATGCTTGCCATGCTCGGCCTTGTAACCGCAGACAACGTGCTTGCCCTGTTTGTGTTCTGGGAGCTCACCACGATGTTTTCATATCTTCTAATCGGATTTGAACATGAAGATGAGGTTTCAAGGAAAAATGCCAGGCAGGCCCTCCTGGTCACCGGCGCAGGCGGGCTTGCGCTGCTGGCGGGATTCCTGCTGCTGGGAATAGCTGCAGGGACATATGAGATATCCGAAATGATTCCTCTGGCAGGCGGATTAAAAATCCATCCCCTCTACGACGCAATACTGGTGCTTGTTTTTCTCGGGGCTTTTACCAAGTCCGCCCAGTTTCCTTTTCATTTCTGGCTGCCCAACGCCATGGCAGCCCCTGCACCCATAAGCGCGTTTCTGCATTCAGCCACCATGGTAAAGGGAGGCATCTATCTTCTTGCCAGGTTCCATCCGGTACTGGGGGGTTCGGCTGCATGGACCACCGTGCTGGTGACTGTCGGGGCGGCAACAGCGGTAATAGGTGCCTTTACAGCCCTGGGGCAGTCGGATCTGAAAAAAATCCTTGCATATACAACAGTGGCGGCCCTGGGGCTGATGACCATGTTTCTCGGTGGCACCGGAACGCCGTCTCTTACGGCTGCCATGACCTTTCTCTTGGTCCATGCCTTGTACAAGTCAGCGCTGTTTCTTGCAGCAGGCATAATCGATCATCAGACCGGCACCCGGCAGATCGAAGACCTTGCGGGGCTGGGCAGGGCAATGCCTTTTACCGCGTTTGCGGTATTTGCCGCCTGTTTTTCAATGGCCGGTTTTCCGCTGTTTTTCGGGTTTATAGGCAAGGAGATCATGTATAAGGGCGCCCTGGCAGAAACAATGATGCCGGGTTTCACGGCCGCAGCCGCGGTTTTGTCCAACGGCCTTATGACTGCGGTGGCGGCTGTCTTTCTTATAGGCCCGTTTTTATCAGGCCGGGTGGCGGAACATAAAAAGCCGAAGGAGGCTTCGTTCCGGATGTGGGGCGGCCCGGTTATTCTGGGAGGGATAACAATAGTTTTCGGGATTGTGCCGGACCTTGTCGGACACTGGCTTGTAAGTCCCGCGGTATCGGCCTTTCATTACACGGTTGAAGATGTTCACCTCGCGCTTTATCACGGAATCAACAAGCCTCTTGGCTTAAGTGTGCTCACCCTGGCCCTGGGCGCAGGCCTTTATTTAAACCGCAAGCGGGTAAACCGGGCGGTTTGTGGACTATATTCGGCTGTTCCGGTTAACGGGACCCGGGTATATGATGCGGCCTTAGATGCAGTGGGAGCGGCGGGCAGGGCCCAGAACCGCGTGCTTCAGAACGGATCATTTCACAGGTATTTATACGTGGTTGTCGCATCCTTCGTACTTGTCACTGCATACAGCTATCTGCGGGGCACAGATACGCTGCCCGCGGTTTCCCCGGAGCTTCCCCCTGCAAGAATGCTGCTTCTGGTAATAGTCATAGTGTCAGCAGTGTTTGCTGTGGTCACCACCGGCTCAGTGCTGCTTGCCATATGCTCGCTGGGTGTTGTGGGGGCAGGCATTGCAATAGTTTTTCTGAGCTTCGGCGCCCCTGACCTGGCACTGACACAGCTTCTTGTGGAGACTCTGACCGTGATCATAGTTTCCGTAATTCTGCTGCGCCTTCCCGGCCTAAGATCAGGCGACAGCAGAACGTCTGTGAGAAAGTGGTGTGACGGGACGCTTGCAGCGGCAACAGGGGTGGTGATTACCGTCTTGATGCTCACGGTTGTCTCTTCTCCATTTGATCGTTCTATTACTGAGTTTTTTGAAAGCAACAGTTATCTGGCTGCCCACGGAAAAAACATAGTTAACGTGATCCTGGTGGATTTCAGGAGCATGGATACCCTGGGAGAGATAATTGTTGTGGCGGCAGCCGGGCTTGCGGGCTACGGGCTGATCCGTAAGCAGGGGAGGAAGTCATGATCCGCTCGCTTATCCTGGCAACCGCCACCAGGCTTCTGGTCAGCATTATACTGGTGTTTTCCGTTTACCTTCTTCTGCGGGGGCACAATGCCCCGGGCGGAGGTTTTGCCGGTGCTCTTATCGCAGGCACCGGCTTTGCCCTGCATGCCATGGCGGAAGGACCCGCATCAGTGCGCAGGGCAATCCGGCTGGAGCCCCGGGGGCTTATTGTTTTCGGGATGTTTCTGGCTGTATGCTCCGGGCTGCCCGGCCTTATTGCCGGAAAACCATTTTTTACCGGGCTGTGGTGGACGGCTGCTGAGTTTGAAGGGCTCGAGATAGTTGTCGGAACTCCCTTTTTCTTTGATGTCGGGGTTTATTCAATTGTCCTGGGAACAATTCTTACACTGATCCTGGCACTGGAAGAAGGCCTGGAAGAGGGCTGATAATGGAAGTTCTGCTTTGTGTTATATGCGGAGTAATGGCTGCGGCAAGCATGTACCTTATGCTTTCCGGCAACCTTATCCGTTTCATCTTCGGTCTTGTTCTTGCCACAAATGCGGTGAACCTGCTGATTTTTGTTGCAGGCGGCCTTTCGCCTCTAAGACCGCCCCTTATAGGCGAAGATGCGGTTGTTGCCTCAGAGCCTTTGTCAAACGCGCTGCCTCAGGCGCTGATACTGACTGCCATTGTCATTGGATTTGCACTGCTAAGCTTTGTATTCATACTTTTTTACCGTGCCTACCAGTCCCTTGGGACAGTGGACACTGAAACCATGCGTGTATCAGAACCGGCAGAGGAAAAAACCTCTGATCTTGAAAAAGGCGGCGGCCCAAAAGTCCCAGCAGATGATGCCCACGGGGGGCGCTCATGATTAACTGGTTCATCATACTGCCTGTTATTCTGCCCTTTGCATCGGCTGCAGCAACCCTTTTGTACAGGAGGGATCCCTTTCGGCAGCAGCAGTTGAGCCTTGCGGCATCATTTATTCACCTGGGCGCCTGTATCATGCTTTTGACAAAGGTGGCAGGCGGGGGCATGATTTCCGCGCAGATCGGGGGCTGGCCCGCTCCTTTCGGCATAACCCTGGCAGCCGATCATTTCAGCGCACTGATGGTGGCAATAGCGGGTGTCCTCGGGTTTTCGGTCAACGCATATTCCAGGGCGGAAAGCCGGGAAAATGTTGTGGAAGCAGGTTTCCATCCACTGATGCATATCCTGATAGGCGGTGTTTGCGGCGCTTTTCTTACAGGGGACGTGTTTAACCTGTATGTGTGGTTTGAGGTGATGCTGATGGCCTCATTCGGGCTGCTGGTGCTCGGGCAGGAGAAAAGCCAGTTTGACGGCGGGGTGAAATACGTGATGATCAACCTGTTTGCAACCCTGCTGTTTATAACCGGAATAGGGCTTCTCTACGGCATGACGGGCACGCTGAACATGGCTGACCTGCATCTGGCGGTGCAGGATGTGGAAAACAGGGGTCTTCTGGGTGCGGTTGCCGCGGTTTTCATGACTGCATTCGGAATAAAAGCGGGGATTTTTCCCTTGTTTTTCTGGCTTCCTGTATCATATCACACCCCGCCGGTTGCAGTCTCTGCCATCCTGGCGGGCCTTATGACAAAGGTTGGCGTATACGCCATGATCAGAATGTTCACCCTGGTGTTTATTTTTGATACAGCCTTTACCCACGGTCTGCTTCTGGCCGCCGGTGTGGTGACCATGGTGGTGGGGGTGCTGGGCACGGCAGCCTTCCACGAATTCCGCAGGATACTGTCGTTTCACATCATCAGCCAGGTGGGCTACATGATAACCGGCCTGGCGATTTTTACCCCCCTGGCCCTTGCAGGGGCGGTTTTTTTCCTTCTGCACAACATGATCGTAAAGGCGAATCTTTTTCTGATAAGCGGGGCATCGAAGAAGGCCGGTGGTTCTTTTGAACTCTCGGGGCTCGGCGGCCTTTACAGAAACAACTGGTTTCTTGCCCTGCTGTTTTTTATATCAGCCTTTTCTCTGGCGGGTTTTCCGCCTCTGTCGGGTTTCTGGGCAAAGATGATAGTCATCAGGGCAGGCCTTGAAAGCGGGGCATATGTCGCTGCAGCCGCGGCAATAATCGTGGGTCTGCTTACAACTTATTCCATGACCAAGATCTGGGGCGAGGCGTTCTGGAAGCCCTCCCCGGGGGATGGCCCGGATGATTCGGGTCAGGGCGATTCAGCAGATCAGCGCCCGGGTTTCTGGATGATTGCGCCAATAGCAGTCCTGGTGGTAATCACCCTTGCCATCGGTCTTATGCCGGCTCCTTTTGTTGCTGTTGCAGAACGGGCCGCACATGAACTTCTTAACCCTGAAATTTACGTAAAAACAGTACTGGGAGAGCCATGAGCAGCCTTTTTATTTTAAATCTTTTTCTGGCAGCCGGCTTCAGCGCGATAATGGGGCAGTTAAACATCACGGGGTTTGTGGCCGGGTTTGCGATCGGGTATGCAGCCCTGTGGCTAACCAGCCCTCTTTACGCCCGGACCGGTTATTTTGAAAGAGTACCCAGGCTTTTGAAACTGGCGGCATCCTTTTTCTGGCAGCTTCTGGTGTCCAACTTCCAGGTTCTGTGGGACGTGGTAACACCGAGGCACATAAGCAGGCCTGCAGTAATCGGCGTTCCGCTGGATGCAGAGACGGATTTCGAGATCATGCTCGTGGCAAACATGATATCGCTGACTCCGGGAACCCTTAGTCTGGATGTGTCAGGGGACAGAAAAATGCTCTACGTACACATGATGTTTCTGGATGACGCTGATGCAGCGCGCAGGGAGATCAAGGAAAAAATCGAAAAAAGAGTTCTGGAGGCTGTTCGCTGATGGTTGCTGAAAGCGTGATTGTACACACTGCATCGGGGATTTCCCTGATTCTTTTAACCCTGGCGATACTTTTCGCATTTGTACGCCTGTTTATAGGACCTGACCAGGCAGACAGGATCGTGGCACTGGACCTGATCTCAATACTGATCGTGGCGATACTTGCTACCCTGTCTGTCTATACCGGCCAGAAGTCATTTCTGGACGTGGCAATTGCGTATGCGCTTGTGGCTTTTCTGGGCACGGTCGCCCTTGCCAGGTTCAGGGAACGCCTGGCAAAAGGCGGAGGAGTTCGGCAAAACGAAGAAGAGGAACATTACTGATGATAGAGATAATAACTGCCTTTTTGATTATTTCAGGAGCTGTCTTCTGCTTTATAGCGTCCGTGGGGGTGCTGCGCCTGCCTGATACCATAATCAGGATGCATGCGGCCACCAAGGCGGGGGCACTGGGTTCGGGGCTTGTGCTGCTGGGGCTTGCCTTCTGCTTCACGGAAACAAGCATAACCCTGAGGGCGCTGGCAGCAATATTTTTTCTTCTGCTCACCGCCCCCGTGGCTGCCCACCTTATCGGAAGAGCCGCGTACTGCACCAGGGTGCGGCTGTGGGAAAGGACCTGGATAGACGAGCTTGCCTATACCTGCGACTGGCGCGGCACCGAGCCGGACGAGTAAAAAGGCCGACAGGAATCAGTGCTTAAAGCTGCGCTGGCCGGTCAGCACCATGGTGGCGTTGTACTCGTTGCAGGCCTCTATGGACTGATAATCGTTTAACGACCCCCCGGGATGCACGACTGCGGTGACTCCCTCGCGCAGGCCCACATCCACGCCGTCTCTGAACGGGAAAAACGCGTCGCTTACCATGGTGGAGCCTATCAGCCCGCCTTTTTGTTCTTTTACCCGGGCGTCTATTTCAGCCCTTTTGTCCCGGTCCGATATCTCGTTGTATGCAACCCCGTGTTCTTCAAAGCAATAGCGGTCAGCCAGTTTCCGGTATGCCTTGTCACGGGCTATTTCCGCAACTCCCACACGGTCCTGTTCGCCTGTCCCTATTCCCACCGAGACCCCGTTTTTAACATAAAGCACCGAGTTGGAGGTTACGCCGGATTCCAGCAGCCAGCCGAAGCGGATGTCTGCAAGTTCCTGTTTTGTGGGCTCGCGGTTTATCCTGTAGGTTTTATCCCTGTATTCGCATTCAGCCAGCCGGAAATCGGACTCCGACAAAGCCTGGGGAACAAAGGACCACTGGGCTATTATTCCCCCGTCAATAAGATTTTTGAACTCAACAACCCTCTGGCCCACAAACGACTGGAGACGTTTTATGTTTTCTATTTTTATCACCCGCAGGTTTTTGCGTTTTGCAAGAATATCGAGAACACCCTGCTCGTATTCCGGGGCTGCTATCACCTCGGCATACTGGTTTGCAACAGCCTCGGCTGTTGTCTTGTCAAGTGCACGGTTGACAGCGATGCACCCGCCGAAAGCCGCCACGCGGTCGGCCATGTAGGCCTTTTCATACGCATCTGAAAGGGTTTCGGAAACGGCGGCGCCGCAGGGGTTGTTGTGCTTGACTATAACCGCGCAGGGCGTGTCCGTTAAATAGCGCAGAATGTTTAAGGCATTGTCCGCGTCAGTGAGATTGGTCTTTCCAGGGTGCTTGCCTGACTGCAGCAGCTCCACGTCAGAGGCCAGGTACTGGCCCGGGGCTATGGTGCGTGTTTCTCCCAGAACCAGGTTGCCGTTTGCCAGCCTGTAGAGGGCTGCTTCCTGGCCGGGGTTTTCCCCGTAGCGCAGGCCCTTTCTCACTCCTTCTATCACCCAGTCCACTTTTTCATAAAACAGGGTCTGGCGCTGATTGTCGTCCACAAACGAGATTTCCATCCGCGGCGGGAAATGATCGTCCATGATTGTTTTATACATTTTTTTCAAGTCATCACTCATGATTGTCGCTCCATAGAAGTTTTTTTATGGTTACTACCTTTGTAAAAATGAGTATGGTCGAAACGAAAATTGATACAGATAAATTCGAAATTCGAATCTCGAAATCCG
>JAWLEU010000117.1:0-7495 GCA_041685965.1 Desulfosalsimonas sp.
ATGCTCAATGCGGCTGCAATAACATTTGCAGGGGCCGGGCTGCACTTACAGCATATAGAAGGGCAGGTCATAGCGCTTTTCATACTCGCAGTGGCAGCCGCGGAAGTCTCGGTTGGCCTGGCACTGATCGTGTGTATATACAGGCAGACCGGGTCAGTTGATCCCGGGTGCATGGAGAAAAATCAATGCAGGCTGGACCCGGGGACGCCTGCCGAACAAATAAAAAACTAGACAGTTGAAACCTTGACATGTTTGCAGATCCCGTACCCATAGTTTCGCTTTACCTGGCCTGGTCGGCTGCCCTTATTCCCCTTGCAGCCTTCGGGGTCATAATGGTTTTTCTGCGCCGCGTGCCCAGAGCCGCGGCAGGGGTCTCACTGTGCTCGATCGCTTTGTCCCTGATTTTCGCCGTGTCACTGCTTGTACGTCACTGGCACATGGAAGGGCCCTTGGAATCAACCGTGGCGTGGATGGTATCAGGAGATTTTGAAATCCCGGTGGGTGTTCTGCTGGATCCCCTGAGCCTGGTCATGCTCGTGACAGTTGCGTTTATTGCCTTTGCGGTCCAGCTCTATTCCCTTGGATACATGGCGGGTGATCCGGGCTATGCAAGGTATTTCGGGTTCATGTCGCTTTTTGCCTGGGCAATGATCAGCCTGGTTCTTGCCCCCAATATACTTCAGCTTTTTATCTTCTGGGAACTGGTGGGGCTTTCCTCGTATCTGCTCATAGGATTCTGGTACGAGAAATTTTCAGCCAGCCGGGCGGGAAAAAAGGCGTTTGTAATGACCCGGGCCGGAGACACCCTGTTTTTCTGGGGCTGGCTGATCCTTTTGGTATGGGGCGGGACACTTAGTATACTTGATCTAAACAACTCTGCCCATGATCTTTCCGGGGCAATGGTAACCGTATCCGCGCTGCTGGTATTCGGCGGTATCATAGGCAAAAGCGCCCAGTTTCCGCTCATGACATGGCTGCCCGACGCCATGGAAGGACCCACGCCGGTCAGCGCCCTGCTTCATTCAGCCACCATGGTTGCGGCAGGGGTTTTTTTGTTCGGCAGGCTGTTTCCGTTTTTCAGCCAGTCCGATGTTGTAATGACTGTCTGTCTATCGGTGGGAACCATAAGCATGCTAATGTCTGCAACCATGGCAATGGTCAGCAGGGATATAAAACAGGTGTGGGCCTATTCAACCATAAGCCAGCTGGGCTTCATGATAATGGCTCTCGGGGCGGGCGGGTATGCTGCCGGTATCTTTCATCTGACCACCCATGCCGGCTTCAAGGCGCTATTGTTTCTGTGCGCCGGGGTTTTGATACACGCGTATGAAACAAACGACATGTTCGAGATCGGACGCGCCGGAGGCCGCAGGATGAAGCTTGCAGTGCTCTGCATGACTGCAGGAGCGCTTGCTCTTTCCGGGATCTGGCCCTTTTCCGGCTTTTTCAGCAAGGAAGAGATAATGGGGGTGCTGGCGGCAGCCGACAATCCGGTATGGCTGATCTGCGGGCTTGCAGGGGTATTTTTGACAGCGTATTACTCCTTTCGCCTGATTTTCGTGATCCTGCTTCCCGGCACAATGGCCCCCGGGGCCGTCAAAGACATGCATGCAAGATCTTACGGGGATTTGCTCATTTATATTGTTCTGGTTATGCTTACTGCACTGACCCTGGTCCTGGGATTTTTTGCAGAAAGCTTCCATGAGGCTTTAGGCATTTCCGGGGCTGCACCCGAAGGCGCGCATGCATTTTCATGGGTGCATGTTGTGTCTCCTGTACTGGCTGTTGCCGGAATTGTAACCGCCTGGGCGGAATTCGGCAGAAAATCATCGCAGGGGACCGGTTTTGCAGAGCGTATAGGCCCGGTGGGCCGCCTTTTTTCCTCCCGCTGGTACCTGGATTATCTATACGCCCGGATTGCCGACCGTTTACTGGACAGGGGGGTTGCCGAAGGATGCAGGAAGAACGAAAACCATGTGATCGAGGGGATTATCGGCATGATCAATGGTTCGGTAATAAGGGCAGGGCGCATGGCAGCCGGCTGGCACCAGGCGATGATACAGACAAAGTTAATGGCGCTCTTTGCAGTGGTTTTCGGATTGATTCTTATTTTGCTGGTTGTTTGAGGAAAGATCGCAGATGGAACTGCACGCCGCACAATTTCCGTTTTTGAGCCTGCTGCTGCTAATATGCATCGCCGGCCTGGCGCTGGTGCTGATTTTGCCGGCAAAAAGCAATGCTGCCGTCAAATGGGTCAGTGCGGTGTGTTCAGGCGCAGCCCTGGCAGTGTCTGTTTTTCTTTTTGCCGCATATGACCGAGCAGCCGGGGGCATGCAGTTCGTGGAGCAGGTTGAATGGATTCCTTCCCTGGGAATTACCTACCTAAACGGCATCGATGGTTTCGGCGCTCCCATGCTTCTGCTTACCGGGATTGTTTTTTTCACCGGGGTTCTTTCCATGTGGGAGCTCGATTACCGGGTAAAGGAGTTTTTCGCCCTGTTCATCCTGCTTGTCACCGGCGTGTACGGAATGTTCATGGCCCTTGACCTGTTTTTTATTTTCGTGTGGTTTGACGTATCCCTTCTGCCCATGTATCTGCTGATCGTGATATGGGGCAGCAGCGCCCGTGAGTACGGGGCAATGAAGCTGACCCTTTATCTTTTGTTCGGAAGCGCCCTGATCCTTCCCGGAATAATATACCTGGTATCATCATCAGGCCTGGCAACATTTTCCATTCCCGAACTTGTGCAAAATGCCCGGTTTTCCGATTTTCAGCAGAAGATCGCCTTTTTGCTGTTCTACATCGGTTTTGGAATCCTTGCAGGAGTCTGGCCTTTCCACACCTGGTCTCCGCCCGGCCACGTGGCAGCCCCCACTGCCGTGAGCATGCTGCACGCAGGGGTGCTCATGAAAATCGGGGCATTCGGAATCCTGCGGGTGGGAATGTTTCTGTGCCCCCAGGGGTGGATATACTGGTCGCCGCTGATGGCGGCGCTTGCCACCATAGGCATAGTATACGGGGTCATGGTGGGCCTGCGCCAGACTGATCTCAAGTTCGTGATCGGCTATTCCAGCGTATCGCACATGGGTATCGTGGGGCTCGGGTTTGCCACAATGACCGTGGACGGCATTAACGGGGCCGTGTTCCAGATGTTTGCCCACGGGATCATGACAGCACTGTTTTTCTCTGCTGTGGGCCATTTCTACGACCGAACCCATACCAGGGAGATCGGCGAGCTCGGGGGACTGTCCAGGGTTATGCCCGCGGCAAGCGGATATTTTATAATTGCCGCTCTTGCGGGAATAGGCGTTCCGTGCCTGGCAAGCTTCTGGGCGGAGCTGCTGGTGTTTATAGGCGCCTTCAGGTCATATCCCGCCCTGGCGTTTATATCTGTAAGCGTCCTGGTGGTAAACGCGCTGTTCATGCTGAGAGTGGTTCAAAAAACCTGTTTCGGCCCGGTGAACGAGCGCTGGGCCAATTTAGGGGATATGACCTTTTCAATGGGCTTTCCCCGGGCGGTACTTGCAGCAGCAATAGTCGGGTTCGGGCTGATGCCGTTTTTGATGTATGACGTGATTCAGACCGCCGCAGTCCCGTTGATTAACGGGTTGAGCACACTTGCGGACCAGGCGGATGCGGATTCTGTTAACACCATTTTAAGCGGATTGACAAGCAGGCTGCCATGACTGACTGGACTCTGTTCATACCGGAACTCTACACGCTTGCCGCTGCAGGGGTCTTTTTCATCCTGTGCATGGCCGGACCCGACCCGCGCAGGGATTATGCCGCCGCACTGGCACTGTCAGCAGCAGGCCTTGTGCTGACAGTCCTTTCCGTGGGTTTCGAGGGATTGATTTTCGCTGATGTATACAGAATTGATCTTTACTCCCAGGTGTTCAAGGTCCTCGTGTATTCGGGGTTTTTTCTCGCGGTATGCCTCTGCTCCGATTTGTCAGGGGTTGATGAAGCCAGGCACGGTGAATTCTACCTTCTGCTTGCCCTGTCAACTCTTGCCATGATGCTGCTGGTAAGCAGCGTGCACCTTCTGACAATCTATATAGCACTTGAGCTTTCCTCCTACAGCCTATACGTTCTTGTGTACCTGCGCCGGGGATATGAAAAAGGGGTGGAGTCCGCGCTGAAGTATTTTTTGACAGGTGCGGCCTCGTCTGCGTTGATGCTGTTCGGGTTTGCACTTGTTTACGGCTCAGGGGGGTCAGCCTATGTTGCGGACCTCATGCAGAGTCTGCCGGCAAGAATTAATGAGCCGCTTGTTTTTGCCGGCTTTGTCCTTTCTTTGTCAGGGTTTTTCTTCAAGCTTGCTGTATTTCCTTTCCACCTCTGGGCCCCTGACGCATACGAAGGAGCCCCTCACCAGGTTTCAGGGTATATTGCCACCGCCTCAAAAGTGGCTGCAATTGCAGTGCTCATGCGTTTTCTTGCAATCAGCGGAGGCCATGGCGAGCAAATTGCCTGGCTTCTGATCGCCCTGGCTATTGCTTCAATGACAGCAGGCAACCTGGCTGCCGTAGCCCAGAAGGACTTAAAAAGGCTTCTGGCCTTTTCAAGCGTCGCGCATGCCGGCTACGTGATGATAGGCATCCTGTGCCTGAATCCCCAGGGCTACACAGCAGCGGTATTCTACGCACTGTCGCTTCTGGTGATGAAGTTCACCTGTTTCATGATCGTGGTCAAGGCTTCTTACGGGGGCAGAAATATAAATATCAATGAGCTGGCCGGCTTGCATTACAGGGCGCCCGTTCTGGCCCTGGCGCTTCTGCTGGCGCTTTTCGGTCTGGCAGGCATACCTCCCACCATAGGTTTTACAGCAAAGCTGCTTGTTTTTAAGGCAGCCATGGACCAGGGACTTTTGTGGCTGGTTATCATAGCCATGTTCAACGTGGTGATATCGCTTTACTACTACCTGCTGGTTTTAAAGGCAGCTTACTACACCGAGCCCGAAGTCCGTGCCGGGGCAATTGCCGTGGCCGTTCCCTTTAAGTTACTGGCTGCAGCAATGATTTTTCTCATGGTCGCAGGCGGACTGTACCCCGCCCCTGTCATCGGCATTGCGGAATCAATGACAGCGGTTTTGCTGCCCTGGTAAGGGCGGTTGATAATTTGACACCGGCTGAGCCGGGGTTATTATTCAGTATATATATTCGTAAAAAAAGGAGGCCACAAATGAAGGACACCGGCAGTTTTCATAAGAAAATGCAGGAACACATTGACTGTTATGCTGAAACCGAATACCTCACTGAGCTGGCAAAGGTAAAAGACGAGCAGGATGTCGAACAGGCGGCATTGAACTGGCTGGCACTGTCAGTTCTGCACGGCATTGATTCAAACGCTGAAAAAATTTCATTAAAAAAATCAGGCGACGGGAGGATATCCGTCACCGCGGAATACCGGGACGCCAGGCTGCCTGCACCGCCCGGCCCGCTTGCTGACAAGATTGCAGAGATCGTGAGAAATATAGCTCATATAGACTCTGACAAGGGGGAAATTCCCCTGGCCGTGGGGGTTCGCGACAGCAGCCTGGATTTGAAGATCAAGGTCAAGAAAAAGGACGGAAAGGAAAAAATCGAGCTGCATTTGCCGGAAACCAAATAAGAGCAGATTTTAACCAATCCGCCTTTCAGGAGTTTTCCTGCTTTTTATGCAAAAACTAAAAATACCTTAATTAGAATTTAAATCCTCCACCGTTGGTGGAGGATCCTGAAAAGTTTAAGCATCCCGGAGAGATAAACTAAAGGGCGAAATTGGAATTTGCAAATTGGACGTTTTAGCATCCGGTGTTGTCCCATTATCCATTTGTTTTGGATTTTGGATTTTGGTCATTCGAATTTGTTTATCCCTTTCGGGATGCTAACGTGCGATATTCGTGCTTCGAATTTCGAATTTCGAATTTATACCCCGGATTTCTAATGAGGCTGTCCCATGGTTTCAGCTAGGAGGGTGAAGACTTACGGCGGGCATAACCTGCCGCCTCTAGCCCTGCAACGCATCCTTCGCCCACTGCTTTTGCCACCTGCCACGGGGGACCGCAGATATCGCCTGCTGCATAAACCCCGGGCAGGTTGGTTTCCTGCTTTTTATTGACTGAAATATATTGCATGGTTTCATCGAGAAGCACGCCAAGTCCCCCTGCAAGTCCGACCGCACCCTTGGCGCCGAGTTCAATAAACAGGCCCTTTACAGGAATTTCCGTGCCGTCGTCCAGCAAGACTCCTTCAACGCTGTCTTCGCCCTTGATAGCTGTGATTTTGCGGCCTTCATGGACTGCAATATCGCTGTCTCTAAGGCCCTGGGCAAGATGTTCGCCCAACTCGAGTTTTTCGCAGATCAGGTGGATTTCTTTTGTATAAAACACCATTGTCAGGGCCCCGCTTGCTGCCGCGCTGCCGCAGCCTGCAATGGCCACGGGCTCGCCCCTGAAAAAAGGACCGTCACAGTCCACGCAATAGCTCACCCCCTTGCCAACAAGCCCTTTTTCGCCTGTTAAGCCGAGCTTGTTCCTTGAAATTCCCATTGCCAGAATCAGTGCATGAGAGCTAAATATTCTGCCGCTTTCCATTTCAACCGAATACTGTTTTTCGTCGCTGTCAAAGGCCGTGACATCTTCATCTAAAAATTGTGCGCCGAAGGAGGAGGCATTTTCCCTGGCAATTTCGAGCATTTCCGCTCCTGATTGACCTGCTATGCAGCAGAAGTTTTCAATGTGTGCCCTGAAAGCACTGCTTTTGGCTGTTTTTCCTATCACCAGTACGGATACTTTCCTGCGTGCGGCATGAATGGCCGCCTGCATCCCCGCGGGGCCGGCTCCGAGGATTATCACGTCATAAAAAGAGTTTTCCATGGTTCATCTCCGTATCTCGTAATTTTTTTAATGTTTTTCAGGATTTATCCCGAATATATCGAGCACTGCTGTGTCACCAGAGCAGCCTCCTGCAGGGCTTCGGCAAAGGTGGGATGGCCGTGCATGATGCGGCCTATATCTTCCGATGACGCCCCGAACTCGATTGCAAACACCGCCTCTGCTATCATGTCCGAGGCCCGCGGGGCGATTATGTGTACGCCCAGCACCCTGTCGGTTTTCTGGTGGGACAAAACCTTGACCATGCCCTCGGTTTCGCCCATGCACCGGGCGCGCCCTGCCCCGGTAAGCGGGAAGGTGCCGGTGCAGTAGTCAACTCCCTGTTTTTTTAACTGCTCCTCTGTCTTGCCCACTGCTGCAGCCTCAGGGAATGTATAGATCACCATTGGAACAGCATCGTAGTTGACCTCCCCGGCCTTGCCCGCCATTATCTCCACCGCGGCACGGCCTTCTGCAGAAGCCTTGTGAGCCAGCATCGGCTGGCCGATCAGGTCGCCGATTGCATAAACACCGTCTGCACTGGTGCGGAAACTTTCATCCACTTTAACAAAACCCTGCCCGTCTGTATCCACTCCCGCGTTTTCCAGGCCCAGGCCTTCTGTAAGCGGCTGTCTGCC
>JAWLEU010000118.1:0-7472 GCA_041685965.1 Desulfosalsimonas sp.
TTGATGCATTTAGGGTTTTGGTCATTGGTTCGAATTTCGAGCTTCGGATTTCGGATTTCCTGAACGAAAACCTGGTTTTCGTTCAGGCACTATAATAAGTATTTTATAATCCGGCAACCGACGTGAACTGATTTGTCACCTTACTGAATTTAGCCGGCGGCAAAGAAATGAGCAAGACCAAACTTGATGGCGCCGTAAAAAGTTTAAGATCAAGGCTTGCGCGATTCCGAAGAATGCAGCGTACTTAGCCGTACGTGCATGTTTACAAGGCGTAAGCCGCAAATTCTGAAAAATCGCGCGTAACGCAGATATTGGACTTCCAAGGAAACCCAAGGTCGGGATTGGTTTTTGAAGCGACATTGAGCGTTCCGCTCAGGAGCGAAAAAACTGATCCCGACCGAAGGGCTTCCTTCCCGCAAAAACATCGGGAGAGGTAAAAAGCTTTTTACGGTGCCATCTAAACTTCCTCAATTCATTAATTTTTGATAGGCAGGCGGTCATGGACACGAAAAGCAAAAACAGTGAAGCCCCGCCTCCATTTTACAGACTTGACCCGCTTGTGCCGATTTTATTTGTAACCCTGGTGTTTTTTTTAACCTTTCTTGCCAGGGTAATGTTTTCACCCCTGCTTCCCAGAATCGAAGAAGAAACCGGCATCGGCCACGCGCAGGCGGGTTCTCTTTTTCTGGTGATGAGCGTCGGATATTTTTTTGCCCTTACTTCTTCCGGATTTGTTTCCGCGCGCATCCTTCACCGACGCACCATAGTGACCGCAATATGCGCAACAGGCTGCGGGCTTTTGCTCGCCGCCCTTTCGGATGGATTCTGGCATCTAGGCATCTCAGTGTTTATACTGGGCTGCGGGGCCGGCCTGTATCTCCCATCGGGAATCACCACGCTGACAAGCATGACAGATCACAGAAACTGGGGCAAGGCGGTATCCATCCATGAAATGGCGCCAAACCTTGCTTTTGTGGCCGCACCAGCTCTGGCGGAGCTTTTTCTCCTAAAGTTTGCCTGGAGATCCATGCCTGCAGCTGTGGGAGTGATTGCAATAGCAACGGGCATCATGTTTGCCTTTTTTGCAAAGGGCGGGGATTTTGCCGACAAACCGCCCAACCGCAAAACCGTGGGCAGGGTGGTCGCCAACCGCTCGTTCTGGATCATGGTGCTGTTGTTCGGACTTGCCATAAGCAGCACCATGGGTGTCTACACCATGCTGCCGCTCTACCTGGTGGAAGTAATTGAGGTCAAAAGGAGCTTTGCAAACTCGCTGGTGTCTTTTTCAAGGCTGCCGGGGCTTGCAATGGCCCTGATCGCCGGTTTGGCAACGGACAAATACGGACCGCGCCGCACAATAGTTTTCATGCTCGGACTCACGGGGCTTTCAACCGTGCTGCTCGGCGCCTGCAGGAGCGCGGCACCGGCAACAGTTCTGGTCATCTGCCAGGCGGCACTTTCCACCGGCTACTTTCCTGCCGGATTTGCCATGCTTTCTTCCATTGTACCGCAGGAGCTGCGCAGCGTAACGATCTCTCTTGCAATACCGATAGCCTTTATCTTCGGAGGCGGCATCGTTCCCACCATCATCGGCGCGTCAGGGGACGCGGGCTATTTTTCAGCCGGAATAATTGCAGTGGGCGGATTAATCTGCACGGGAGCCCTGCTGCCTGTTTTTTTCAAAATCAGCCGTACATAAACGATATGTGTATTGATAACAGACATCGCGGTCTGGTATATATTTATTCATGATGAAGTTGCTGACAAAATTCGCAATTTATGCAGCCCTTGCTGCTGCGGCATTATACGGTATTCTGCTGGCTGTGGCCTGGCTTTTATCATTTCACCCTCCTGAGGTAAAACAAGAGACACCGGCCTGCACAGGCCCTGCACCCGGGCTGCAGCCGGGCCGGACAGTAAAGGTGCTTTCCTGGAACGTGCAATACATGGCAGGCAAGGACTACCACTTTTTCTATGAAGGCGGAACAGATAAGCGTCCCTCAGAATCCGCGATACGCCGCACCACTGAAAAAATTGCACAGGTTATAGCCGAAGAGGACCCGGACATAATACTGCTGCAGGAAGTAGACCACGGGGCCAGGCGCACGGATTACCGCAACCAGATCGCTGACCTGCTGGAGGCTCTGCCGGAAAAATGGCCCTGCAGGGCCTCTGCCTGGTACTGGAAGGCCGGTTTTGTGCCGCACCCTGACATAATGGGCGCGGTTGGAATGAAGCTGGTTACCCTTTCAAAATACAGGATCAAACAGGCAACTCGCCACCAGCTGCCGCTTTTGGATGAAGGCCCGGTGCGACGGCAGTTCAATTTAAAGCGCGCCGTGCTCGACTCGCGGCTGCCAGTGGAAGGCGGCCCTGATTTTGCGGCTTTAAACACGCATCTTTCCGCTTTTGCCAGGGAAAGCAAAACAATGAAAAAACAGGTTGCGGAAGTAAAAAAAATTCTGGACCGGCTGTCTGAAAAACAGATTCCATGGGTTGCGGGCGGGGACTTCAATCTTTTGCCCCCCACAGAAGCATACAGACGACTTCCGCCGGAGGAAAGAAGCTTTTACCGGCCGGAAACTGAAATCAGGCCCTTGTTTGAGGCCTACAAGGCGGTGCCCGGATTAAAGGAGCTGGAAAGAGAGGATCCGTCCGACTGGTATACGCATCTTCCCAACCGCCCGTCTGTTGACAGGCCAAACAAGACCATAGACTATATATTTTATCCGGACAGCGTCGCCCTGGGAAAACACAGGGTACGCCAGGAAAATACCCGGAAACTTTCAGATCACCTGCCGGTGATCGCAGAATTCAAGCTCCCGGAAGGCAGGCGGAAATGACAAGTCAGAATTCGAGTTTCACTGAAAAACAACCGGTTGAAATCCTGCAGAAGCTTATCAGGTTTGACACCACGAACCCGCCGGGAAACGAGGGCCCCTGCATTGAATACATCAAAGGCCTTTTTGAATCGGCAGGCGTCGAAACAAAGGTTTTTGAATGCCGGGAAAACCGCCCGAACCTTGTGGCCCGCATTCCCGGTGACAACCTTTCCCGACCGCTTCTCGTGCAGGGCCACGTGGACGTGGTCACAGCCGACACCCAGTCATGGAAACACCCCCCTTTCGAGGGGAGGCTGGCAGACGGCTTTGTGTGGGGCAGAGGCGCCCTGGACATGAAAGGCGGGGTGGCCATGATGATCTCGGCGCTGCTCAAAATAGTAGAGCAGGGCGGCAAGCCCCCGGGTGACATAGTTTTTGCGGCACTTTCAGATGAAGAGGCAGGCGGCAACTGCGGGGCAAAGTTCATGGTGGAAAACCATCCGGAACAGTTCTCCGGGGTCAGGTATGCAGTGGGCGAATTCGGGGGAGCCAGCATGGATTTTGCCGGCAGAAGGTTTTATCCGGTCCAGGTTTCAGAAAAGCAGATCTGCTGGATGCAGGCCACCCTGAGGGGGCCGGGAGGGCACGGATCAATGCCGATTCAGGGAGGCAGCATGGGAAAACTGGGTCGGCTGCTGTGCGCTCTTGACACAAAAAGCCTGCCGGTACGCATCACTCCGGTGGCCAGGCAAATGATTGAAACCATGGCCCAACACGCAAGGTTCCCTGCTAACTTTATCTTAAAACAACTTCTGAACCCGCTTCTCACAAACTTGGTACTCTATCTACTTGGAAACAGGGCCAGAATCCTGCGTCCGCTTCTGCACAACACAGTGAGCCCGACCATTGTCAACGGAGGCAGCAAAGTAAACGTTATTCCAAGCGAAATCGTGCTGACCCTTGACGGCAGGTTGGTTCCCGGAAGCACTCCCCAGGAACTTATAAACGAAATCAGGTCTCTGGCAGGCGACAGTATAAATATAGAGATCACAAGGCATGATCCCGGCCCTGAAAAACCTGATATGAGCATGTTCAGCCTAATCGAAGACGTCCTGAAGGCAGCGGATCCTGAAGCCGTTGCCGTGCCCCTGCTTATGCCCGGAGTCACGGACGCCCGTTTTTTTTCAAAGCTGGGCATCCAGACATACGGTTTTCTGCCCCTGAAACTTCCCAGGGGGCTTGATTATTTTTCCCTCATACACAACGCAAATGAACGGGTGCCAGCGGATGCCCTGGAGTTCGGTGCCGGTGCACTGTTGGATCTTTTTTTACGCCACGGCAGCCAAGATTCTGCTTGACCCGCTGAAGCCTTTTATTTATCATAACGTTTTTATTGAAGAATTGATCCGAAATATTTATTTGAAAAAAACGTGAGTGGAGGTGTTTATCTTGCTCGACAACCAGAGGGCAGATTCAAGAGATGCAAACTTGAAAACAAACAAATCCAGGTACATAGTGGAAGATGCCCTGGCTCACGCGGGCGTTAACATCAACGGGGACAAACCGTGGGATATACAGGTTCACAACGAAGAGTTCTTCGACCGGGTGGTGCGCGACGGCGAACTCGGAGTGGGTGAATCCTACATGGACGGCTGGTGGGACTGTCCTGCACTTGACCAGTTTTTCGACAAGGTGTTCAGGGCCAATCTCCAAAAGTACTTCAAAGAAAACTGGAAAGCTTCCTTGCACCTGCTCAAGGCCCGGCTGCTTAATCTGCAGAAAAACGAGCGGGCCTACAAGGTCGGTAGGCAGCACTATGACGTTGGAAACGAGCTTTACAGGGACATGCTTGACTCCCGCATGGCTTATACCTGCGGATACTGGAGCGGCGGAGCCTGCGACCTGGATGAGGCCCAGGAGGCCAAAATGGATTTGGTGTGCCGAAAGATCGGACTTGAACCCGGCATGAAAGTGCTGGACCTTGGCTGCGGCTGGGGATGCTTTGCCAAATACGCCGCGGAAAAATACGGCGCCGAGGTCACGGGTGTTACGGTATCCCAGGGGCAGGTGGATCTTGCAAACAGTATGTGCGAAGGCCTTCCTGTCAACATCTACCTTGACGACTACAGAAATGCCACTGGCAGTTATGACCGGGTGGTATCCATCGGGATAATGGAACACGTCGGATACAAGAACTACCGCACCTACATGGAGGTTGCAGACAGGTGTTTAAAAGACGACGGCATCGCACTGATACACACCATAGGCGGAAACGTAAGCAAAACCACAAGCAATCCCTGGACAACCACGTATATTTTCCCTAACAGCATGCTGCCGTCAATCTCCCAGCTCGGCGCGGCCATGGAGGGTATCTTCGTAATGGAAGACTGGCACAACTTCGGCCCTGATTACGACAAAACCCTCATGGAATGGTATGACAACTTCAAAAAATCCTGGCCGAAACACAAAGACAACTATGGCGAGCGTTTCTACAGGATGTGGGAATTCTATCTTCTGAGCTCCGCAGGAGCTTTCCGCTCCAGGAGCATCCAGCTATGGCAGATCGTGATGACCAAACCGGGCCGCCCCCAGCCCGACTGCCGGCTTTCATAAAAATCCATGCTGGAAGTTCCGGTAATAATAATAGGCGGAGGTCCGGCCGGCTCCACATGCGCACGGGAACTGAAGAAACACGGCATTGACACCCTGGTGCTTGACAAAAAAGCGTTTCCGCGAACCAAGCTCTGTGCCGGCTGGATCACGCCCGGGGTCTTCAAAGACCTTGAATTAAACCCGGAAGACTACCCTCACAGGCTCCTGCTCTACCGCAAAATCCTTTTTTACTTTAAAGGAATACCGTTTGCGGTGCCGACAAACCAGTACTCCATCCGCCGCTTTGAGTTCGACGATTTCCTGCTGAAACGCTCGGGAGCACCGGTCCGCCTGCACCGTGCAAGAGACATCCGCAGGGAAAAAGGCAAATACGTTATTGACGGCCAATACAGGTGCACCTGGCTTGTGGGAGCAGGCGGAACCCACTGCCCGGTATACAAGGCTCTTTTTCAGAAAATGCATCCCCGCGACCCTAAGCTCTGCATTGCAACTGCAGAAGAGGAATTTGCCTGGCAATGGAAAGACCCCCTTTGCAGACTGTGGTTTTTCGACCACGGCCTTCCGGGATATTGCTGGTACGTACCCAAACAAAAAGGGTATCTAAACGTGGGCATAGGAGGAAAGCTTGCCTCTCTTAAAAAACGCGGCGAGAGCATAAACACCCACTGGATGCGCTTTACGGACAAGCTTTCGCAAAAAGGACTCGCAGCAGGGCACAGATTCAACCCCAGAGGCCATGTCTATTACCTGCGCGGGGAACTCAAAAACACCCGCATAGACAATGCATTTATAATCGGCGATGCAGCGGGCCTTGCAACCCGGGATATGGGCGAAGGAATAGGCCCGGCCGTGGAAAGCGGCAAAAAGGCCGCGGAATCAATAATTCACGGCACCCGGTTTTCCCCTGACAGCATCAGCCGCTGGAGCCTGCCGGGTATACTTTCCGCCCGGTTCGCAAAAAACCCGGCATGACACGGACCTCCGCCGGATTCTATTATTAAACACCCTTAAAAAAGACCACACCAGAACTCTTCCAACCCTGCCCCTTACTGCAAAAAAACAGACCCCCCTTATACTAAAAAAGAGTAATATATCTGGCTGGTAGTTCTTCTTATGCTTAAATATTAGGGTTTATAAGATTGATATTGACGGATTTTTTACTTGACATATTGCCTATATTTCTTTATACGATCACGCAAATTTGATCATTATTTTTTATTTTTTTACCATAAACACTACTATAATTTTTTATTTTATTGTTTTAATTGTAAGTTTCAGCCTGAACCTATGACCTCACGAGTAATGATAAGTATGAAAATTCTTTTCTTCACTGCGTTCGTATCTCTTATGGCCTGCGCTGCTTTCGCTTCTGACAAGCCTGTTAAAATAGAGGAATTAATAGCGCAAAAGCAGAACTGGGAAACAGACTTCATAATTTCATACAACAGCTTGCACAGAAAAAAGGGGGAAATCGACAACCAGATAATTGAACAGCAGGGAAACATAATATCAGTCTCAGATCATGAAGACCGAAAAACAAATACAGACCGGATTTATTACTACCTGGGACTGAAATACGGAATCCTGGAAAACCTGGAGATTTCCGCGTTCGGCAGCGGCTACTCCGAATTCAGCCGAAATTATGGACAAGACGATCGCGAATATGACAGGGCAACCAAATTCAATAATGCTGGAATCGAAGTTGCATACCAGATACGGCAGGAAGATGAATACCCCGCACTGATAACTTCCCTGAGCACCCATGTAACAGACAACACCGAATTTCCAGGTGGTTATGAAAAAAGCTGGTTTAAAACCCACGCAGCCAGGGCAATTACCTATTACACAATCGATCCCGTGATCTTCAGCCTCGACTCCAGATACACGGTCTTTTTGGAAAGAAAAAACCGCAAGCACTCAATCGACCCTGGCGAAAAGTTCAGCCTGTCTCCTGTTCTTTATTTCATAGTCAATCCTTACGCCACTGTTTACTGGGGTTTTGAGTTCTACATCCAGGGAAGCTCAACCCGTGACGGG
>JAWLEU010000119.1:0-7381 GCA_041685965.1 Desulfosalsimonas sp.
CGCGTCCCTGGTTTTCAACCCGTTGATCGCAGGCGGGCGCTGAAAGGCCACGCCCACGCCACGCCTGGCTCTTTCGTGTATGGGCAGTTCTGTGATGTCCTCGCCTTTGAAATAAATCCTGCCGCTTGCCACTCGGTATCCGGAAAAGCCCATAATGGTCATCATAAGAGTTGATTTTCCCGAGCCGTTGGGCCCGAAAAGAATATGGGTCTCTCCTTCGGGGATCTCCATGTTTATCCGGTTTAATATGGTCTGTCCTTCAACTTCGACCACCAGGTCCTCAATCTTTAACATCCTGCAATCCTTATGGTCTCGAATTTCGATATTCGGATTTCGAATTTCCTTAGTTGTGGTGGCCGGCGCAATCCGTAAGCCGAATTCTGTTCCCCAGTCCGGGTTGCCCCGGGCGGGGGCGACGATCATTCATCTGCGGATGCCGGTTGCCCGGCATCTCTTGCGACCTACCCGGGAGCATCGGACGGGCCGCCCTCAAGCGCTCCCCTATTCGGTCTTGCACCGGGTGGGGTTTGCCAAGCTTCCCCGGTCGCCCGGGGAACTGGTGCGCTCTTACCGCACCTTTTCACCCTTACCCGGCATTTCACTTATCCCTTGCAATGCCCGGGACAAGCAGTGCCGGGCGGTTTATTTTCTGCGGCACTTTCCTTCGCGTTTCCGCGACTCCATGTTATGGAGCACCCTGCCCTGCGGTGTTCGGACTTTCCTCCGGCATTTTATTAAATGCCTGCGATCGTCTGGATTACGCCGACCATCCTGGTAATACTATATAACATAAATCAGGCGATGGCAATGAGGGCACATCTTGAGTTCGTTGCCCCTGTGCAGCTCATTATACATCTGGGGCGGAATGTTTAAGTGACATCCCTTGCAAACCGCGTTTTCCACTTCCACGAGCCCAACGCCGCCGCACTGGTTTTTCACCTGCCGGTACTGCTTTAACAGCCCGGGATCAAGCTTTTCAACAATTCCCTCGGTGTCAAGGGTCAACTGCCTGATTTTTTCCTCCAGATCCCTGGCGGTTTCATCCAGGGCCTGCTTTTGTTCCTCAATCTGTTTTTTACTTGCTTCATGGGACTGTTTTTTTTCAGCCAGCTGCTTTTCCACAGACTCGATATCATCCAGGCACTGAAGCGATGCATCCTCCATGCGGGAATTGGCTTCCCGGATCTCGTCTATTTCCTTTAAAAGCGACTGGTACTCCCTGTTGGTTTTCACAGAGTTTAACTGTACCCGGCGCTTTTTTATCCTTGACTGGTTTAACTCCAGTTCATTTTCGCGGGCCCGGTAGTCTTTTTTAAGGGCATCCAGCTTCTTTTGTGTTTCCTGGATATCGCGTTCCCGGGCATCCAGGCCGGACTCCAGCACGGTCTTTTTTTCAGGCAGACGGTTTAGCTCGGCCTGAAGAGCCGATTTTCGTTGTTCTTTTTCCTGCAGCGAAATGAGCAGGTCAAGCTGCTGTTTTGTAATGGATATCATAGTTCACCAGGTTTTGCTGAAATCCAGTTCAATTTTGGCCAGGCCGCAGCATCATATACAGACAAAAGGGTCTGCCTCGTCTTCCATGACTGTTACGCGGACATCTCCGTCCGCCCTTCTCAGAGCATCCTGCAGCCGCTGCCTTATTACCGGCACAATAAGGCGTTCAGAGGCAAAATGCCCTATGTCTATTATCGCCCTGCCGTTTTCACACGTATTAATTGCATCATGATAGCGCAGGTCTCCGCTGATCAGCACCTGCGCATCAGTTGCCAGAAACTGACCGAGCACTCCGCCTCCGCCCCCGGAACATACAGCAGCCTTTTCTATCTTCATATCCGCGGGACCGGAAAACCGGACAGAAGAAAGAGCAAGTTTTTCCTTTATTTCGCGTGCAAGACCGGCCAGCTCCCTGGGCGGATCAACATCGCCGATCCTTCCCAGCCCTTCTCCGGTTTGTTCCTGTGCAAGGGAAAAGACGTCATAGGCCATGGTTTCATAAGGATGAGCATCTCTTATCTGCTCTATTGCCTGCCTCAGGCCCGTCTTTTCCACCACTGTCTCAAGGCGCACCTCTTTTGCCTCTGAGAGCTCTCCTACGTTTCCGTCCCAGGGATCTGCGCCCTCGCCCGGCATGAAAGTACCCGCTCCGGGGCTGCGGAATGTGCAGCAGGAATAGTTTCCGATGCGCCCCGCCGGGCTGCTGCAGATCGCCTCTATTACTGCACCTGCATAATCTTCAGGCACGAATACAACCACCTTGTAGTGCTCAGCTCCGGTTGCGGGACAGAGCGCTGAAAGATTGCTTATGCCGAGTTCCCGGCACAACACGTCATTTATCCCTCCCTCCGCGCTGTCAAGATTGGTATGGGCAGCAAATATTGCAAGCTGGTTGCGTGCTGCCGTATCTATAATTGCGCCCGTGGGGCTGTCCACGTCAACTGAAGACATAGGCTTGAAAATCAGCGGATGATGAGTGATAAGCATGTCCGCTCCAGCCTCGCAAGCCTTGTTTACTGCTGCAAGGGTGGGCTCCAGGGCGACAAATACTCGGCTTACCTGCCATTGCCTGCCGCCGAACTGAAGGCCTGTGTTGTCCCAGTCTTCTGCCAGCCGCGGCGGGGCAAATTCAGCCATTATCTCCATTATGTCAGAGACCTTCATCCTCACTCCCGTATGCGCGTGTTTCCTGCTCAAAAAAAAAGGCGTGGGTATATCCGCCCACGCCTTTTTCCGCTTCATTTATTTGCAGGTGTTTCATTGCCATTCTTTTTGTATGGGCCCACCAGGATTCGAACCTGGGACCGACCGGTTATGAGCCGGTGGCTCTTCCAACTGAGCTATGGGCCCGGAACGTAAATGTCTTTCAGACTTTTGCACCAACTGATACAAAATGTTTTGTTTACCTATCGATTCGCTTGGTTTTTGTCAAGCACATATTCAAAAAGCCGCCCTTCAGGCTTCATGATTCCATGAAATACTTTAGCTTGCGGCTCCTGGTCGGGTGCCGCAGCTTGCGAAGCGCCTTTGCCTCGATCTGGCGGATTCGCTCCCGGGTCACCTCAAAATCGTTGCCCACCTCCTCGAGGGTGTGGTCTGATTTTTCCCCTATGCCAAATCGCATGCGAAGCACCTTTTCCTCCCGCGGAGTAAGGGTTGCAAGCACCCTGCGCGTCTGCTCGGACAAGTTCAGGTTTATCGCAGCCTCGGAGGGCGACATGAAGGTCTTGTCCTCTATGAAATCTCCCAGGTGGCTGTCGTCTTCTTCGCCTATGGGAGTTTCCAGGGAGATGGGCTCGCGGGCTATACGAAGCACCTTGCGGACCTTGTCTATGGGGACCTCCATTTTTTCAGCTATTTCCTCGGGAGTGGGCTCCCTGCCCATTTCCTGGACCAGATACCTTGATGTGCGGATCAGCTTGTTTATCGTCTCGATCATATGCACAGGAATCCGGATGGTGCGGGCCTGGTCAGCAATGGCCCTGGTTATGGCCTGCCTTATCCACCAGGTTGCATAGGTGGAAAACTTGTAGCCCCGCCTGTATTCAAACTTGTCAACCGCCTTCATCAGGCCGATGTTGCCCTCCTGAATCAGGTCGAGAAACTGTAGTCCGCGGTTTGTGTATTTCTTTGCAATGCTTACCACAAGCCGCAGATTGGCCTGAACCAACTCGCCCTTGGCGTCCTTTGCCCGCTGATGGCCTTCTTCAATCCGCGCCATTATACGCTTGAGATTGCGCGCAGAGGCCTTTATCTCCCGCTCGCGCATCTCGATCTGTGTGTGGAGCTTTTTCAGGTCCTCGAAAAGCCGTATTACTTCCTGGCTTGTAAATTGCGAGCACGAGCATCCCCACTCAACAAATCCTTCCTCTTCTTCCAGGCGTTCGCGCACCTCAGAGACCGGCGCGGCAAACGCGGCCGCACATTCGCAGAACACCTTCTGGGTGGTGTCAAACCACTCAACCTGTTCGGCGATCTTGCGCTCAATTTCTTCGATTACTTCGCTTTCAAGGCGCCAATCCTTGAAAAGCTCAAATATCTTGCGATTGCGCCGCCTGATCGAACGGGTCACCCGGCGCTGCTCATCAGCATCCATGGATTCATTAAAAATCCGTTCGCGGAGCTGATGATTTTCCGCGTCGATGCTTTTGATTGTGTCAATGGTTTGAAGGAACTTTTCGATCTGGAGAGACTCGTCAACAATTGTATCGCCTTCATCTATGTCGCGCAGTACGTGCTTGGGCCTCAATGTGCCGGCCGCAATCTGGTCACCCAGGTTTATGATGCTGTCCACGCCCAGGGTGGTCTCCAGCATGGCCCTTAACACATCCTGCTCACCGGCCTCGATCTTTTTTGCAATCTCTATTTCGCCCTCGCGGGAAAGCAGGGTAACCATGCCCATCTCCCGCAGATACATCTTGACCGGGTCGTTTACCGCCCGGAACTGGGCGGATTCATCCACCTCTTCAGTGGCTGCCAGACCTTCTTCTTCGCCTTCCTTTTTTGTTGCCTCAGAGGACAGCTGCTGCTTTCTTTTCTCCACCACCTCGATGTCAAGATCGTCGAACCACATCAGGGTCTCGTCGATCTGCTCAGGCGACATCATTTCCTCTGGAAGCACCTCGCTGATCTGCTCATAGGTGAGATATCCCTGTTCCTTGCCTTTTGAGATCAGTTCATTGAATTTTTCCTTCTGAACCTTTCTGGCTTCGTCACCGTTATTCCCGGATCGTTTAGCCATAGACCGATAGCCTCCTGCTATTTTTTTCATTTTGCAGCACCACCTGACGCCGGGCTGCTAACGCCGCCCGGCCGCCTGTTTCTGCTTTTCGTTCAACAGCTTCACCAGCAGTTTCTGATCGTTGTTCTTTTCTGCTGCACGGATCTGGTCAAGCAAATTATTTTGTTTCCGCTGTTTGCACTGGATAAACTGGGACAGCAGCAGGGAGCAGCTTTCCCGCCCCCAGCAGGCCTCCTCCATCATAATTGATGCAACAAGCTGCTGCTGCTCGTCTTTAACATGATTAATAAGACCTGATACACCTGATGAGTCCTGTCTGAGCACCCGGCATATCCTTTCTCCAAGATCCTGAAGACGGGGGTCTTCAAAATAATCCAGAATCCCGCGCGACTCAACCTCAGAGACACTGTCCGGATTCTGAATCATCATTGCAATCACTCTCATCTCAAGCCTGTCCGGCGCTGATTCCTCCGGGCCGGGGGCTTTTTCCCGCCCTTTTCCCTCCGGGGGCTGCGCCCCGGCGGTACGGCCCGGACGCGCAGATGGTTTGCTGCGGTATTCCCGAACCTTTTCAAGAACCGCTGACTCATCAACGTCCAGACTTTCCGCCAGATGGCGGACATATACCGACCTGGCCACAGCATCGCTTATTTCAGCCAGCACAGGCGCGACTTCTCCTATCACACGTACCTTGCCCTCCACGGAAAGTCCGTGGGCGGAAATTGCATTGTCTATTATAAATGCAAACAGGTTCGGGGCTTTTTGTGCAAGCCTGTCAAATGCTTCCACACCGTGTTCCGATAAATAGGAATCCGGATCGTGCCCGCTGGGCAGCAGCACAACGGCCGCCTGCATTGATTCTTCAAGAAAGGCTCCGATCGTTCTTTTTGCAGCGTTTATCCCCGCCTGATCCGAGTCAAAAACCAGATACGCCTTTTTGTCTCCCGAGCCGGCCGCCCTGCTGACCCGCCGGATATGATCCTGCGTAAGAGCTGTTCCCAGCGTTGCAACCGTATTTTTAATACCGTGCTGGTGCATTACCAGAAGGTCAAAATAACCCTCAACAATAAAAACGCAACCCCTGCTGCGGCATTGCTCCCTGGCGGCATTCAGGCCGTAAAGCACCCTGCCCTTGTGATAGACCGGTGTTTCAGGCGAATTGAGGTACTTGGGTTTCGAGTCGTCCATGACCCTGCCGCCGAATGCCACCACCTGGCCCGTGACATCCAAGATGGGAAACATGATACGGTTTCTGAACCGATCATAATATCCCTTTTGTTTTTTAGGCACGATCAGGCCGGCTTTTTCCGCAGTTTCCAGGGGCACGCCGGATTTTTGCAAAAAGCGGATCAGGTTGTCCCATCCTCCGGGCGCGTAGCCGAGGTTAAACTGCTCGACAATGCCGCGCTCCATTCCCCGGCCCTTGAGATAGCGCCTGGCTTCTGAGCCTTTCGGGTCCTTTAACAGCATGTCCTGATAAAACTGCATCACCCTGCGGTTTAATGCAAGCAGGCGCTCGCGCTCGGAGGCCTTTTTTTTCTGCTCCGGGCTCATGTCTTTTTCCGGAAGCGAAACTCCGTACTGGCGGGCCACCGACTGCACCGCCTCAGGGAAACTGAGCCCGTCGTATCTCATCAGGAAATTGAATACATCGCCGCCGGCGCCGCATCCAAAACAGTGAAAAATCTGCTTTCCTGCACTTACTGTGAAAGAAGGAGTTTTTTCGGCATGAAACGGGCACAGACCTACAAAGTCTTTGCCCGCCTTTTTCAGAAACACCCGCGCGGAGATCATATCAACGATATCTGCTGCGTTCCGGATCTCGGCAAGCTTGTCATCTGAAATATGCAAGGCCAATCCGCGCACTCCTTGAGTATCGGGCTTTTATGAATTTGAAAAATTCCGGCAGGCAAGTCTCGGATTTGTCCAAGAAACTCTTTTCCCGATTTAAATTTTAATGAAAATAATTACTTGTCCCGGGATTGTCAAATACAATTTTATCCCTCCCGGAGCAATTCCATGGCCGATCTCAGATCAAGAGCACCTTCATAAAGAGCCCTGCCGGTAATGATGCCTGTCACGCCGTCTGTCTCCAGCGCGGCAAGCCGCCTGATATCATCAAGGCAGGACACGCCCCCAGAGGCGACCACGGGGATTGTCAAGGCCCTGGCAAGATCCCGTGTGGCCTCGATGTTGGGACCGGTCTGCATGCCGTCGCGTTCTATGTCGGTAAAATTTATGGCTGCCACGCCAGCGTCCTCGAACTGTTTGCCAAGATCCGGGGCAGCCATCTCGGTTGTCTTTGTCCATCCCTCGATGGCAACTTTTCCGTTTTTGGCGTCAATGCCGACCACAATTCTGCCGGGAAATCTCTCGCAGGCCTTCTTGACCATTTCAGGGTCATATATGGCAGCACTTCCTATAACCACCCTGTCGGCTCCCATGTCGAGATACATTTCCAGTGTTTCAACATCCCTGATACCGCCGCCAACCTGAACCGGAACCTGCCCGGCTTCTTTTACGATGCGGCCTATTGCCTCCAGGTTCCGCGGCCTTTTTTCCACTGCCCCGTCAAGATCGACCACGTGGATCATTTCCGCTCCTTCATCCGCCCATCGCCTTGCCATGGAAGCCGGATCATCCGAA
>JAWLEU010000120.1:0-7298 GCA_041685965.1 Desulfosalsimonas sp.
ATGACGCCGAGGGATTTATCAGGTTAAACTCCCTTCGGCTCAGGATAAGAAAACTCATGGAAAACCGGGGCGGAGGCAGCCGCTGATGACTCAGAAACCCTGGGACGGGCGTTTTTCCGAACCCACCGACAAGGCGGTCGAGGCATTTACCTCCTCTGTAGACCTTGATCGGCGGCTGTATAACTACGACATTGACGGCAGCGTGGCCCATTGCAGGACGCTGGCAAAAGCCGGTATAATTTCGGAAAACGAGGCAGACCTTCTTATAGAGGGCCTTGAAAAGGTCAGAAAAGAGATATCCTGCGGGGAGATGGAATTTTCAGACCGGCTCGAAGACATCCACATGCACGTAGAAGACCGCCTGGCCCGGCACGTGGGCGAGCTTTCCAGAAAGCTGCATACAGCAAGAAGCAGAAACGACCAGATAGCACTTGACGAGAGGCTTTATTTAAAGGCGGAAACACGTAAGATTGTCTTTCAGCTTTTAAAATTCAGAAACGCCCTGGTTGAACTGGCAGAAGCAAACACCGGCGTTGTAATGCCAGGCTACACTCATCTGCAGCGTGCCCAGCCGGTTTTGTTCTCCCATCATATCATGGCCTATTATGAGATGTTTACCCGGGATTCTGAAAGATTCATTGACGCATTGGAGCGAATCGACGTGATGCCTCTTGGCAGCGCGGCGCTTGCAGGCACAACCTACAAGCTTGATCGTCAATACACAGCCCGGCTTCTCGGGTTTTCAAAGGTTTCGGAAAACAGCATGGACGCAGTTTCTGACAGGGATTTCATGCTCGAATTCATGGCTGCTGCAGGTATATGCATGATGCATCTGTCCAGGTTGTCTGAAGAGCTAGTGATCTGGTCTTCCGCTGAATTCAAATTTGTTGAGCTGCCTGATGCATTCTGTACCGGAAGCAGTATCATGCCTCAGAAAAAAAATCCTGATATACCCGAACTGGTGCGGGCAAAATCAGCACGCGTCTACGGCGGCCTCATGCATATGTTCACTCTTATGAAGTCTCTTCCCCTGGCCTATAACAGGGACATGCAGGAAGACAAGCTTCCTGTAATGGATGCGGCAGACACGCTGAAGGCATGTCTGGATGTTTATACCCGAATGACGCCGCATATAAGTGTAAACCCGGATAACACCGAGCGGGCTGCGAACGCCGGTTTTCAGAATGCAACAGACCTGGCTGATTATCTGGTTTCAAAGGGAATGGCTTTCCGCGAGGCCCACGCCTGCGTCGGAAAGGCGGTGTCATATGCTCTTGATTGCGGAAAGGAGCTCCATGAGCTCGGTATTCAGGAGCTTCGCAGTTTTTCGGAAACCATTGGCAAAGACGTATATGAGGCCTTGTCTGTCCGTGAGATGATAGACCGCAGGCAGGTCTACGGAGGCACAGCAAGCAGCAATGTCAGCGCAGCAATAAAGCGGGCAAAAAAACGGCTGGCAGAAGAAAAGCAACCGGTAGCGGAGTAGGCCATGAAAATCATGTACAACGCAGTGCTCTGCACTGCTCTGGCGGTGCTTTTTCTTGCCGCCGGATCATGCGGGAAAAAGGGGCCGCCAGAGACCCCTGAGGAAATCGGACTTCCGGTGGCCAAAAACCTTGAAATAGAGCAGGCAGACAAATCGCTGCTGCTTAAATGGTCACTGCCTGAGATCAGGGATAGTGAAATGAAAAAGCCTGCAGGCTTTATTGTGTATCGGGCAATCACCCTGATCAATAAAGACTGCCCCGAGTGCCCGGTCCGTTTTGAGCGCGCGGGATGGGTGGCATACAGAAGCGGCAGGAATGTGCCTGAAACCTGGTATTTCGAAGACACTCCCACAGGGCCTGGGCAGGTATACAGATACCGGGTGAGGTGCTATAATGATGACGGGAGTCTGGGCGATCCCTCGGAAACGGTTAAGCATACCATCGGCGGGCAGGGCGGTGACTGATAAGAATCCTCACACAGTTTATATTGCCGTGGGCGCAAATCTCGGCGACAGGATTGCCGGATGCAGGCGCGGGGTTGAGCTTCTTTCCGAATCCACGGATTTAAAAGTGATACAGCATTCTGCGTATTATTACAGCGAGCCCGTTGGGTTTGCCGATCAACCCTGGTTTGTAAACGCGGTTTTTAAGGCATCCACAGCCCTTGAGCCGTACACGCTTCTTACAGAGCTCAAAAAGGCTGAAAAGGCGGCAGGCCGGCAGCAGGACGGCATAAGATTCGGCCCCAGGGTTGTCGACCTTGACCTTATATTCTATGATGATAGAGTGATCCGGACATCCGGGCTGATTGTGCCGCATCCAAGGATGCATGAAAGGGCCTTTGTGCTGAGGCCCTTGTGTGATATAGCCCCTGACCTGGTGCATCCGGTTTTCGGCAGGCGGGTGGCGGATCTGCTTGCAGATAACGCCTCCGGGCAGCAGTGTTTTGAGGTCTATGACAAATTGATTGATAAAACGGCTTTTGCCTGATATCAGCAGAAATGACTTTGCAGGAGAAACAGGTTTAATTTATTTGTATAAAAAGGAGTTTTGCAACATGAAGTTTTTCATTGATACAGCCAACGTTGACGAGATCAGGGAAGCCAATGAAATGGGCATGGTCGACGGAGTGACCACAAACCCTTCGCTGATTGCAAAAGAGGGCCGTGAATTTTCAGAGATTATAAAAGAGATCTGCGAAATTGTTGACGGCCCTATAAGCGCCGAGGCGGTAAGCCTGGACGCAGAAGGAATGATAGCAGAGGCCAGGGATCTGGCAAAAATCCACAAAAACATAGTTGTAAAAATCCCCATGACCATAGAAGGCATGAAAGCGGTTCGCACACTATCTGCAGAGGGCATAGGAACCAATGTCACCCTCGTGTTCTCTGCGCTCCAGGCACTTATGGCGGCAAAGGCGGGCGCCTCTTATGTGAGCCCTTTTGTGGGAAGGCTGGATGATCTCTCACAGGAAGGCATGGACCTGGTGGAGCAGATTGTCAATATTTACGACAATTACGGTTACCAGACCGAGGTGATAGTGGCAAGCGTGCGAAGTCCGGTACACGTTTTGGAATCCGCCCTTATGGGGGCTGATATTGCAACCATTCCTTTTGCAGTGTTAAAGAAGCTTGCCGGGCATCCCATGACTGACAAAGGCATACAGGCGTTTTTAGATGACTGGGAAAAGGCCAAAAAGTAGCCGGGGGGCAACATGCCTCAAAACGTGAAATATTTTTTTTCACATATCCTCGGGTATCCCAACAGCCTTACACTGTTCAGGGTGGCTGCCGTACCCGTGCTGATTATTCTGCTTCTGTTTGACAACAGGGTGTGCGGGATACTTGCGGCCCTTGTGTTTTCCGCGGCTGCTGTCACCGATTATTTCGACGGATACATTGCCAGAAGATACGGGCTGGTCTCGAGTCTCGGAAAGATGCTCGATCCCCTGGCTGACAAGCTGCTGGTATCGTCTGCCCTGATTATGCTGATATCCCTTGGAAGGGTTCCGGCATGGGCAATCTGCATCATACTTGGACGGGAACTGGCTGTCACGGGCCTGAGAAACGTTATAAGCGACCACGGGGCGGATGTCTCCGCATCAATGCTTGGCAAGTACAAGACAGGGTTCCAGATAGCCTCGATTATCCCTCTGCTGATTCATTACACGTATTTCGGGCTGAATTTTCATGCAATTGGCATGGCATTATTCTGGGTGGCCCTTGTAATCACCCTGTGGTCGGGAGTCGATTATTTCGTTCGTTTCTGGGAGCATATTTATTCACAGGGCACGGATAAATAGCTCTGCAATTTTTTATTGACAAGAAAAACAAAAGCCCTTATTAGTAGGATCAAAATTAAGTGAGCGGGAATAACTCAGTGGTAGAGTGCAACCTTGCCAAGGTTGAAGTCGCGAGTTCGAATCTCGTTTCCCGCTCCATTTTTATTTTTGGGCCTTCTATTTTTCAGGCGGCATAGCCAAGTGGTAAGGCAGAGGCCTGCAAAGCCTTTATTCCCCGGTTCGAATCCGGGTGCCGCCTCCATAAACCCCTTTAAATCATTTCACTTAATGCCAGATTGATAAAAAACCCGGCTCCAGTCCACATCCGGCCGGCAAAGATCTTTGAGTCTCGCGGATTTTTCCTCCCCGCACCAAACACCCGCGCAAACCCGCACAATCTCATTCTCCGGCAAATCACAAATCAATCAACTATTCCCCGAATTTTACTTAATCTCTTAAAACTTAACACTGCCTGTAGACTTTTTTACGGCTTATCAGTATTGACAATCATTACAAGCCACACCACAATAAAAGCATAAGGTCAAAACAAAAAAGCTGAACCGGAGTGGCATATGCAATCAAATAAAATATCAAAAACCGAATTAAGGGAAATAATCGAGGAGGCCGTTACTGCTGTATTAACGGAAAGAAAAGATCTGCTTGAGGACGCATTATCCGAGGCCCTCCTTGACATGAAGCTGGGTTTGGCCATGTCGGAAGCCGACTCCGGAGAATATGTCACAGAAGAAACAATTATGTCGAAGCTCACGGAATGATCCATGAAGGTTCTTTATCTGTCTTCCCCTTCGGCTCAAAAAACTGATCCATGGTTTCAGGCCTGTTTCTAAATTTAGGAGCCAATCATTGATTTTGCAGTTTATAAGGGTTATGATATATTTAAAATTTAATCTACGGTTCCCATGATTTCCGAATATTAGGTGTAAAATGTAAGAATTGCTAAAAGAAATAAAAATCTCGTTGCCAGCCGACATTTTACTTTCTGCAAATATTAACCAGGAAGATATGGTTCAGGAGATGCGGGAGACGCTGGCTTATAAATATTTTGAAAAAGGGAGGCTGTCAGGCGGTAAAGCGGCCAGGCTGGCCGGTGTAAATCGTGTCGCCTTTCTTTGCAATGCTTACAGGTATAACGTTGACTGGTTGTCATATAGCGAGGACGATGTTCGCCGGGAACTTGAGTAATGAGGGTGGTATGTAATACAACTCCCTTGATTGCGCTATCATCGATAGGATCGTTTTTGTGTGATGACGAATATGGAGCATATGGCTTGAGCGATTTTTTTAGGCAAGTACAAGAGCTTATAGACAGGGGGGAAGTTCGGGTATCGGAGCATGGTTATGATGAGCTGGCTGAAGATCAACTAACCACCAGGGAGCTGCTTGCCGGGGTGAAAAATGCTACAATCATTGAAGAATACCCGGATTATGGCAAAGGGCCATGTGTGTTAATCTTGCAGGTAGACCGATCAGAACGCCCTGTCCATGTGGTGTGGGGAATACCGAAAGGAAAGAGCAAACATGTTGTTCTCGTTACGGCATACAGGCCGGACCCGCAACGATGGGATGAAAGTTTTTTACGGAGGCGATAGTTATGAAGAGGCGCAAAAAAACCAAATATCTCCATGAAGGCCGTTATGTAGCTGAAATTGAGGTGGAACTAGTAGAAGAGGAAGAGGGATGGTCACCATATCTTAGCGTCGATGATGCTTACAAACTCGACGACGTCCGGGATGCACTGCGCCAGGGAGATTTGAACACGGCAGCAAAATATGGTCGCATCTATGAACTTCGACCTGTGGCGCATCAGTGAAAATGATTCAACAACAAACTTTTCTAAACCACCCATTTATCTTCCATGTGTGTCATCATCGTAGCATGGAAAATGCATATACTGTTCACAAATACGGGTTTTACAATCTTTATCTTTTACTTAAAACTTATCACTTAAAACTTTCCTTATCAGTTGCCGGATGATTTACTGGTGGTGAGGCTGATTTCCAATTATATCGCTTAATTTTTTTATCAGTTCAGGCAGGCTTAATGTAATGGTATCCCAAAGAATATCATTATCAACGGCGTCATAGCCGTGGATTAAACGATGGCGCATATTGATTATTTGAGGCCAGGGTATTTGCGGATATTTTTTTTGAATTTCAGGCGGTACATGGCTTGCCGCTTCACCGATCAGTTCCACCAGACGTGTTAGGGCAAAGTGAAGTTTTTCATCATTGTCCAATGAGGCCCGGGATTCATCATTTACCATGGCAACAGCTTTTTGGGCATAATCGAGCATGTGCAGAAGTCGAATTTTTGGATTATGCACTGGCATTATACTGATCTTTGGCTTCTTGCAGGACGCTATCCCGAAAATAACGGCTGATGCTCTTTGGTGTGTTTATCTCTACTTTGCGGCCCCCAAACAGACTCGATAGTTCCTGCTCCATGTCAAACAATTCGAAAAACCCGACCTGTGCCCCGGGTTCAAATTCCACCAACACGTCAATGTCGCTGTTCGGCCCGAAGTCTTCCCTCAGAACTGATCCAAAAAGGGACAATCGCCTTATCTTATTTCGGCGGCAAAACTCAGCAATTCTGTTTTTTGGGATCTCCATAGTCTCAGGCATTTTGCATATCCATCATCAGTTTTTCTTCTTCAAGGTCAATCATAGGAACATTGAAGCAAGGAAGATTGAGCAGAAATTCAGTGCGGCCGCACCCGGCCAAACCTGCAGGGCATCGGGCAAACTTTGCGGATATTCGATATTGATTTGATTCAGCATGGATTTCACCTATACGTGATGTTTTGAAACAATATATTATCTTAAACAATATTACAGCTTTTGTATAAATTCAATGAATTCCCGACTTCCTCCGCCATCCAATCCCCACAATCCCCTGATTTTATTTTTTACTTAACACTTAAAACTTAACACTTTTACCGCCTCCCCCACAATCCTTCCCCAATCATACTTCTCCGCAATCTCATTATGGCCCGCAAAAACCACCCGCCCATCTTTTTGCAAAATTTCCTATCTTGCCAGTATGCTGTCGATAAGATCCCGGGTTTGTTCCGGCTGATGGGTGAGTTCGTTGGTCAGGGTGCTTCCAAGATGGATCATTTCGCCTTCCCGGATCTTTATTATTTTTGCCTGATATCCTTCATGAACGGCCATGGCAAATATCAGGTTAAACGGATCAAAATAGTTGAGACAGGCTTTATGAAAGTTGTCATATCCCAGATTCATCTCTCTTAGTATCGGGTATAGCCTTGAAGGTATCCGGGTGTATATCTGCGCACCGATTCTGTATTTGGCAGCCGCCGGACCAGTAGTCATCCTCCCGGATCGGTGTCCGAATCAACTGCATACCGAACCACCGGCAAAAAAACAGACTTATGCTGCATCAGTTAGTTAGTGGCTGAACGAAAACCCTGTTCAGCCAAAACCCGAATATCGAAATCCGAAATCCGAAACAAATACGAATATCGAATGTTTAAATGATAAAAACCA
>JAWLEU010000121.1:0-7275 GCA_041685965.1 Desulfosalsimonas sp.
CTTTTCACTGAATGCAGCCAACGCCCGCTGGGGAAGCCTGTATGATGCAATCTACGGCTCGGACATAATTTCCGAGGAAGGCGGCGCGCACAAAGGAACTGAATACAACCCTGTCAGGGGTGAAAAGGTAATAGCCTATGCCCGCGGCGTGCTCGACAAATCCGCCCCTCTTGCCGGGGGCAGCCACAGTGACTCGGTGAATTACCGAATTGAGGGCGGCAGGCTTGCGGTCAGGCTCAAAGACGGTACGGAAACCGGACTGGAGGATTCTTCCCAGCTCTCAGGCTACAGCGGCTCGCAGGAAGAGCCCGGGGCAGTGCTGCTGGTCAAAAACGGCATGCATCTGGAAATAGGCATTGATCCGTCCCATCCCGTCGGAAAAAATGACCCGGCCCACATCAAAGACATTTTCCTGGAGTCAGCGATCACCACCATTATTGATTTTGAGGACTCAGTGGCGGCCGCGGATGCAGAGGACAAAACCGCGATCTACCGCAACTGGCTGGGCCTGACAAATGGTGACCTGGAAGAAAGCTTTGAAAAGGGCGGCAGAACAATTACCCGGCGTATGCACGATGACAGGCAATATACCGATATAAACGGCCAGTCCTTCAAACTCCAGGGACGCAGCCTTATGCTGGTGCGAAACGTGGGCCACCTAATGACAAACAGCGCAATTCTTGACAAGCACGGCAACGAGGTCTTCGAGGGCATCATTGACGGCATGATAACAGCATTGATAGCAATCCGCGACCTCAAAGGCCTGGGCCGTTTCCAAAACTCCAGGAAGAAAAGTGTCTACATAGTCAAGCCCAAAATGCACGGCCCGGAAGAAGTCGCGTTTACAAACGAGCTTTTCAGCCGTATCGAGGATGCCCTGGGGCTTGAGCGCTACACACTGAAGGTGGGTGTAATGGACGAAGAACGCCGGACCACGGTGAACCTCAAGGAATGCATCAGGGAGGTAAAAGAAAGAATCATATTCATAAATACAGGTTTCCTGGACCGCACCGGAGACGAAATCCATACCTCCATGGAAGCCGGCCCCATGATACGCAAGGGCGAGATGAAGCAGGCGCCCTGGATGTCTGCCTACGAGGACTGGAACGTGGACATCGGCCTGGAAACAGGCTTGAGGGGGCGCGCCCAGATAGGCAAGGGCATGTGGGCCATGCCGGACAGGCTGGCAGACATGATGGAGGCCAAAATCGAGCATCCCATGGCGGGAGCCAACTGCGCCTGGGTGCCGTCTCCCACTGCCGCAACCCTGCATGCAATTCATTATCACCGGGTAAACGTGGCAGCCCGCCAGCAGGAGCTGGCAGGCCGGCAGAGGGCAAGTCTTGACAGTATCTTAACCCTGCCTCTGATGGAGGACCCGCAATCCCTGACTGCTGAAGACATCAAACAGGAGCTTGACAACAACTGCCAGGGAATTCTCGGCTACGTGGTCCGCTGGATCAACCAGGGTGTGGGATGCTCCAAGGTTCCTGACATCAGGGATGTCGGACTGATGGAGGACCGGGCCACACTGAGGATATCATCCCAGCATATCTGCAACTGGCTGTATCACGGCATCTGCACGCGGGAGCAGGTCTTGGAGACCCTAAGACGCATGGCAGAGGTGGTGGACCGGCAGAATGCAGGGGACCCCAGCTATATTCCCATGGCGCAAAACTTTGACAACAGCCTTGCCTTCCAGGCAGCCTGTGATCTTATTTTCAAAGGCCGGGAGCAGACAAACGGCTACACTGAACCACTTCTGCACGCATACCGTCTAAAGGCCAAGGCAAGGTTCGGTCTGTAAACAGAAAACCGGGAAAGCCGCACCTTTTTTATGGCTTTTAAGAAAATCCCTGGAATAAACACATAAATGGTGCCTGGGACGAGAATCGAACTCGTACGGGGACTATGCCCCAAGGGATTTTAAGTCCCTTGCGTCTACCTATTCCGCCACCCAGGCACGGGATTTGAAAGTCAGTTCTACCCTTTGGCTTTGGGGGGTTTTTGTGCGGGTTATACATGAAAAGAAAAGCCCGTTCAAGGCTTTTTCAGCAAAGCAGAAAAATCAGGGGACAAAGACCTCTGCACAAGACACAGAAACACGATCAACCAACTTTTAAACAGACACCAATCAAAATGGGCCGGGCTTTCAAACGCATTTTCCTTTTCACTGTCATTTTGGTGCTGTTGCTTGCAGCAGCCGGGGGCTGGTATTTGAGCAGAACTCTTCCCATTGGTACAGGACATACAGCCAAAACCATCTGCTCCAACGTTTTTATTGCCGGCAGAAACGCGGAAACCGTGTACAGCGAAGACATAGCACCCGTTCATATGCTGTTTTCCGTAACAGACTACGAGGTGGACAGGCAGAAAAAAGAGGTTGTTTCAAAGGCGCTGGGATTATTTCAGACAAAGGCGGTTTACAGGGAAGGCTGCGGATGCACCCTTGTTACCGGGACCACTGAATCGGATTTGAGAAGTCAGGATTTTATGAAAATCAGGGGCAGAAAAAAAGAGCCTTCAAACAAGACAGACGGAGTTTGGCCCTACGGGACGGGCGGCCCGGTCAAGAAGCTTCCCGAAGAAGTTGACGGCAGGAGGCTGGGTAAAGCCCTTGATGCAGCATTTGAAGAAACCGAGCCTGAAGAACCGAAAAAGACGAGAGCAGTCGCGGTGGTGTATGACGGAGAGCTTATTGCAGAGCGGTACGCTCCTGGCATAGATGCGGACACGCCACTGCTGGGATGGTCCATGAGCAAAAGCGTTACCAATGCTTTAGCAGGGGTTCTTGTAAAACAGGAGAAAATAGACCTTGATGCCTCCGGCTTGACCGAACAATGGCAGGCTTCAGATGATCCAAGAAATAAGATCACCCTTAACCACCTGATGCGGATGACCAGCGGACTGGAATTCGAGGAGGCTTATGAACCGTTTTCAGATGCTGTGGAAATGTTTTACAACAGCTACGATTTTGCCGAATACGCCGCGTCCAAACCCCTGAGTGCACCTGCCGGCACGGAATGGAGTTATTCAAGCGGTTCTGCAAACATTGTTTCAAAACTCATAAGAAAAGCCGCATCTGAGGATTATCCCCGTTACTACGAATTTCTCCATGAAAAATTCTTCCGCAGAACAGGCATGCACAGCGCGGTTTTCGAGCCTGACCCTTCAGGAACTTTTGTTGGCTCCTCATACATGTTTGCCACTGCCCGGGACTGGGCCAGGTTCGGGCTGCTTTATCTTCAGGATGGAACCTGGGACGGAGAGCGGATTTTACCCGGCGGATGGGTGGACTATACCACCAGCCCGGTCAAATCTGCTCCGCTTGGACAATACGGTGCCATGTTCTGGCTGAATGCCGGCTCCCCGGAGGACTCCGAAGACCGCATGTGGCCTTCGATCCCTGATGATGCCTACTGCGCAAAAGGCTTTCAGGGCCAGCGGGTCATAATAATTCCATCCAGCAATTTGGTCCTGGTACGCCTGGGAAACTGCACCTATGAAGATGCCTGGGATGATGAGGCCTTTATAAGTGACGTGCTTGCAGCCTTTTCTCAATAGCCGTATTGTGCACCCTGCAGCCGTCCCCGTGCAGATTCTTGCCAATTAAGACCGGATCTGTTACTAAACTGCCATGGAAACTAATCGTCAAAGAAAAGAAATAATACTGGCCTCTGAATCACCAAGGCGAAAACTGCTTCTGCAGCAGGCCGGGATTGAATTCAACGTGGTTCCGAGCGGCATTGATGAAGCCTCTATAAATATCCCAACCCCTGTAAAGCATGCCAGGGCCCTTGCAGAGGCAAAGGCTGCAGCGGTTTCACAGAACTGTCCTGATGCCTGGGTGATAGGCGCGGATTCAATCGTGGTAATTGATGACACGATACTCAACAAACCGGAGTCCGAAAAAGACGCATACATGATGCTCTCGCGGCTGAGCGGCAGGACACACCGTGTTGTCACAGGCTACAGCATAATCTGCAGAACGCTGGAGCATTTCCACAGCGATGCGTGTATTACGCAGGTTACGTTCAAGGCACTGAGTGAGTCCGAAATCCGCTGGTATCTTCAGACTCCCGAGCCATGGGACAAGGCGGGCGCTTATGCCATCCAGGGAACAGCCGCATTCATGGTCAGGCAAATACAGGGCTCCTATACAAACGTTGTGGGGCTGCCTGTATGCGAGGTGGTGGACCATATGCTTCAAGCCGGTGCAATCGAGATGACACCGGGTAAAAACAAAACCAACCGCCGGCAGCAGGCCGCAACAAGCAAATGAATAAAATGACCTCAATTGAAGACAACGTAGCAGAAATCAAAGAGAAAATCAGCAACGCAGCCCTTTCCTGCGGCAGGGATCCGGCAGAGGTCAAGCTGGTTGCGGTTACCAAAACCGTGGAACCCGGGCGGATCAGAAACGGAATTGATGCCGGCCTGGACTGCTTCGGGGAAAACTACATCCAGGAGGCGCGCGAAAAGATCGAGGCTCTTGCTGATGCGGATGTTTCCTGGCATTTTATAGGGCACCTTCAGTCCAACAAGGTCAAATACGCTGCGGGGCTTTTTGATCTTATCCACTCTGTGGACAGCCTGAAGCTGGCAAAAGAAATTGACCGGCAGGCTGCCAGGAGCGCACTGGTGCAAAACATCCTTGTTCAGGTCAATGTGGGAAGGGACGCGCAAAAGTCCGGTGTTGATGAAGAGGATGCCGCGGATTTGGTCCGCGATGCTGCCGGACTTGAACACGTGCACGTGAAAGGCCTGATGACGATGCCTCCGTTTTTTGACGCACCTGAAAAGGTGCGGCCGTATTTCCGGCAACTTGCGCAATTGCGGGACCGGATCGCGGCTCAAAACATTGAAGGCGCGGAGATGAAAGAGCTTTCCATGGGCATGACAGGCGATTTCGAGGCCGCAATTGCAGAGGGCGCAACCCTGGTGCGCATAGGCACTGCCATATTCGGGGAACGCACATGAAGATTCTGCTGCATATATGCTGCGCCCCTTGCTCCATCTATCCTCTGGAAGTGCTTCATGAAAGGGACTTCGAGGTGATGGGTTTTTTTTACAGAAACAACATCCATCCGTACATGGAGTGCAGGAGGCGCGAGGATACCCTTATTGAATACGCCGGAAAAACCGGCCTCAGGGTGATCTACCAGGAAGGCTACGACCTGGAGGGGTTTTTGCGCAGCGTGGTTTTCCGTGAGTCCGACCGCTGCAGATTCTGCTATCACGACCGCCTGAAAACTACCGCAAAACTTGCAAAGCGAGGGAAATTCGATTATTTCACCTCCACCCTGCTCTACAGCAAGCATCAGAATCATGAATTAATTGCCGAAATCGGCGAGTCAGCGGGAAAATCCGAAGGCGTGCCGTTTTATTACGAGGATTTCCGCAAAGGCTGGAGAACAGGTGTGGAAAAATCCAGGCAGATGGGAATGTACCGCCAGCAGTACTGCGGATGCATCTACAGCGAAAAGCAACGGTTCTACGAAGGCGCCGGAAAGAAAGGCGGGTAAAAACCCATGTTCGGCAATTTTCTCTACTTCATAGTCGCCCTGCTGATCTATACCACGTATCAGCCCCCTGCCCGTCCCCAGCTTCCGCTCTACGAGGCAGCAGGGCTCTTTATAGGCCTTTCAGTTCTTTTTGCCGTACTGACCAGAATCCTGTTTAAAAAACTCGAAGACCGCCTGCCTGACTCTGATCCCGGCGAGATTGACCGTGCATATGAATCTCTTTTGACCCGTCAGTCCATCCTTGCAATCGGGCTTTTTGCAGTCAACATTTACGGCCTGGAACTCGGGGGCTACCTGCGCCAGATCCGGATAATAGAAATGCTTCCCACGCTGGGAGCCCTTATATTTCTCGGTCTTTTCATAGGTTATCTTTGCATTATCTGGGCAAGCGCATACAATCTTCATGAACAGCTCTACAAAAGCGGCATAACCCGCCGCAGTTACGTGGCCTCAAACATTTCTTTTTCCGTGCCTGTTCTTCTGCCGTGGCTGTGCCTGTCAACAGCGGCAGACATAATCGGCCTGCTTCCGTTTGAAGCTCCGAAGGCTTTTTTGAACTCCACCGAAGGCCAGATCGTTTATTTTCTGTTCTTTCTGTTTGTAATTGCTGTTTTCGGGCCCGCACTGATCCAGCAGTTCTGGGGCTGCAAGCCGCTCAAACACTCGGATATCCGCGAAAGAATCGAGGATTTGTGCAGAAGGGCGGGCGTGGCATACAGGGAAATAATGGTCTGGCCGCTTTTCGGCGGCAGGATGATCACTGCCGGGGTCCTGGGACTTGTCAGCCGTTTTCGCTACATCCTGGTGACACCTTCTTTGCTGCGCTATTTGACCCCTGTTGAAATCGAGGCTGTGATGGCCCATGAAATAGGCCATGTAAAGCAAAAGCACATGCTTTTCTACCTGTTTTTTTTCGCCGGATACCTTGTTATCTCTTTTGCAACTCTGGACCTGCTTATCTACGGCTCCATCTACATGCAATTGGCGGCAGGCACCTCCGGATTTTTTGAACCGGGCAACCAGGTCTTTGTTTCGATAATGTTTAGCCTGGCAATGATCGGCACATTCCTGGTCTATTTCAGGTTCGTGTTCGGCTATTTCATGCGCAATTTTGAGCGGCAGGCAGACATCTACGTATACAACCTCATGGAGTCCTCGGCTCCACTTATCTCTACTTTCCACAAGATAGCAGCCTCAAGCGGGCAGTCGCCGGAAAAGCCCAACTGGCATCATTTCAGCATCTCCGAGCGAATCGATTATCTGAACAAATGCGAAAACGACCCTGCCTGGATCAGGAGCCACCACAGGAAGATAAGAACCGGGATTGCAGTCTACCTGGTATTTCTCGTTGCAATCGGCTGGATGGGATACAACCTGCACTTCGGCACTGCGGGCCAGAGGGTTACGGAAAATATCGCAGAGCACATACTCGAGCAGCGGATCAGTGAAAACCCCAGGAACCCTGAACTGTACGTAATGCTGGCTGACCTGCATTATACCAGGGAGAACCTGGGGCAGGCAGAAAAATCCTACCGGCGGGCCCTGTCTGTGGATAACGAAAATGTGCAGGCTTTAAACAACCTGGCATGGCTTTATGCCACTTCACCGGAAGAAAGCGGTTATTACAGGCCGAAGCAGGCCCTGGAACTTGCGGAAAAAGCCGCTGCAGGATCCTCCGAGCCCCATGTGATAGACACCCTGGCTGAAAGCTATTATGTAAACGGCATGTATGAAAGGGCTGTTGAAACCG
>JAWLEU010000122.1:0-7264 GCA_041685965.1 Desulfosalsimonas sp.
GCACTTTGACTGGACCGGGGACCGCCGCCTGCATCTTCCCTGGCATGAAACCGTGATATACGAGACCCATGTAAAGGGTTTTACCATGCAGCACCCCGACATCCCGGAAGAACTGCGCGGCACCTACGCAGGCCTTGCCCATCCGGCCTCCATTGAATATTTCCAGGATCTCGGGATCACGGCCGTGGAGCTCATGCCCGTGCACAAGTTCGTTCATGACAAGCACCTTGTGGACAGGGGGCTTTCAAATTACTGGGGTTATAATTCCATCTGCTATTTCGCACCCCACGACCAGTACGCGGCAGACGGCCGCCCCGGCGGCGTGGTGTCTGAATTCAAGCAGATGGTAAAGGCATTTCACCAGGCAGGTATCGAGGTAATAATAGACGTGGTATACAACCACACCGCGGAAGGCAGTCACGAAGGGCCGATGCTGTGCTTCAAGGGGATAGACAACGCCTATTACTATCGTCTCACGGAAGACGCCCGCTATTACATGGATTATACCGGCTGCGGAAACACCCTTAATATGCGTCATCCCCACGTTCTACAGCTCCTGATGGACTCGCTTCGCTACTGGATCGAGCAGATGCATGTGGACGGCTTCAGATTTGATCTCGCCTCCGCCCTTGCCCGGGAGCTGCACGACGTGGACCGGCTTTCCGCGTTTTTCGACATCATTCAGCAGGACCCTGTGATCAGCGGGGTCAAGCTCATAGCAGAACCCTGGGATGTTGGCGAAGGGGGATACCAGGTGGGCAAGTTTCCGCCCCTGTGGTCCGAGTGGAACGGAAAGTACCGCGACTGCATGCGCGATTACTGGCGCGGCGAAGACCAGGTGCTTGAAAAGCTTGCCTCGCGATTTACCGGCAGCTCGGATCTTTATGAGAACACTTCCAGGCTTCCCTATGCCAGTGTCAATTTCATCACGGCACATGACGGGTTTACCTTAAACGATCTTGTCTCATATAATGAAAAGCATAACGAGGCAAACGGCGAGGACAACAACGACGGCGAGGATCACAACCGGTCCTGGAACTGCGGGGCCGAAGGCCCCACGGACGACCCTGAAATACTGGAGCTGCGCGCCAGGCAGAAAAGAAACTTCCTTGCCACCCTGTTTCTGTCCCAGGGAGTGCCCATGCTTCTGGGAGGAGATGAAATCGGCCGCACCCAGCAGGGAAACAACAACGCCTACTGCCAGGACAACGAGATCTCCTGGTATGACTGGGAAAACGCGGATGAAGCCCTTCAAAAGTTCTGCAGGCAGCTTGCTCATTTCCGGAGGGACCACCCTGTGTTCCGCCGCCGCCGGTGGTTCCAGGGCCGCCCCATCCACGGAAGCGACGTCAAGGACATTGCCTGGTTCAACAATGACGGCAAACAGAAAAGCGAGGAGGAATGGGGGGATGCATCCGCCCGCACCCTCGGGATTTTTTTAAACGGCCGGACCATTCCCAATCCCAATCCCAGGGCTGATCCTGTAACAGACGATAGTTTCTATATAATCCTGAATGCCAACAGCGAAGCCCAGGATGTGAGCCTGCCCGGCGAAAAATGGGGAACGGGCTGGATCCGGGTGCTGGACACAGCGCAAGGCGGTTTTGTCCTGGACGAACAAATCCTTGCGCCGGGTGGCGAAATCCGGCTGGAGGGCCGCTCTGTGGTGCTCTTTAAGCTTGCGGAAAAGGAGTCGGATACCCAATGACAGGGCATGCAGACAAAAACATACCCCGGGCCACATACAGGCTCCAGTTTCACCCTGGGTTTACCTTTGACGATGCCGCGCAAATCGCAGATTACTTAAGCGCGCTGGGGATAAGCCAAGTGTTTGCCTCCCCTTATCTGCAGGCAGCACAGGGGTCCACTCACGGCTATGACGTAACAGACCCTTCAAGGGTTAATCCGGAACTCGGCGGAGAGGCAGGCCACGGCCGATTCTGTCTGGCCCTGGAGGGTTGGGGCCTGGGACAGATTATAGACGTTGTTCCAAATCACATGGAAGTATTCGAGCCCCTGTCCAACAAGTGGTGGTGGGATGTATTGAAATACGGCCGCGCAAGCAGGTATGCCGGTTTTTTCGACATTGACTGGGATCCGCCTGAAAGGCGCCTGGGAGGCAAGCTTGTATTGCCGGTGCTCGAAGATCATTACGGCCGTGTCCTGGAGGACGGAAAGTTCAGGGTTGAAATCACGGAAACCCGGGAGTGGGTCTGCAGGTACCATGATCACATGTTCCCCCTGACGCCGGAATCGGTTGATTCCTCATCCGTGCGGCCTGATCATTTAAACGAGGACACACAGGCCCTGGGCAGGGTCCTGGAAAACCAGCACTACCGCCTTGCATACTGGCGGGCAGCAGCCAGGGATTTAAATTACCGCAGGTTTTTTGCCATAAATTCTCTGGCTGCAGTGCGGGTTGAACAACAGGCCGTGTTTGAAAAAACCCACGCTCTGATTTTGGAATGGCTTTCCTGCGGCATCATCCACGGGCTGCGTATCGATCACCCGGACGGGCTAAAAGACCCGGAAGCCTATTTAAAGCGGTTGCAGAAGTCAGCCGGAGGGGCCTGGATAGTTGTGGAAAAAATCCTTCATCCCGGAGAGGATCTGCCTGGATCCTGGCCTGTTGCTGGCACCACGGGATATGATTTTTTAAACCATTTGACGGGCCTTTTTGTAAATCCGGAAGGCAAAAGAGATATCACCGAATTTTACCAAAAATTCACCGGGCAGACCTCGAAATATGAAGACCTGGCATACGAGTGCAAGCACCTGGTCATGCAGGAGATGCTCGGCTCCGAGGTCTGCCGCCTGACCCACAGGCTGGTGAATATCTGCGAAAAACACCGCTGCTTTCGCGATTATACCCGAGCGGAGCTGGAAGCTGCAGTCAAAGAGATGCTTGCATGCATGCCTGTTTACCGCACTTACGTGCGCAAAGATACCAGTGCAGGCCGCACAGACGCGGAAATTATTGCCCGGGCCGCAGCCCGTGCCAAATCCGGGCAGCCGAAAACCGATCCCAGGCTTTTTGACTTTCTCGCAGACCTTTGCTGCGGCAGGATTGCCGGAGACGCCGGGGAGGAATGGATGCTCATGTTTCAGCAGGTATCCGGCCCGGTCACTGCCAAGGGAATCGAGGACACGGCATTTTACCGCTATAACCCGCTGGTTTGCTTAAACGAGGTTGGCGGGGATCCTTCAGCGTTCGGCCTGTCTGAAGAAGAATTCCACCAGGCAATGATTTCCAGGCAAAAGAAATGCCCGGCTTCAATGCTTTCCACCTCCACACATGACACCAAGCGAAGCGAGGACGTGCGCGCCCGCCTGGCTCTTCTGTCCGAAATCCCGGACCAGTGGGCAAAAGCAGTCCGCCGGTGGGCCGGCCATAACAAGATTTACAAAACAGACAACCTGCCGGACGCCAACATTGAATACCTGCTCTACCAGAGCCTTGCAGGGGCCTGGCCCATTGATGAAACCCGCGCCTGCGCATTTATCCGGAAAGCCGCCAGGGAGGCCCGGGAGCATACCTGCTGGGAGCAGCCGGACCGGAAATACGAACAGGCGCTTTTGAGTTTTACGCAAAACATTCTTTCTGATTCCTTTTTCCTGTCCGATTTTCAGGCTTTTGTTGAGAATTTGATTAGCCCGGGCAGGATCAACTCCCTGTCCCAGGTGCTGCTGAAATTAACAGCACCGGGCGTGCCTGACATTTACCAGGGCACGGAGCTTTGGGATTTGAGCCTGGTGGACCCGGACAACCGCAGGCCTGTGGATTTCGCCCTGCGGCGCCGGATACTGGCCTCACTGTCAGAAATGACCCCGGAGCAGATAATGGCGGACATGGACACCGGCCTGCCCAAGCTCTACCTCATCAGTCAGGTCCTGCAATTCAGAAAACAACGCCCGGATCTGTTTGCACCCGGGGCCTCATACCAGCCCCTTAAGGCAGCGGGGGATCATGAAGAACACGTGCTCGGGTTTTTGCGGGGCAGGCAGGCAGCAGTACTTGTCCCCCGCATGGTAATGAGCTTTGCCGGCCCATGGGGCGATACCAGGATCAATCTGTATAAAGGCCGGTGGAAAAACCTTCTCACGAAAGAGACTTTTACCGGACCTGAATTTCCGCTGAAGCAAATTCTGAACAAATTTCCGGTTGCCCTGCTGTTTGGCGAAGAAACATGATAATAGAAAGCACACACATGCAGGTTCTGAAAGTCTGGGCCCCGTTTGCGGAAACCCTGCAAATTCTCATCAGCGGGCACGCAACCCCGCTTGAAAAAGCGTCAGGCGGCTGGTGGCATACTTTCGACCCTGTCGCACCTGAAACAGAGTACCTCCTTGCAGTAAACAACAACGAACCCGTGCCTGACCCCCGCTCCCCGTGGCAGCCCGGGGGTATTCACGGACCGTCCAGGACGCTTGACCATAAAGCCTTTGAATGGAGCGATGATTATTTCCAGCCTGCGCCGCTTTCATCTGCGGTGATATACGAACTCCACGTTGGCACGTTTTCAGAACATGGCACGTTTGACGGTGTGACAGCACATCTGGATCATCTTGTGGACCTCGGCGTAACCCACGTGGAAGTCATGCCTGTAAACGGATTTTCCGGCAGCCGCGGCTGGGGCTATGACGGCGTGAACCTTTTTGCCCCTCACGAGGCATACGGCGGCCCTTACGGGTTCAAGCGCCTGGTGGACGCCTGTCACTCCAGGGGCCTTGCCGTGATCCTGGATGTTGTCTACAACCACCTGGGACCTGCAGGCAACTACCTGGATCATTTCGGGCCGTATTTCACTGCCCGGTATCGATCTCCGTGGGGCATGGCAGTCAACCTGGACGGCCATGGCAGCCATGAGGTCCGCAGGTTTTTCTGCGACAACGCTGCAATGTGGATGCGCGACTATCACGTGGACGGCCTGCGGATAGATGCTGTCCACACGCTGGTGGACATGTCTGCGGTTAACTTTATGGAAGAACTCACGCAGACGGCCGAACAAGTCCAGGCGGAAACCGGCCGGCACAAGGTACTGATTGCAGAAAGCGACTTGAACGACCCGCGTGTTGTCCGGTCCCGGACCTCGGGCGGCTATGGCATGGACGCCCAGTGGAGTGATGATTTTCACCATGCCCTGCATGCAGTGTTAACAGGCGAGCAGAATGGTTATTACGCGGATTTCGGAACTCTCACGGATCTTGCCCGGGCTCTTAGCCGGGTGTTTGTGTATGACAACAGGTTTTCCGCCTTCCGCCAGCGCTTTCACGGAAAACCCGTGCATGATCTGTCCGGGCACAGGTTTCTGGGCTATCTGCAGACTCATGATCAGGTGGGCAACCGGGCTTTGGGCGAACGTTTAAGTCACCAGGTAGGCCATGATCGCTTCAAGGCTGCAGCGGCCATAATGCTGCTTTCCCCGTTTGTTCCCATGCTGTTTCAGGCAGAGGAATGGGCTGCAGAAACACCGTTTCTTTATTTCACGGATCATGAAGACCCGGAACTGGGAGAGGCTGTTAAAAAGGGGCGATGCGAAGAATTTGGGTCATTCGGCTGGGACCCGGAAAAAATCCCTGATCCCCAGGCCCGTGAAACCTTTGATCGATGCGTGCTCAACTGGGATGAAAGGGATAAACCTCCCCATGCAGACATTTTTGACTGGTACAGGCAATTAATCGCCCTTCGCAAAACTCTGCCTGAAGCCACGGACGGCCGCATGGACAGGGTTGAAGCTGCAGCGGACGACACCGCCGGATGGCTTGTCATGACCCGGGGCAGACTGGTTGTGGCCTGCAATCTGGCGGATCACAAACAGTTTGTGCCGGTTTCAGGGGCGGACAAGACGGACCTGCAGATTTGTTCCGCCGAAAACCCTCAAATAAACGATAGGGGCATTGAGCTGCCGGGCAACTGTGCAGCAGTGCTTTATAAAAAACCGGGCACGAGGGAAGAATGATAATGAAAATCCGTTCAAACGGCGTCCTGCTGCCCATACAGAGCCTGCCCTCAAAATACGGCATCGGCGACCTGGGCCCTGCAGCCCGGGGGTTTGTCCGGTTTCTGCACGCAGCGGGCCAGCAGGTGTGGCAGATCCTGCCCGTAACCCCCACCGTGGCCGAACACGGCCATTCCCCTTATCACAGCCCTTCTGCTTTTGCGTTCAACCCCATGCTTATCAGCCCTGAACAGATGGCAGAACAGGGGTTTTTAGACAAAACAGACCTGCCTGCAGGTACAGACATAAGTGAGGATTCAGACAAGATCGATTATGATGCTGCATGGAATTTAAAAAAGGATCTTTTTTCAAAGGCGTTTGAACTGCACCGCAAAGAGCCGGACTTTGAGGCCTTCTGCCGGCAGAACGCATACTGGTTAAACGATTATGCTCTTTTTTCATCACTTACCAGCCATTACAAGAATGCCTACTGGCAGCAGTGGCCGGAAGGCCTTGCCCGGCGGGATCCCGGGGCTGTTGCTTCCGCTTCCCGGCAGTTGTCAGAATCCGTTGCACGCACCTGCTTTCTGCAGTACCTGTTTTACCGGCAGTGGACTGATCTAAAGGCCTTCTGCGCAAAACATCAAATACGCATCATGGGAGACCTGCCCATTTACGTTCCCCTGCACAGCGCGGATGTCTGGTCCCGGACAGATCTTTTCAAGCTGGATAAAGATTTTTGCCCCACGTCAGTGTCAGGCGTGCCCCCGGATTATTTCAGCGACACAGGCCAGCTCTGGGGCCATCCGGTGTATAACTGGGAAGCCCACCAAAAGGAAGACTTTGACTGGTGGATCCGCCGCATCTCCCATAACCTGGAATTGTTTGACCTCCTGCGCATTGATCATTTCCGGGGCCTTGTGGCATGCTGGGAAGTGCCTGCAAACGAGACCACCGCCTTGAACGGCAAATGGCAAAAAGCCCCGGTACATGCGTTTTTCGATAAACTGCACCGCAGTCTTACCTGCCTTCCGCTGGTGGCCGAAGACCTGGGCTATATCACCGCGGATGTAAGGGAGGTAATGGCCGGATATGATCTTCCGGGCATGCGCGTTCTGGTTTTCGGATTTACGGAGGATTCTGCCGGTAACCCCAACGCCCCCCATAACGTGGAAAAAAACAGTGTGGTTTACACAGGCACCCATGACACAAACACCGCCCGCGGCTGGTTTGAAGACGAAGCCACGGACGCGGGCAAAAAACGCGCCTGCCTGTATTTCGGGGAAGACCTTTCAGGAAAGACCTTTGCCCGCCACCTGGTCCGC
>JAWLEU010000123.1:0-7178 GCA_041685965.1 Desulfosalsimonas sp.
GGTTTTTATCATTTGAACATTCTATATTCGTATTTGTTTCGGATTTCGGATTTCGATATTCGGGTTTTGGCTGAACAGGGTTTTCGTTCAGCCACTATTATATACATTTCAAAAACTCATCCTTGCCTGAATTGTTTAGATCTGTCATCAGACCGTGGGGATTTTTGCTGCAGTTTCACTGTTTACCCTCTCCGGACCTGAAGTTTTTTTGCTTGATAAATTTCATATCATTGCGCAGGGCGGCTATCAAGGGAAAAACACAGCCGAAAGTCCCTGCGCGCAGCGTATTTGGAGGCAAAAGGGACTTGACACAGTCTATATAACTGATTCATTATAAAAATTTATATTTTTCACGCTGGTTGGTGAATCAGAAAAAAACCGGGCATTATTGGAGATCGAATACCATGGACCTTGTTAAACCTTTTTCGCGCCGCTGCCTTTTCTGGCTTCTTGCACTTAATCTGCTTTTGTTTGCAGTAGTATACGGTGTGCACTATTCCGCCTTTCCCGGCTGGATAAAGGATTTCTGGGAAACCCGCATAAACATAGGTTTCATTCCTTCGGCCGCAGCCTTGTTTGTTTTTATTGCCCTGTTACAGTGGGCTGTGCTCCGGGGCACATTGAAAAAGCTTTTGCAAAGACACATTCCGGCAGAGGAGGCAGCTGCCAGAAAATCCCCTGCAGCAGATAAAAAAGGAACCGTACGTCAGGAAACCGGACCATCTCCTAAAGAAATTGAGAAACAGCATCAGCGCTATTACCTGCATCTTGTTTCAGTGCTCCAGCGCCAGGGCCGGCTTCTGGATTTCTTCCGGGAAGATCTGGGCCCCTACAGTGACGCGCAAATCGGGGCTGCGGTCAGAAGCGTCCATGAAAACTGTTCAAAAACCCTGGAAAAATACCTGGCCCCCCGCGGTGTGATGGACAAGGCTGAAGGCTCTGAGGTAACAGTTGATTCTGATTTTGATCCCTCAAAAATAAAACTTACCGGAAATGTTACCGGCGAGCCCCCTTTTAAGGGCGTGGTCAGGCATCCCGGATGGAAGGCTGCAAAACTCGAACTGCCCGTGCTATCTGACAGCGGTGACCCCCTTGTTATAGCACCTGCTGAAGTCGAGGTTAAATAACAGGTGAAGGATGTGAGTGACCCTGCATACATAATAGGAATTGACCTCGGGACCACCAATTCGGCGGTTTCCTATGCGGATCTGAACTCCGGCCCCGAAGATTCAAGGGGTATAAGGCTTTTTGAGATCCCTCAGCTTACCGGGCCCGGCGAGGTCCAGCAAATGCCTGTTCTGCCTTCTTTCTGCTATCTGCCGGGCAAATACGATGTGGATCCGGATTCACTGAGACTGCCCTGGAGTGAAAAACAGGTTCATTCCTGTTTTGCGGGAACTTTTGCCAGGGATCACGGCTCTAAAGTTCCCGCCAGGCTGGTTTCCTCTGCCAAGAGCTGGCTGTGCCACGGAAGGGTGGACCGCCTGGCGCCTATCCTCCCATGGGGTTCAGGTGACGAACTTCCTGGTATTTCGCCTGTGGAAGCCACCGCCCAATACCTTGCCCACATACGAAATGCCTGGAACCATTTGCAGTCTGATGAAGATTTTTACCTTGAAAATCAATATGTTATTATTACAGTTCCCGCCTCGTTCGATGAAGTGGCCCGGGACCTGACCTTGGAGGCATCAAAAAAGGCCGGACTGGGGGAGGTCATTTTGCTGGAAGAGCCCCTTGCAGCTTTTTACAGCTGGCTGATCAGGCATGAACACGACTGGCGGGACCACATCCGGCCCGGCGAACTTGTACTGGTCTGCGACGTGGGAGGCGGCACCACGGATTTTACCCTGATTACCCTGCGCGAAACAGAGGGTACTCCGAGGTTTGAAAGGATTGCCGTCGGAGATCACCTGATCCTGGGAGGAGACAACATAGACCAGGCAATTGCCAGGCACGTGGAAAAACAGTTCGGCGCTGCAGCCAACCTCACCCCGGACAGGTACAAAACGCTTTGCCATCTGTGCCGCCAGGCAAAGGAAAACATACTGAACCAGGGACAGGAGCGTGAAACCATTACAATGATGGGAGAGGGCAGCAGGCTTATAGGCGGGACCCTGACCGCCGAAATAGACAGGCAGACACTGGAGCAGATAGTGCTTGAGGAATTTTTTCCGCTTGTCGACAGGCAGGATCCTGTTGCCGGCGAAGTGCAGTTTGCCGGAGTTTCAGAATTCGGGCTTCCTTATGAACCGGATTCCGCAATTACCCGTCATATTGGAAAATTTCTGGAAAGAAACAGCAGGGAGACAGAGAATTTCCTCGGTCCGAGAAGCCCCTTTCCCGATCTTGTCCTGTTCAACGGAGGAAGCCTCAAGGCAAAGGTTGTGCAGGACCGCATAAGGCAGGCAGCACGGCGATGGTTTGGAAAAACCGATGAAAGCCGCCCCCGTGTGCTTGAAAACAAAAATCTCGACATCGCAGTGGCGCTGGGGGCTTCCTATTACGGGCTGGCAAAACTCGGCAGAGGCGTTGGAGTTGGCAGCGGCAGTCCGCGAGCCTATTACCTGGGTATTGAAAGCCCCGGCAGCAGCCGGGGGAATCAAAAGGCTGTTTGTGTTGTGGAAAGGGGTGCTGACGAGGGAACCCGCATCGCTCTTTCCGAGCGCAAATTCGAGGTTCTGGCAAACCGGCCGGTAAGCTTTGACCTTTTCAGCTCAAGCTACCGCTCAGGCGACAGGACAGGCGATGTGGTGGACGTGGATGAGAGCATGACCCGTCTGCCTCCCATAAACACGGTAATACAGTTTGGAAGAAAGGGGGTGCAGGCGGCAATTCCAGTTCAGGTGGAGGCTGAGTATACGGAAACCGGCGTTCTTGCACTCTGGTGCAGATCTCTTTCAACAGACCACAGATGGCAGCTGAGATTCCAGCTGCGGCAGATACAGCATCAGGCCGGGGTGAGCGAAACAGAGGTATTTGACTCTGCAGTGGTGGACGAGGTGGTATCTGCTGTAAACAGCGCGTTTAAGGCTGATTCGGCCGAAACTGAACTTTCGCGTCTTGTCAAAACCATCTCTGACACTGTGGGCCGGGCAAGGGATGACTGGCCTCTTTCCGTGTTGAGAAGTATTGCCGATACCCTGCTTGAGCGTGCGGCAAACCGCAAACACACCCCTCATCACGAGGTAAGGTGGCTCAATCTTACCGGTTTTTGCCTCCGCCCGGGATTCGGGGACGGATTTGACAGCACCCGTATAAAGCGTCTCTGGAAAATATATAAGACAGGAGTGATTTTCAAAAAGGACCAGCAGGCGGCAAATGAATGGTGGATCCTGTGGCGGCGCGTGGCAGGCGGGCTGACAGCGGGGCAGCAGAAACAGTTCGCACAGGATATCAGGCATCTGTTGATGCCGAAAAAAGGAACCAAGGTAAAGATACCTCCGCAGCAGCGCCTGGAGATGTGGATGGCCCTGGCTAACATGGAAAGGCTTTCTTCAGGCGAAAAGGCTGATTGGGGAGACGCGCTGCTTTCTGAAATAACGCCGAAAAAATCCAGGCCACAGCAGTTCTGGGCCCTGTCAAGAATAGGCGCAAGGGAGCCTCTGTACGGACCCGTGGACCGGGTTGTTTCCCCTGAAAAAGCGTCCGGGTGGGCCGAGGCTCTCATGGAGCCGGACTGGAAGAATCCCGCTGCCGCTGCTGCTGCGCTTGCCAGGATTGGCAGAAAAACCGGGGACCGCTCCAGGGACTTTGATGAAAACCTGCTTTCAGGGATAATTGAATGGATGGAGGCCAGGGGAATGGAAAAGGAGACCAGGGTGCTAAAGACGGTAGTGCCCGTGGAAAGAGACGAGGAATCAGCCATGTTCGGAGAATCCCTGCCTTCCGGCCTGATACTGCATGAATAAACCTGTCGGGGGGTCAAAAAAATGCGTCCATTACCCTGGCTGATAGCACACAGGGGTGCAATGGCAGAGGCCCCGGAAAATGTGGAGGCCGCATTTGAGCTTGCATTTTCCTATTCTGCCGACGGCATAGAATTAGACGTCCAGATAACAGCAGACGGTGTTGCCGTGGTTTTTCACGATGACACCCTGCGGCGGATAACAGGCAGAAGAGGAGCAGTTGCAGACAGTAAGATAGCCGATCTCCTGAAACTTGATTTCGGCAGGTGGTATTCAGAGGATTTCCGGGGACAGGGCCTGATGACCCTGGAATCGGTTTTAAAGCGCTATGCCGGCAGGGGAATCCTTATGATAGAGCTTAAATCAGCGTCAGGCTCACAGGATCCTTATAAATACAAAAGGCGTCTGTGCTCGGAGGTCACGCGCCAGATCCGCCTTCACGCGTCGCGGCAGATGCATGATGAAATATATATTCTCGGATTTGATGCAGGAATGATTGCAGAATGCCGCGTCCTTGCACCGGAGCTCAATTATATATTAAATACTAAAAAGCCGCCTTCTTCCCGGGGCTTAAAGACTGCGCAAAGTAAAAACCTCCGGGGATACTGTCTGCCCAGGCGTAAACTTACAGGAGAATTTACCGGGCTGTGCCGCCGCATGGGACTCGTTGTGGCGGTTTATTCATGCAACACCCCCGGGCAGGTTTTTTCAGCACTTGACAAGGGGGCTGACATTATTATGACTGATGACCCCGGGCTGGTGGCAAAGGCATTTGAACAGCATGTTTTGTCTTGCCAAAAGCGGCGTTTTACGGAAAAATGAATACTGTAGTGTATATATATTTAAAAAGAGGTTGTTATGAAAGTCGTTTTTGATGAGTATTTTTACAGGGTATACACTTCTGATCCTGCTTCGGCTCCGGGCAGGATTGAGGCCATTGTGGACGATCTGCCGTCTCATGCGGAGATGGTGCAGCCTGAGTCTGCCCGGGACGATCAGATCCTGCTGGCCCATACGGAAGCCCACCTGCGTGAAATCAAAAACCACGGCTTATATGATGTTGCATCCCTTGCAGCCGGCGGGGCAATCGAGACAGCGCGCATCGGCCTTAAGGAACCTGCTTTCGGCCTGATCCGGCCTCCGGGCCATCACGCGTCTGCAGACAGTGCATGGGGTTTTTGTTTTTTCAACAACATGGCGATTTCCCTGTTGACGTTAAAGAGGGAAAAACTCATTGAAACCGCCCTGGTCCTGGATTTCGACCTGCATTTCGGAGACGGTACTGTCAACATCCTGGGAGGTTTGGACTGGGTAAGGATTTATAATCCTGCAAAAAATTCCAGGGAAAAATATATGGAAGAGGTTGAAGGCATTCTTTCAGGCCCGGGCGTTGACATTATAGGCATTTCCGCAGGATTTGACAACCACATGCAGGATTGGGGCGGACTTATGGCGACCGCTGATTACTATCACATCGGCCGAATGGCGCAAAAGGCCGCGGCTGAGGCAGGAGGCGGATGTTTTGCACTTCTGGAGGGAGGATATAACCATTCGGTGCTGGGCAAAAACGTTTCCTCGCTTATAAACGGCATGGCGGAACCGGTTGACTGACTCGTGCGGCGCAGGTTCTACTGATTTGCAGGATGTACATGGAAGACAGAGACCAGAAAACCGATCCGTTTCGAGAGCTGACCTGGGGAGACCTGACTGTATGGGCCGGTCCTGATGCGGTTGAATCTGGCGGGCGCCTGCAGAAGCAGGGTGCCGTGTACAATCTTGTAAAGACACCGAACAATGGGCTTTTGGCCTGGGTTAAGGCCGAGGAGGTATTTGCATCCCACGTAGGCTTTGAACACGGTGATCTGTACTGCAGGTGCGCCTGCCAGGGCGAATTCGCCTGCGAGCACGGAATCGCCGTGATTCTCCAGTATATTTCTCACTTAAAGAAAAACGTTTCGGTTCCCATAGCAGCATCAAACGACCGGAGGTTTTATCTTGTATAAGGGCCCCGGTTTCATTGCAGCCATCTTACATGCAGCAGGAAGGGCTTGTTAATGCGGGCGGGCATAGGCTACGACATACACAGGCTGGTTTCAGGCCGCCGGCTGGTGCTGGGCGGAATCGGGATCGATTATGAAAAGGGTCTTTTAGGGCATTCTGATGCAGACGTATTGATGCATGCATTGTGCGATGCACTTTTAGGGGCAGCGGGCATGGGCGATATAGGCCGGCATTTTCCTGATACTGATCCGGCATGGAAGGGGGTGCCGGGAATGACGCTGCTTGAAAAAACCAGGGAAATGGTCTTTGAGAAATTTTTTTCAGTTGCAAACATGGACGCCACAATATTTGCCCAGGAGCCGAAACTATCACCTTACGTGGAATCAATGGAGGAAATGATTTCAAGCTGTCTTGGAATCGAAAAAGACCGTGTCAACATCAAGGCAACCACCACGGAAGGCCTCGGCGTCATAGGCGAAGGTTTGGCAATGGCAGCCATGTGCGTGGTAATGCTTGAATAAACCGATTTTTGTTTTATTTTTCAGATACCGGCATTCCGGACAACCCGAGAGAAACGGATGAAGCTTCAATGACCATAAAAGTATACAACACACTCACCCGGCGCAAGGAAATACTGGAACCGGAAACCCCGGGGAAAATAAGAATGTATGTGTGCGGTCCGACTGTCTACGATTCATGCCATATAGGCCATGCCCGTTCCGTGGTGGTTTTTGACATGATATACCGCTATTTGAGACAATGCGGATACGATGTCTTTTATGTGCGCAACTTCACTGACGTGGACGACAAGATCATCAACAGGGCAAGAGAACTCGGCATGAGCCCGGATGACGTGGCTGACAAATACATTAATGAATTTCACCGGGACATGGAATCGTTAAACATGAGCCCTCCTGATCTGGAGCCGCTGGCAACCGCGCATATCCCGCAGATCATAAGGATTGTCCAAATCCTTGAAGAAAAGGGATATGCCTATCAGAAAGAAGGGGATGTTTTTTTCGCGGTCAGCAGGTGGCCGGACTATGGAAAGCTGTCAGGCAGGCGGCTCGATGAAATGGAAGCAGGTGCCAGGGTGGAAGTGGACCAGCGCAAGGAAAATCCTTTTGATTTTGTTTTGTGGAAGGCCTCCAAGCCGGGAGAACCAGCCTGGGACAGCCCCTGGGGAAGGGGGAGGCCCGGCTGGCACATAGAATGCTCTGCAATGAGCGCGCAATACCTGGGAGAAACTTTTGATATCCACGGCGGCGGAAA
>JAWLEU010000124.1:0-7166 GCA_041685965.1 Desulfosalsimonas sp.
GACATTGGAACACCGGGTTCTGACTCCGGTCTCGGCGAGATTTCCTCCAACTCCCTGGAGCAGTCCACGGTTGATATTGCCAATGAATTTACAAAGATGATCGAAAACCAGAGGTCTTTTCAGGCAAATTCAAAAACCATTACAACCACTGACGAGATGCTGCAGGAAGTTATAAACATCAAGCGGTAAGCCTTAGTCAAAAATTTGTCTTTTTCAAGGGCCGGTCTGCCATGACCGGCCCTTTTTAGTTTCAGCCGGGCAGGTGCAGGGCCGCGGGGCGGGCAGAAATTTACACCCCCGGCCTGCGGTTTTGCAGGTAAAAAACCCGGCAACAGGTAAAAATCAATTTGAGTCCACCGGGTGCTGCTTCCTTGGTATGAAGCTTGCAATTTAATGAGGCGAAAAGGAGAGCTTGGTTATGGATTTTTCAACACTTGTCGGAATACTTGCAGCGTTCGGGCTCATGCTGACTGCTATCATGACCGGCAGCAGCCTGACGGTTTTTATAGACCCCCAGGCTTTAATGATCGTCTCAGGAGGAACTCTAGGGGCGCTTCTGGTGCACTATCCCTTCGGCGAGGTCATAAGGGCCGTGTCAGTGGCACGAAAAACGTTTTTCTTCAGGGAGTCATCCCCCATTAAACTGATTGAGCAGCTCACTGAATTTGCCGGAAAGGCAAGAAAGGAAGGGCTGCTTTCACTGCAGTCTTTGGCAAAGGAAGTGGATGATCCCTTTCTTGTAAAGGGACTTCAGATGGCTGCAGACGGCCACGAGCCTGAAACCCTGGAGCACATGATGATCCGGGAAGTCGACTACATCCGGGAAAGGCACGAAAGCGGCGCAGAGATCTTTGCATCACTGGGCACCTATGCACCTGCCATAGGAATGGTGGGCACTCTTATAGGGCTTGTGCAGATGCTGCAGACCATGGATGATCCGGACACCATAGGGCCTGCAATGGCTGTGGCCCTCCTTACAACGTTTTACGGCTCCCTTGTTGCAAATGTCCTTTTCCTTCCCATGTCCGGGAAACTAAAGACCCGGTCACAGCAGGAAATCCTTAAAAAGGAGCTGATTGTAGAGGGCATGAACTCCATCCTGGCAGGTGAAAACCCCAGGATTATGGAGCAGAAGCTGCATGCCTATCTTCAGCCCAAGGAAAGACAGAGCGTTTTTCAGAAAAAAAAGAAAAAAGCAGGTTAAGAGCCGATGCCCAGAAGAAGGAAACAAAAGGGTAAAAACGACAACGGCCCGTCCGCTCCGGCCTGGATGGTCACCTACAGCGACATGGTAACCCTTCTTCTCACTTTTTTTGTCCTTATGCTTTCAATGGCTGAAATGGACAGGGTGAAATTCGAAAAGGCGGTGGTCTCTTTAAAGGGGGCCTTCGGCATGCTGCAGGACCAGCCCGAAGAGCAGAAAAAAAACGATATGATTATCCCGGAAATCGAGCCGATTCCCTATGACATGCTCCAGAGCGTATACCGCAGGATGAGGCAGGACCTGGAAAAGCTCGAGATTGACGAGGACGTGGAGCTGGTAAAAGACAGGGGGGCGATCGTGCTCAGGATCAAAGAAAAGATTCTGTTTGATTCCGGTGCAACCGGCCTGAGAACAGAAGCCGAACCAGTGCTTCGCAAGGTCGGGGAGCTTGTTGCACCTATGCAGTTTAACATGCGCATAGAGGGGCACACAGACAGCCAGCCCATGGCATCTTCCGGGCGCTCCAACTGGGACCTGTCAGTGGACAGGGCCATATCGGTGCTCAGGTTTTTCGCCCGGCAGGAGCTGCTTTCACTGGACCGTCTTTCAGCCGTGGGATACGGCGACCAGCAGCCCCTGGTGCCCAATGACACACCTGAGAACAGGGCAATGAACCGCAGGGTCGAATTCGTGCTCGAGGCAGGAGGTGACTACAAGCAGCAGCTGCCCCACCTTGTGGACTCAAGCGAGCAGCTGCCGTTTTAAGGCAAACGCAATCTGAAAATTTTTATAAAAAGCAGGAGTGCAGACAATGGCAAAAGAAAAGGACAAGGAAAGTCAAGCCCCGGAAAAGCAGCCCGGCTCAAAGAAAAAAATCTTCTTGCTGGCGGTTCCCTTGCTGGTCCTTGTGTTAGCAGCAGGGGGAGGAGCGTTTTATTTCCTTGCAGAAGGCAGCGCTTCGGGTGCCACAGAGTCTGATTCCGGGCAGGAGGAAGAAAAAAAGGAAATGGGACCTCTTGTTGAAATGGAGGACTTTGTGGTCAATATCACGCACAAGGACTCCACCCGTTTTTTAAAGCTGGGAGTGACCCTTGAGGCAAAAGACGATCAAAGCAAAAAGGAAATCGAAAAGCGGATGCCCCAGATCAGGGATGCAGTGCTGCTGCTTGTGGGCAACAAAAAGTATGACGATTTAAAGGATCTTCAGGGAAAAAAGCAGCTCAAGGCTGACCTGACTTCACGTATCCGCAGTCTTTCAGGGGAAGATGAAGTCTCGGAGCTGTATTTCACCGATTTCGTGGTTCAGTAACAAAAACAGGAGAAACCGGCGTGGAACGGATTTTAGACCAGCAGGAAATCGACGAGCTTCTGTCTGCATTTGAAGAAGGCCAGATAGACCCGGTGCAGGATGCAGCGGGCAAGACCCCGGCAGGCCCGGCCCCTGGGCAAGGCAAGCAGGTTTCCGGCATAGACCTGATCCGGGGGCAGAACTACAGCAGGTGGCGGATTGCAAACCTGGACGTTGTTTTCAATTCCTTTGCCCGCTACTACTCCATAGCGCTTTCCAACAGCCTTCAGCAGGGAGTCACAGTCTCGAAGGGCGAGGTGACCTCAAGGTTTTTCGAGGATTTTATTGTCCAGCAGGAAGACGCCGGCCTTCTGGGTGTGTTTTCCCTTGACCCGCTTAAGGGAAACGGTCTGCTGGTATTTGACAAAAGGCTGTGCTTCGGACTCGTGGAGGTGATGCTGGGTATGTCCGGGGCCCAGGAATACAAGATTTTTGACAGGGAGGTAAGCGCAATTGAGGCAAATCTGATCCGTTCCCTCATGTCTGAAGGCTGCGCGGTTTTCAACAGGTCATTTGCACCCCTTGAAGAACTCAATACAGGTATAACCCGTGTGGAGACAAACAGGAGGCTGCTGAGCATACTCGCCCCGGAAACCGAAGTCATCCAGGTTACTTTTTCGGTTCGGCTGGGATCGCTGCAGGGAAAAGTACTCATGGTGATTCCCTATTTCTCGCTGGAGCCTTTCAAGGACAGGTTAAGGGACGAGGGCCTGCAGATGCTCGAGGAAAAGGAGGCCCCCAACTGGGCAAGGCAACTGGAAAGCGAGCTCAGGAGCATAGAAATATCGGTATCCGCGGTATGGGGGGAAACTTATCTCACAGTAGAAGAGATACTTAGCATGCGCAAAGGCGACATAATCAGCATTGATTATGATGAGGCCGCGCCGGTGAGGGTACTGGCAGGCGAGAAGCCGAAGTTTTCCGCCAGGCCGGGAGTTAAAAACGGCAAAAAGGTTGTGCGCCTTGTACAACAGCAATTCCAAGGAGAATAATCATGGCAGAGGGAAAGAAAAAGGAAGATGCGGAATCCGGCGGCAAAACTGAATACAGCCGTGATTCAGGGCAGGAAAAAGAACGGCAGTCAGGGGGGAACGGCAGCAATGAAGTTGATGCCAGCGGGATAAACATGCTTCTCGACGTTCCCCTCCAGGTCTCTGTGGAAGTCGGAAGGGCGCGCATGCTTATCAAGGACTTTCTCCAGATGAAGGAAGGAGGGGTGGTAGAGCTTGACAAGATGGCAGACGAGCCCCTGGACCTGTATGTGAATAACCGGCTCATTGCAAGGGGCGAGGCCGTGGTCGTAAACGAGAAGTTCGGCCTGCGCCTCATAGACGTGGTAAGCCCCTCGGAACGTATTGAAAAACTGGGGTGATCAGAGATGGCCAGGTTTCTTCTTATTGTTTTTCTCGTGCTTCCGGCAGAGCTTTACGCCGCCCAGCCTGATCAGGTTGATCTTTTCAGTTCCGGGCTGAAGCTGTTTGTCGGCATGGCGGTAGTCATAGGCCTCATGCTGATTTTTCACGTGCTGAACCGAAAGGGATTCAAGTTTCTGGAAAGCCGCCATGCCGGAAAAATCAGGATTGTAGAAACCCGTCAGCTGGGAGGCCGCAAGGCGCTGTGCCTGGTTGAGGTCGAAGGAAAAAGGCTTCTCCTGGGACTCGGCAGCGACAGGGTGGACCTTCTGCACAGCAGCAGCGCAGGCAGTTTTGAAGATGAACTGCGGGCAAGCGAAGAGGATAAGAAATGAAACCTGTCAGGGCTGCTTTAATACTTATGGCTGCGGCATGCATCGTGTTTTTCCTGGCGTCCCAGGGCTTTGCCCAGGAGGGCCCAGGGGTGAGCCTGAACATGGACGGAGGCGGCGACGCCGGGCAGGGCTCAACCATTATCCAGCTTCTTGTGCTGCTTACGGTGCTGAGCATGGCTCCGGCAATCCTGCTTATGACAACTTCATTTATCCGGATTGTTGTTGTGCTCTCGTTTCTGCGCCAGGCAATGGGCACCCAGCAGATGCCGCCCAACCAGATCATTATAGGGCTTGCCATGTTTTTGACATTTTTCATAATGTCGCCTGTTATCAACCAGATCAATGAAGACGCGCTGCAGCCGTATCTCCAGGAGGAAATCGCGGGGCAGGAGGCCCTGGACAAGGCATCCGCCCCGATGCGCGAGTTCATGTTCGGCCAGGTAAGGGAGGCTGATTTAAAGCTCATGGCAGAGGCATCAGGTGACGAAGACCGGCCCGAAACCAGAGACGAGATTTCGACACTTACACTGATTCCCGCGTTTATGCTCTCTGAGTTAAAGCGCGCCTTTCAGATCGGGTTCATGATTTTTGTCCCGTTTCTGGTCATAGACATGATAACCGCCTCAGTGCTCATGACCATGGGAATGCTCATGCTGCCGCCAATTATTATCTCCCTGCCGTTCAAGGTTCTTCTTTTTGTTCTCGTCGACGGCTGGAACCTTATCGCAGGATCCCTGATGCAGGGATTCTATTAGCTTTTAAATTCAAAGCCCGTGTTTTTGACCGGCGGGTTATACGAAAAAGGGAAAGCTCGGATGACTGAAGAAATGGTTGTGGAGCTTATTCGACGCGCAGTGGGCGCAGTTTTAATGGGGGCAGCGCCCATGATGATCTCCGGGCTGGCAGTGGGCCTGATCGTGAGCATCTTTCAGGCAGCCACCCAGATAAACGAGCAGACCATGACTTTTGCCCCCAAAATCGTGGCAGTCCTTGTGGCCCTGGTAATTGCGGCCCCCTGGATCCTGAATATCGTCATGGGGTTTGCTCATGAAGTTTTCGGGAACATGATCATTGGAAATTGACCTTTTTTCAATTGAGCAGTTCTATGTTTATCTCATTATCCTGGCCCGCATGGCCGCGGTTGTGGCAGCGCTTCCGGTCTTTACCGCATCGGAAGCCTCGATGCGCATGCGGGTGGGCCTTGCCGCCGCGGTTTCGCTGCTTCTTTTCCCGGTTCTTGACATATCTGTTGACCCTGCATCCCTGACGCCTGCAATCCTCGGGCTTATAGTCTTGCGGGAAACAGTGCTGGGGCTGCTGCTGGGGTTTACCATTCAGCTCATTTTTTTTGCAGTGCAGTTCGGCGGCACCGTGGTTGGTTACCAGATGGGGTTTGCAGCCGCCAACATACTCGATCCCCAGAACCAGGAGCAGATGCCGCTTTTAGCCCAGTTCCAGAACGTTTTCGCCATACTTGTTTTTTTGGTTTTAAACGCCCATCACGTGGTTATCAGGGTCATGATACGATCCTATGATATCCTGCCGCCAGGCAACCTGGACTTTTCAGGCAGGGCTGTTCCATTTTTGATGGAACTCACCGGGCAGATGTTCGTGCTGGGAGTTCAGCTTGTGGCTCCTGTAATTGCAGCACTTATTGTATCGCAGTTCATCCTGGGAATCATGTCCAGGGTTTTTTCCCAGCTCCAGGTGTTTCTTCTTTCCTTTCCCATCAATATATCTCTTGCCCTGATCATAATCGGACTGAGCGCTGAAATGATCATGTTGATGCTGGAATACGAGTTTTTTGAGCTCCAGGAGCGGCTTCTGCGGCTTCTGAGAATGCTTTGACAGGGGTGTCAAATGGCTGACGAACAGCAGGAAGAACGAACAGAGGAACCCACTGAGAAGCGGCGGCGCGAGTTCAGGGAAAAAGGGCAGGTCGCCCAGAGCCGGGAGGTAAACACCGCCCTGCTTTTAACGGGCATGCTTATTTTATGGTCCTTTTACGCGCCTTTTTTCTGGGATGATCTAAAGTCGTTTCTGGCCTTTTTCTGGAGGACATGCTCGGAGTTTACGATCACGTCGCTTTCAGCAAGGCAGATGCTGGTCTTTGTCCTGCAGAAGGCAGCGGCTCTTCTCTGGCCGCTTATGCTCTCCGGGCTGGTGATAGGCTTTTTATCAGGATACCTGCAGGTGGGAATGCTGTTTACCTCAAAGCCTCTGATTCCGGATCTCAACAAGCTTGACCCCGTAAAGGGCCTGGGCAAGCTGATCTCGAAGCGTTCCGCTTTTGAGGCGCTCAAGTCATTCGGCAAGATAATCCTGGTGGGGGTCGTGTCCTACTGGACCCTGTGGGGCAGGTTTGATGAATTTCTCGGGCTCAGCGGGGCCGAGCTCGGCGCGGTCCTGTCGTTTATGACTAGTGTTATGTTTGAAATTCTTCTTAAATGCTGCGTTCTGCTCACCATCATTGCGGTTGCGGACTATGTTTTTTCCAAATGGGAAATGGAGCAGAAAATGAAGATGACCAAGCAGGAGGCAAAGCAGGAGCAAAAGGAGACAGAGGGTGATCCGCTGATCAAGCAGAAGGTGCGCACCATCCAGAGGGACATGGCAAGAAAGCGCATGATGGCCGACGTTCCGGAATCAGACGTTATAATCACCAACCCCACCCATTACGCAGTGGCCCTTAAATACAAACGCGATGAGATGGATGCGCCGATGGTTACGGCAAAGGGCACCGGCCATGTTGCAGAGCGCATAAAGGAAATCGGCAGGGAAAATGATGTTGTTCTGGTGGAAAACAAGATTGTGGCACGGGCTTTGTATGAAGTTGAAATCGGGGCGGCGATTCCGGAGCACATGTT
>JAWLEU010000125.1:0-7149 GCA_041685965.1 Desulfosalsimonas sp.
GATTTTTTCCGAGCAGAACCGCTCAAAGCGTTCAGGCTCGTTCTGCCTGAGCCTGTCAAACACGGAAGAGGCGGCGATTTCCTTTAAAAACCGGTCCCGTGCTGACCCGTGGGAGTTATTTCCGCGAATCAGAAGAGTTATGCCGCCGATTTCAGGCACCGACCTGATAAGCTTTTCCAGCAGTACCTTGCCCAGAAAACCGGTGGCCCCGGTGATCAGTATGTGATTGCCCTCAAGGTGCTGCCGGACCTCGGAGGCCTCGGATGACTCTCCGGAATCGTTTTTAGAAGTCACTTTTCTCCTCATAGTCAATGAGTATCGCCTGCCCGCCTGGTACAGAATTCGAGATAATCGTCAACTGAATCCCTGAAAGCCTGCCTCAATTCATCCACGGTTTTGCCCTCAAAGGTTACCACATCCCGCATGTTAATTATTTCTCCGTGAAATATATCAACGCTGTCGTCAAACTCTATTTCTGCAAAATAGCCTTTATATTCAATCACTTTTTTACCCCCCGCCTGAATTAAAAAACGACTCCGTGAACGTTAACACAATCGATCTCAACTCAAAACGGAAAAAACAAACAGGCAACCGGGAAATGCTTTGGAAGGCTGACCGTGTGTGTAACTGTTTTTTGCGTGTCTGGTAGATTTACAAGTAATTGTTTAATTTTAATTTAATTGAAATATACGCAACTTGTTGGTATAATAATAGTACTCATAATGATTAATACAGAAAACTTTCCCCTCTATCGAATCAAAGGCTTATGCTTTGTTCCCTTTTTGGGAACTTTTTTGTTGACATCTAAAAAACTCAGCATATATTATGCGTATCATCAAGAAAAAAGCCCTTGTAGAATTTTATGATCAAACAGGCCGCTCGGATGCCAAAGCTCCCCTGGAATCCTGGTATTACGAAGCCAAACATGCGTGCTGGAAAACCCCGGCTGACATCAAGGCTCAATTTGCATCCGCCAGCATTCTTAAAAATAACCGGGTGGTTTTCAATATAGGAGGCAACAAGTATCGGCTGGTCGTTAAGATTAATTATGCAGCAGAAATTGTGTTCATCCGCTTTATCGGAACACATGCGGAATACGACCGGATAGATGCGGAGGAGATATGAGGAGATATAATAATGGCAAACCGCTTAATTAAAACCGAAGCCGAATATGTGGAGGCCTTGAGCCGGATCGAAGAATTAATGGATGCTGAAGCCGGCACAGCAGAAGCGGATGAACTGGAGCTGCTTGCAGCTCTGGTGGAAATGTATGAAGAAAGCAGGTACCCGATAGACCTTCCTGATCCGGTTGACGCCATTTTTTTCCGCATGGAGCAGGCCGGTCTCAAACAAAAGGACATGGTCCCGTATCTGGGCAGCAGGAGCAAGGTATCTGAAGTGCTGAACAGAAAACGTCCCTTATCCCTTCCAATGATACGAAGGCTCCATAACAGCCTTGGCATCCCTGCCGAAGTACTCCTGCAGGAGCCGGGGGCAGAAATCCCGAAAGAAAATATGCGGTTAAAGGAAGGGTGAAGCCATCCGTTTACATCGGTATCGGTATCGAAATCGGGATCGGGATCGAAAAAGAAAACGGAATATCATCTGTCGAGACCCGATACCGATCCCGATACCGAGACCCGACGGGAAAGGGTGCAAAAATCCGAAATCCGGATTATCGAAATTTTTCCCGGGCATAAAAAAGCCGCCGGGTCGCAACCCGGCGGGGGCCAAGGCATAGTTAGCCTTGGGGATGATTGGTATATTTAATTAAATAACCGCTTGACAGCTTGTCAACAGTTTTCAGTATCGACAAACCCCCTATTACCCTCTTGACTTGCCGAACCATTATTGAAAATATTGATGGCACCGTAAAAAATCCAATATCTGCGTTACGCGCGATTCCTCAGAATTTCACGTACGGATAAGCACGCTGCATTCTTCGGAATCGCGCAAGCCTTGATCTTAAACTTTTTACGGTGCCATCAAAATATCGGTAAGGCAAAAAACGTTTTAATTATAAAAGGATCTTCATATTAACTACAACGTGCCCGGCAGGACGGCCGGGCCGGGAAGTCCCGGGAGGGGTGTTTGCCGGTGAACACAAGGTCCTTGCCGCCTCTTCGCATCTCATGGCTCATGTGGGGGCTGTCTGCGATTTTTTACCTGGTGGGATTTTTTCAGCGCGTTGCCCCGGGGGTGATGACAGACGAACTCATGCGCGATTTCGGCATAAGCGCGGCAGCCCTGGGCAACCTTTCAGCTTTTTACTTTTACAGCTACGTTGCCATGCAGATACCCACCGGCATCCTGGCAGATACCTGGGGGCCGAGGAGACTGCTTTCGGCAGGCGCAATTGTTGCAGGCGCGGGCACGGTGCTGTTTGCAGCGGCCCCGGGGCTTTTTATGGCTTCTGCAGGCCGCCTGCTGATAGGCGGCTCGGTGGCGGTGGCATTTGTCGGCCTGCTAAAGCTTGCTGCCAACTGGTTTCCCACCCGCTATTTTGCAGCCGTCACAGGGGCCGCGCTTTTTGTAGGAATCATAGGCGCAGTCTCTGCAGGCCCCCCGCTGCGGATGCTCATGAATATCCACTCCTGGCGCGTAATAATGATGGCGGTGGCTGCCGGCACTTTCGCCACCGGGGCGATGATATGGATATTCGTAAGGGACGAACCCCGTGAAAAAGGATATGCCAACCTTATAACCCGTGAAGACGATACAGGCGCAGGCATCGGTGCACGGCTGATCCTGAAGAATCTCAGGGAGGTTCTGTCCTACAGAAACACGGTCCTGCTTTTTTTCATCCCCGCGGGAATAGTGGGCGCAACCCTTACTTTTGCCGGCCTTTGGGGGGTTCCTTATCTTTCCGCCCATTACGGCATGTCTGCCTCCAGGGCCTCGGTGCTGACCTCGGTGCTGCTGGTTGCCTGGGCTGCTGGCGGGCCTCTGTTCGGCTGGATTTCAGACCTGGTGGGCAGAAGAAAGCAGCTGTACATAACTGGCTGCGGCCTGTGCCTTGCCGGCTGGGCGGTTATTTTTTACCTGCCGGGCCTGGACTTTTATGCACTTTTTGCGGTTCTCGCAGCCACGGGGTTTTTTTCCGGGTGCATGGTGCTGAGCTTTGCCTTTGCCAAGGAATCCGTGCCCCTGCGGCTTGCAGGAACCGTGTCCGGCGTGATCAACATGGGCGTAATGTCCGGTCCCATGATTCTGCAGCCCGCAGTGGGAGGAGTGCTTGACAGCAGCTGGCAGGGACATATCCAAGAAGGAATAAGGATTTACGCACTTGAAGCCTACCAAAAGGGTTTTGCCATTATGCTTGCCTGGGTTCTGCTCTCCCTGGTGCTGCTGATTTTCACCCGGGAAACCTTTTGCCGCCAGCAGGCATGACCATTCAGGCTGCACCGAAAACGCTGGACAACAAAATAAAACTTTAGTAAATCGTTTTTCTTTGAATCTTTTAAAATTCGGGCAAAAACCCGGGTAAAACGGAGTAAACCGGCAGAGGGGTTATGGTATGAAAAAAATTACCGTCAAGGACATCATGGTGCCGCTGGAGGAATACGCCACCATCCACCAGGACGCAAACCTTTTTGACGCTGTAATGGCCCTGGAAAAAGCCCAGGAGGAATGCAACCGACAGGGAACCAAGTATCTGCACCGAGCCATCCTGGTTTACAACAACACTGACAGGATAGTTGGCAAGCTAAGCCAGCTCGACATCCTGCGAAGCCTTGAGCCCAAATACAAGCAGGCAACTGCAGGCGACTCGGGGCACATAACCGCAAGCGGCTTCAGCCAGGAGTTTATGCGCAACATGGTCAGGCAGTTCTCGCTGTGGGACAAGCCCATGATGGACCTGTGCAAAAAAGCCACAAGGATGAAAGCCAAAGACTGCATGTACGTGCCGCAGGAAGGCGAATACGTCCATGAAGACGACTCCCTGGACGTAGCGATCCACCAGCTAGTGATGGGACACCACCAGTCTCTTCTGGCAACTGATCAGAAAGACACGATTGTGGGAATACTGCGCCTGACAGATGTGTTTAAGCAGGTTGTGGACGCCATGAAGGAGTGCAACCTGTAAGCCGAAGCTGACGCGGATAAGGAACTGAACCAGATAATAGGAGAGTCCTTAAATGACCCATGAAATTGAAAACGAAAGCCAGAACGGGATTCTTGCAAACAAGACCCTGTGGCTTATCGTGGGCATGGCATTCTTCGTGGTTGTTGGATTCATGCTGCCCACGCCCCAGAGCCTGGTTGAAGTTGTCGACGAGCAGGGCGTTGCCTCCAAAATGATAGACTGGGGCTTAGCAGACGACGTGGACCATGCTGCAGACAAGGCCATGACCGTGCTGGGCATAATTCCAATGGCAATCATCTTTTTCGCCACCGAGGCCATCCCCATCGGCCTGACAGGCATCCTGATGCCCCTTCTTGCGTATTTTCTCGCGCTTCTTCCCCGGGGCATGATAGGCGAGACCTTTGCCGGCGACGCCCCGCTCTTTTTGCTGGGCGTGCTTGCAATGGGCGTGGCAGTGGTGGACGTGGGGCTTCACAAGCGCCTGGCCACGTGGATCCTTGGATGGACAAAAGGCTTTTACATGCCGATATTCGTTTTATGCATAAGCATGGCGATTATCGGCAGTTTTATTTCAGCCCATGCAATGTGTGCATTTATGACGCCGGTCATGATGGCGGTTTATTTCGGGGTGGTCTCGGAAAACAACAACGGCGGCAGGGTGGATCACGACCCCTACCTTGCAAAATTCCTGCTTTTTACCCTGTGCTTTTCTCTAAACGTGGGCGGCGTTGGATCACCCGCTGCAGGAGGCAGAAACGTTATCATGATGGGCTTCTGGCAGGGTTATGACGTGCCCATGGACTTTTTTACATGGATGACCTACGGTTTTCCCATGGTCCCGGTGCTCGGCTTGCTGGTGGCGGTTTACATGCTCGTGTTTTTCAGCAGAAAGCTGCGCTACAAAAATCTCACGCCCGGGCTTACCGCCATGAAGGAGGAAACCCGTAAAATGGGCGCCATGAAATACGAGGAATACGTCACCCTGGCGATGCTTGTCATAATACTGGGGCTCTGGATTTTCGGGGATCTGGGGCTCGGCGGCCCCGCGCTTCTGGCGCTGATCATTCCCGTGATATTCAAGACCACAGCCTGGAACAAGATACTGGGCGGAATTTCCTGGGACGCCTGGTTTATGTACTGCGGCGCGCTTACCCTGGGCGCGCTTTTAAAGGAAACAGGAGCGGCCCTCTGGCTGGCAAAAAGCGTAATGGGCATTTTGAGCTACGCGGGCATGAGCCAGGGCTTCGGCCTTTGGGTCGGGCTTTCGTCTTTTTCCGGCATAATGACAAACTTCATGTCTGATGCAGGAACCACCGCGCTTTTAGGTCCCATAGTAATCCCCATGGGCATCATGTCCGGGGTTGAAGGCGAGCCGTGGGCCTCGGGCATGGCGGTGGCCTTTGCCACATCTTTTGCGCACTTCCTGATCGTGGGCACGCCAAACAATGCCATTGTCTACGGCCTGGGCACTTATCCGGACACGGGCGAGCGTGCCATCGAACCGATAGATTTTGTCAAGTACGGATTCGCCCTGTGGGTCATCTCGCTGGTGGTGGTCTGGGTACTGGCCTTCGGCGTGATGTTCAAGTTAGTGGGTTTTCCGCCGGACGTGCTCGAGACCGCTACACAGGTGTTTGAAGCCGGTACCGCGGACATATCCGATGCTGCAGAAGGAGCGGCCCACTAGCAAAACAGGGTTTAACACGCCCGGAAACACAAATCAGGAGCGCCCATGAACAGCCGGCAGAACCCGAAAAAAAAGCGGCCGCTCTGGATTTGGTTAATATCCATATTCTATTTCGGATTCGGCATATCCGGGGTCATGGCGGTTGCCATGGCCCTGGTAATAAAGGCCCAGGGTCCCGGGCCGGCAGGAGAGGTCGAGTCTCTGGGCCCGTTGATGCGCTCGTCTCTGTGGGGGGTTCTGCCCGCGGCAAACATGGCCGGGGCTGCAGCCCTTTTCATGCTGAAAAAAACCGCCTTTTACATCTTTTCCTGCCTGCTTGCAGCAAAGGTGATAATGCAGCTTCTTTTCGAAACCCCTATGTCAGGGGCCTTATCAGAGGGCAACACGGAAATGATACTGGGCTACGGCCTGGGTTACATAATCCTGGCAGCAGTGTGCATCTACACATGGAAGCTGAAAAACTCCGGCCTTCTCAAATAGCTCCTTTTTTATTTCGTTGAATCTTTTTTGCGATTTTGTCATTATACGGGCTGTATGGAATGCCTGATTTTTTCAGCCATGATGATAGGTCCGCGAAGCCGCCAGGAAGACTGCATCCTAGACGGAAACGGGATGCTGCAGGCCGACCTGTTGAAAAGAAAGAGCAGCATCAGTTCCGAAAGGCTCCTGATTGCAGTATGCGACGGCATGGGAGGCCACCAGGGAGGCGAAAAGGCAAGCAGGTTTGTCTGCCGGAAAATCAAAGACCCCTTTCTGCCTGACAGCATCTCGGGGGCCGCCTTACGCCGCCTGCTTCTTGATATCCAGTCTGAAGCAGAACAGGCGCTTCCCTCACACAGCGGCACCACAGTTGCCGGGGTGGCTGCGGAGGCCGGCAGGGCTGTTGTTTTCAATGCCGGCGACAGCCGCGTATACAAAATCACCCCGGAATCCATAGAACGCCTTTCCCACGACCACTCGCTTGTACAGGACCTGGTGGACCAGTGCATGATGAATGCTGAAAAAGCCTCTGCTCATCCTTTAAAGCACATGATAGACTTCGGTATCGGCCCGGCATTCAGGCAAGTATGGTCAATCAGGGACGTATACACAGTGGAGCACGGCCACGACCCGGACTGTGCCTACCTTGTGTGCACAGACGGCCTAACTGATGTCATGCCTGACAGTGAAATCCACGGGATTCTCGCGACTTCGCCGCTGGAAAACGGGACAAGGCTTGCAGAGGCTGCCAGAAAAAAGGGGTTGACCGACAACACCAGTTTCATTATTGCCCGGATAAAGGAATAGAAACAACCATACACGGGGCGCAGACAACAGGTATGAAGGACATAATAAAAAACTGCCTTCCAACCTACGAAGTTGTCCGGAAAATCGG
>JAWLEU010000126.1:0-7138 GCA_041685965.1 Desulfosalsimonas sp.
TCCTGGGGGGTTACCAGGCCGCCGTTGATTTTTATGTTATCTGACCGGTCAGCCAGCCTGGTAAGCTGCTCGAGATCCTGTTGGCTGGCAGGGCGGCGCTCATTGGTAAACGGGTCGATTACGTTCGTGGCCATGGTCATGCACGAAAGCGCCGGCTGATGAGCGTCAAAGCTCACGTCCAATTCAGGGTCCCTGGCGTAAAGGGTCACATCAGCCCGTCCCGGCACACGGTCCAGGGCCTTTCTTACGACCCCGGCCGGGATTTTAACAAGGTCCTGGTCCGATATCTCGGCTCCTGCTTCCTGGAGTTTTTCCAGAGCTTCCGGCGCGGGAAGGCGCATGCCGATTTCCGAGAGAATGGCAAGCGCGCTTTCATGTATTTTTCCTATTTCCTCGGGCGAAAGGAAGCGAAGTATTGGCTGCATATGTGTTCTCCCCCTTTTTTAAGGATTTTTGACTGTTTTATGCGCAGACCTTGTCCACGACTTGTTTCGAGGCTTCCGCTATTTTCGCGGAAAAGCGCGTGTTAATTGCAGCAAGCAGCATGTCCCGGCTGAGAACTATTTCCTTTTTCGCCATGGCTGCAAGCGAGCCAAGGGCAAAGTCCACTTTTTTAAGGCCGGATGCCTTAAGATCAATATCGACTATCCCGGCATTGGTCTCAGGCAGGGTAAGGTCCGGATCAGCCCTGAGAACAAGTGTGTCCTCGCCCCATTGAGCAAAGCCTGACGCCCGCCTTTTTACCCCGTCTTCGGCCAGGGCGATTACAACCGACGGACGTGCGAGGCCCGTGTAATCTATAGGGTCGGGCGATACTATCACCTCGCTTACCGAGTGGCCGGTAAGCACGGTGATGGGGTAGTCGTTTTTCAGGGTGGCGTGAAGACCCGCTGTCATTCCCGCCAGGCACAGGATCTCTCCCGCTGTTACAACCCGCTGCCCGGCCGCCCCGAGAATTAGAACGCCCTGTTCGCCGCTCTGTGGAGGGGTGCAGGTGGCGGCAACCGCCGGGGGAAGCTGCGGGTTGGGCATACCGGATGCTATTTCCCTTACCGCCCGGCTGTATTCAGGGCGCTCATTTGCCGGTATTGGCCCTTTTTTGGCGGGGAGGCTTTCCAGGCCCTCGTCAATTATTTTCGGAGATATCTTGTTTCTTTTCATGTAACGGCCGGGGCATGCCCCCCAGATATCAAGAGCGGCAAAGCCCGGGTATTGTAAAGCCTGTGTAAGCTCTTCGGCCAGTTCCTTGCTGTAGGCTGAGGTTCGCGTCAAGAAAGGCGCTCCTGCGGCCTCCAGCACCTGGCAGGCATCCATGGGCCTTTCAGGCAGATTGAGAAACCCTGAGCTTACAATGCTTTCCTGCGGAGTGGTGGCGGAGAACTGCCCTCCTGTCATGCCGAAATTGAAGTTGTTTAAAACAAGCAGGGTAAGATCGAGGTTTCTGCGGCAGGCAGCCAGCAGGTGCGCCCCGCCGATTCCCAGGCCCCCGTCGCCCATTGTCACCACCACGTGCAGATCCGGGCGGGCCGTTTTCAGGCCTGCCGCATATGTAAGAGCCCTTCCGTGCAGCCCGTGGATGGCATGGGTGTGGAAAAACGTGTCAAAAAGACCGGAGCATCCTATGTCGCTTACAATGGCAACGCGGGTGCCCGAAATCCCCATGTCTCCGAACGCCCGGTCCAGGGCGCGGACCACGCGCTCGTGGGAACACCCCGGGCAGAATACAGGCGGCCGGCTTTCATTGAGAAGGCTATGCATTGACCACCTCCTTTATATTTTCAGGGGCAATCAGGCTTCCGTTCATACGGACAACCCGGTGCACGGTTTTGCCGGGCAGAATACGTTCTATCTCGCCGGCGTACTGGCCCATGTTCATCTCCGGGACCACAATGGTTGAGGCGTTTTTGCATGCTTCTTTAATTTCACGCTCCGGCACCGGCCAGAGGGTCTTTAAAATAAGGACCCCCGCTGATTTTCCCTCGCTGCTCAACTCCTTGTAAGCTGCCGCGGCTGTGCGGGCAGTGATTCCGTAGGAGACAATTACCGTTTCCGCGTCCTGCTCCCCGATATAGTCATAAAATGTCATTTCCCCGATATTGGCCAGGATCTTTCTCTTCAGGCGGTCCTGGGTGTTCTGGATTTCCTCGGGATCGGTTGTTATGTAGCCGTCCTGTCCGTGGGTCGACGAAGTCTGTCTCACCGGCACCCGGGGGTGGCCTATGGGCAGAAAGGCAGGCACATCCGTGCCTTCAGGCACATGAAAGGGCAAGAACCCTTCTTCCGAAGCCATCTGTCTGCTTACCGGATCCGGCAATTTTATGGCATCAAGATCCACGCTTTCCTTGGTCAGTCCGATTTCCTTGTTTGAGGCCACAAAAACCGGGCAGCGGAAGCGCTCGGCAAGGTTGAATGCGTGCATTGTAAGAATTAAGCAGTCCTGCACGTTAGTTGGGCACAGAACTATCACCGGCTGTCCGCCTGAGCTGTTCCAGCGCAGAAACTGAATGTCTCCGTCGGCCCCTTTGGTGGCCGAACCCGTGGAAGGCCCGAGGCGCTGGACGTCAATGATTACCAGCGGGATCTCCGAGCCGATGGCAAATGAGACCTGCTCTGAATAAAGACTGATGCCGGGACCCGAAGTGGCGGTCATTACCTTGAGACCCGCCATGGATGCACCGATGCAGGCTCCTATGGCGGCAATTTCGTCTTCAGCCTGCAGCACGTGTCCGCCGCTGGGCGGAAGAAGTTCCATTATTGTATTGAATACCCCGGTCGCAGGGGTGATTGGATAGCCCGCATAATAGCGGCACCCGGAGTAGAGAGCAGCCCAGGCCGCGGCCTCGTTGCCGTCCATGAGCCGCATGTTCCGGGATTGCGTTTGGGTTGACATATTTAAGTCCTTTTTTGCCTATTGATGAATTATAATATCTACTGCGCCGGGCACCGGGCACACCGAGTAACAACCCCCGCAGCCTATGCATTTTTCCTGCATCACCCATGTTGCATTGTCGCCAGCCTGCATTGCGTCCTGGAAGCATACCTTGAGGCATCTGCCGCAGTTGTTGCAGAAGTCGGGGTTTACCCGGGCCTTTTCAGCAGGCATTTCCGAATACTGCAGGGCCGCGTCAGAGGCTGTGCCCAGCATGTCTGAAACCGAGGCATAGCCCTTTTCATCCATGAATTTTTCCAGCCCCTTAACCTGTCTGCCCATCCACTCGTAGCCGTATGCCATTACAGCAGCACACATTTCCACTATGTGGGCCCCGCTCATGATAAACTGCACAATGTCGCGCCAGTCATAAGCACCGTTGGTGCCCGCGATATAGAGTTCGTTTTTAAATGCCTGTCGCACCTCATTAATCCAGCGAAGGGTCAGCGGTTTTGTCCAGGGGCCTCCAATGCCCGCCTGGCCGTAGATAAAAGGCCTTCCAGTCTCGATGTCAGGTACAAAGCCTATGAACCGGTTTGTAAGGGTTACCGCAGAAGCCCCGGCCTTTTTGAGCTGCCCTGAAAAAGCAACCAGGTCTGTAACCTGGGGCGTGACCTTTATCATTACCGGAATGGATACCGAGTCCGCGACTTTCTGCGTAATCTCGCTGGCGTAGTCAAAATCCTGCCCGACGTTCATCCCCGTTCGCACCCCGGGCATGAGCTTGGGATGCGGGCATCCGAAGTTGAGTTCCAGCAGCGGGACTCCGGCATCTTCCATCTGCCTGCTCATATCCACCCATCCCTGCTCCTCGATTGAGCCGACGCTGCCTATAACCGTGGCATTGTTCTGCTCTGCGTAGCGCACTGTTTCTTTTATTTCCGGGATGAATTCTTCCGGGGTTTCAAGTGCCAGGCCGCTTCTGCTGTACAGGCTGAACATGCGCGGGACCCTGCCGCGGCAGACCTCGTGTTTTTCATTTAGAAAGCGCCATTTTGCCTTGCCTGTCAGCTCGCGCATGGCAGGCGAGTCCGTCATGGTCTTGGCGATGACTCCACCTGCGCCTGCATCAATGCAGCGCTTCATGTTTGCGGCGTTCAGGGTGGGCTCTGCTGAGGCCGCAACCAGGGGATTTTTTATTTTAACTCCGCAGAATTCGGTTTCCAGATTGGCCATGATGTTTCCTCCAGGTTATTTATAATTGTTGCTTGTTGTTTTACTGAAGCCACTGCTTCCGCCCGGCAAGGCCCGGAAAACGCTGCCTGGCCTCATGGATGCGCTCCGTGTCAACCCGGCTGCGAAGCGTTACCTCTTCGTCTCCGCCGCTGGCCATTATAGTTCCCCAGGCATCCACGATCATGCTGTGTCCTGTAAGTGTCGCTCCGTGGTTGGGGCCCACGGCATTGGCTGAAATCAGCACGCTCTGGTTTTCAATCGCCCTGGCCCTGTTGAATATGATCCAGTGCTCCAGGCGGGGGTACGGCCATGCAGAGCAGACCAGAAAGATTTCAGCTCCCTGGTCCACCATGCGCCTGAACAGTTCCGGGAACCGCAGGTCAAAGCACGTGGCGAGCCCGAAGTTGGCAAGAGGGGTTTGCACAACGCTTACCCGGCTGCCCGGGGTTAAAAGCCGGCTTTCCTGCGAATTGAATGCAAAAAGGTGTATCTTTCTGTATGATCCCAGGATTTCGCCTTCAGGGGAAAGAAGGTAGCTTGCGTTGTAGTATGCATCACCTTCTTTGAGCACGAAGCTGCCTGTGTGAAGATAGCAGTTCATCTCTTTTGCCGTTGACTGCATGGCTGAAAGAGTCGGGCCTGTTTCTGTTTCAGCCTGTTCATAATAGCTGTCAAAACTCATAAAGCCTATGTTCCACAGCTCCGGCAAAATGACCAGGTCAGCTCCCCTGCATTCGCGGATGCGTTTGACAGCTTTTTGTATGGCAGCGTCCTTGTCGTTTTCCACCACGCTCATCTGAATCGATGCCACGTCCATCAGAAAGCCTCCTTTACCCGTCGTGCTCTGACATATAAGACAGGGGCAGGACGTCGTAGGCCAGATCGAGGCGGCGTTTTAACACCGGATCCTTAAGGGATGCCTCAAAGCGCCTGCCGAACACGAACCCGTCTGTCTTCATGCCCACCGTTCCTGAGTAAATTATCGTGTTGTCCAGGGGGCCGCCTATTTTGCTCCTGACAAAATCCATGAGCTTTGCCGGCGTGAGAATAAGCTCCAGCTTTCCCTCCTGGTAGTCGATTCTCTGGTCGTCGGTGATGACCCTGCTTTGCATAACAAGTTCGTCCCAGTGGTCTTCTGCCTCGTCTATGGGCCAGACAGTGTTGCTGATTATGTTGGGGCATATCTGCTTTGCCCTGGGAATGTCGGTTTCTTCCAAATGCCTGTCTGTGTGATCGCTTCCAAGCCCCACGTAAACGGTTTTTTCGTTTTCTATGAGCAGGACGTACTCCACTTCTCCGGAAGTTTTTGAGCCAAGCACCTCGATGCTGCTGTCAGTGGTAAGAGTCCTGCACAAAACCGGGTACAGGGAAGGTGTGGATGAGGGCACAGGAATTCCCTTGGCTGCGAGTTCCTTTAAGTGCTTTTGCACCTCGTCCTGATTGCGCCCCACGAATCCGGCATTTACCATGCGCGTAAATCCGAACGCCAGGGGCCGTGTCACGCCGTTTTCTTCCAGTGTCAGGTGGGCTATCAAGTTGTCCTTCCTTTCGGCATATGTTTATTGTTGTTTAAAATCACGGGAGAATTTCTATTTCTTGTGGTAACGGATTTCAAAGGTCACGCATCCATAGGGGATTTCATACGGCCCGTGGGTCATTCCGGGCGGCCTGCATGCGTAAAACCCAGGCAGGTATGTTTCCTTTTTCACCTTGTCATAAAGTGTTCCCTCAATTATCCACACCTCCTCCCAGAAGTCGTGGACCAGGGTGTCTTTGGTCTCGATGCCCGGGGGAAACTTCAAAAGGCGTGTGTAGTCTCCTGTTTCCGGGTCATGGCTGAGAATTTTTTCCTTGATTCCAAGGCTGTCTCCTTCCACGGGCCGCCATTGATAAGAAGTATCGCAGTCAATGAATTCAATTTCGGGCTTGGCCATTTTAAATCCTCCTTATGTGGTATAATAAATTTGATATATCAGGCTTTTGACAAAAAATGTTTGCACCCTGGATCAGCGTTTATGTTTGGTTGCAAAAATATTAATTTAAATTCCGGGTTGCTGTCGTATGAAGCGCCTTTCCGCCTTTCATAAGGCCCGTGCGGCGGGAGTTAAACGGCTTCAAGGCCTTCTCCTTCCGGAAAGAGTATGGATCTGGCTTTTTTACGGGAAATTTCAAGGTGAAACGCCATTTTCTGCCTGGCCTCTTCAGGCGCTTTTTCAGACAGCGCCTTTACAACCCCTTCATGCTCTTCGATGACTTCCTCAAGCCGTCCGGGCGCTGCAAGTGCATGTGCGCCCATGAGCTGGATTACGTCCCTGATTGCCTCCAGGCTGGATACCAGTCTGCGGTTGTCGGTTATTTCGGTGAGCACGGCATGAAAAGTGCGGTCGTAATGCAGAAAAGCTAACTGGTCCCCGGCTTTAGCCGATTCTTTCTGTTTTGCAACTATTGCGTTGATTTCATCGAGTTGCTTTTGTGTAATTTTAAGGGCGGCCTTTTCTATTGCCATGAGCTCAAGCGCCTTTCTGAGCTCAAAGCTTTCGTTTAAATCCCGGAGCTCGAATTGCGTGATCTGGATTCCCTTGCGTGGAAGAAAGGACACAAGGCCTTTTGCGGAAAGCTCAAGCAGGGCCTCTCGCACCGGGGTCCGGGATATGTTTAACATTCCGGCCAGATCCTTTTCCTTGTAAATGCTTCCGGGCTGAAGATCTCCGGATATAAGCGCCCTGTGGAGGGAGCGGTAGGCGATTGTCTTCAGCGACTCGGGCTGATCCACCGGCTGCAGGCCCCTGGGGGGTGATTCCTGTTTGTTGTTGTCTGCCATAATTGCAGCGCCCCTGCTATACTTGTTTTTGTAAAGTTTCTTGACTGAATCTGGTATCTGATATATCACATACCAGATTTTATGGTGTCAAGGGTTTTTTGCTCAAAACATCGTTTTTTGCAACTTTATCCGGGAAATACGCACCGTCGGGACATGGGAAGTTTTTTGCAGCTCCTTGCGGAGTTGACAATTCGGTTTCGGTGTTAAAATAT
>JAWLEU010000127.1:0-7118 GCA_041685965.1 Desulfosalsimonas sp.
ATCAATTCGGACATGGCCCTGGCTGCTTCTGTGAAAAGCTCCTGCTTGTTTCTGCCCCATACCCTTATGCCGGTATCTGCGGTATGGTCTATTACACTGTACGGCATCAGCTGCTTTTCCAGACAGTTTTTCCTGTATTGCCGGTATTATACCCGCCCATGGCATTGACCCTGTCCATGAAGGATTCTGATCTTATCACTTCCAGCATCAGCGCAATTCTCTGTGTGTAAAAAAAAGCCTCCGGGATTACAAGGTCGTAGGATTCGGTTGCCACAGGCACAAAGTCAAGGCCGAGGGCCTTTGCCGCCGCATTAATGCCCAGGCCCGCATCAGCGCTTCGGCCCAGCACGGCAGCTGCCACTGCCATGTGGGTGTATTCCTCTTTTTCATATCCGCGTATTGAATCCGGATCAAGGCCGGCTGTTTTAAGATGGTAGTCGAAAAGCACCCTGGTGCCCGAGCCTGCCTGGCGGTTGATAAAGGTAATGTCTTTTTCTGCAAGGTCGTGTATGCCCGAGATGTTTTTCGGGTTGCCGGGAGCTGTTATAAGGCCTTGCTCTCGTTCTGCCAGCCGCACGAGACGTAGCGGTGTATCCGGCAGGTACCTTCGGATATATGAGATATTGTATGTGCCGTCGTTTTCATCCAGCAGGTGCGATCCCGCAAAATGGCAGAGGCCGTTTTTCACCGCCATCAATCCCCCCATGGAGCCCACGTGGCTTGAAGACAGGGTAAAGCTCGTGCTCTTTGCCCGCAGCATGTCGGCTATAACGTCTAAGGTGTTGTCGTGGCTGCCCACTGCGACAATTGTGTTTTCCACGGAACCGCGCGACTTTAGCAGCCGTGCCTCGGTTTTTTCGCCTTCCCGTATGCCTTCCTTGTCAGCCGGGATACGGATGATACCGTCTGCCTCGGTTATGCTTGTGATGGTTCCGGCCCCCCTGGGCAGAGTGCTGGCAACAGTGCGTGAGCCCACACTGCCGAGCTTGACCCGTATGAACTGATCCATGCCGATTTTGCCGGATATTTTTCTGGCAGGTTCAGCCTCGATGGTTTCATATTCGGGTTCAGGCTGGCCCAGCATGGATGCAATCAACGGAACGGCAAACTGTTCAAAGGCCATGATTGCAGATACAGGATAACCGGGAATTCCGAAAGCGGGTTTTTTGTTTATTTCGCCTATTACCGTGGGTTTGCCCGGCATCATGGCCACGCCGTGGACAAGGACTTCTCCCAGAGAAGCTATGACCTCTCTTGCAAAATCCTCGCTGCCTGCGGAAGAGCCTCCTGTAATAAGAATCATGTCAGATTCTTCAGAGTATGCGGCCTGTTTTGCAGCCTGTCCAATGAGTTCAGGGTCATCAGAAACAATATCGTGTCTTGTGTATATTGCTCCGCATTTTTCAGCCATTTTGCCGAGCACGTGGGTGTTGGATTCAATTACCCGCCCTGCCGCGGGCTGTCCGCTTAGCTCCTTGTAATCAATGAGTTCAGGGCCGGTGGGGATAAAAACCAAACCTGGTTTTTCAATGACTTCAACTTCCCTGATACCCCCTGCTATAAGCGCGCCTATGCAGTAAGGGGTGACTCTGTGATGTCTCGGAAAAAGAAGTTCAGTGGCCACAATGTCTTCTCCCATGCGGCGGACATTCTGCCAGGGAAACGCGGGCCCCTCGATGCGTATCGTGTTATCATCCAGGATTTCAACGTCCTCGATCATTATAACCGCATCCGTTTGCAGCGGCAGCACGTGGCCTGTATTTACAAACACTGCATCCCCGCCGGCCTTCAGGGTCTTCGGGTTTGTCTCGCTTGCGCCGAAGGTGTTTTCAGCCTTTACTGCAACCCCGTCCATGGCGGCGGAATGAAAACCCGGAGAAGACAGCCGGGCGTAAACCGGCCTGGAAAGCACCCGCCCCACGGCATCTGAAACATCTACCGTCTCCTCGCGGGATTTGGGCCCGGCTGCCAGGCGCCGGAAAACAAGCTGCCTTGCCTCCTGCAGGGTCTTCATTTTAAGATATACGTTGCGGGATTTGTTCATCTTATGAGCCTGTTTATCTATCCTGAAAAAACTGTTTTCTTGTACCTGAATCTTCAGTTCGGACCTGTTGCGGGGTCACGGTTTGAATTCCGCGATTTTTACCGCAGCACAATCACTTCGACCTGTTCTCCCTTTTCAAGGCCCTCGGTGTTCATGTCGATTTCTATCAGCCCGTCTGCCTCAACCATGGTACGTATCAGCCCTGACGGTCCCGGAACGGGGTCTGCGAAATACCGGCCCTCCTGCTTTATGATCCTGGTGCGCACATAATCTGTCCGGCCCTGGGCAGATGCTATGTTTCTGGTAAGAACAGCAGGAATTCTGTAGTTTTTCTCAGAAACTAACGTATTTCCGGCGATATGTCCAATAAAGGGCGCGACAACCCTGTCAAAAACAACCATGGCTGAAGCTATTTGCCCGGGCAGGCCCCAGACTGCCTTATTACCGGCCTTAGCCAGTATGGTGGGTTTGCCCGGGCGCACGGGAATGCCGTGGACCAGAACCCTGGAATCAGGCAGAGATTCGAGGACTTCCAGGGTCAGGTCCCGGGTGCCAACGGAACTTCCCCCTGATATAAGAACCATGTCTGATTCCTCAAGTGCCAGGCTGCAGGTCTTGAAAAGCCGGCGGTAGTCGTCTTCAATAATTCCGTATACGCGGGGGTGCCCGCCGGCGCGCTCGGTCCAGCCGAAAAGCGACCATGTATTTACGTCGCGAATCTGTCCCGGAGCCGGATTTTGATCTATTTCAATGAGTTCATCGCCGGTTGAAATTATCCCTATTACCGGTTTTTTAAATACCTTTATCGCGGTTCTGCCCAGGGCTGCCAAAAGCCCCATTTCCTGGGGCCGGATCACAGTGCCTGCTGACAGAACATTGCTGCCGCGGCAAAAATCCTCATCTGCTGCAACCACGTTTATGCCCGGTGCAACGCTTTTGTAGATCTCTATGGCTGTCTCGTCGAGTTCTTCTGCGTTTTCAATCATTACTACAGCATCTGCCCCTTCCGGCAGCATTCCCCCGGTGGAGATTCGAACGCACCGGCCCGGCCCTATTTTCAGGTCAGGAGCATCACCCATGTTCACTTTGCCTGAAATGCTAAGGTAGGCAGGTGCTGATTCTGATGCCCCGAACGTGGAAGCCGCGCGTACTGCATATCCGTCCATTGTAGCCCTGGCAAAGCCGGGCACATCGGTTCCTGATACCAGGTCTTCTGCAATGATGCGTCCCAGGGATTCGGACAGGGGTACGGTTTCTTTTCCAACCCTGTTAAATCCGCGTATAAGTTCAAACACACGGTCCAGGGAGGTGACTGTAAAAAATTCCTTGTTCATGGTGGCAGTCCTGGTTTTCAGTTCTGATTTTAACGGGCCGTGCAGCCTGTTTCCGGCTGTTCAAACAGCTCGGAGTGCAGGAATCCTTCGGCAATGCGGGTGACCGGGCCTGTCATGAACACGGAGTAATCGTCTCCGATCTGTATGTCCAGTTTTCCTCCCGGCATGTGAACGGTTATGTCAGATCCGCACAGTCCGAGCCTGTGCGCCACGGCAGCGCAGGCAGAGGCGCTTGAGCCGGAAGCCAGGGTATAGCCCGCACCTCGTTCCCATATTTCCACGGCTATATTGCTTTGATCCAGTATTCTTACAAACTGCACGTTTGTACGGTTGGGAAAAAGCTGATGGGTTTCTATGTCCGGACCCAGCCTGCGTGTATTTTCTGCCGAGATTTCAGGGTTTATGATCACGCAGTGCGGGTTGCCTATGGTGGCGGCGCAGAATGTGATTTTTTCGCCTGTTATCTTCATTGTTTCATTTATAACTTCCCGTTTTGCGCCCGCAACCGGTATAAGTTCGCTGTCAAAGCTTACCGTTCCCATCTCAACCGAGACCAGGGCCCCTGCATCCATAACCCTTGCAGTGACACTGCCTCCCTTTGTCTCAATTAAAAAGGGTTTTTCCGATACCATTTTGCGGTCATAAAGGTAACGGGCGAATATGCGCAGTCCGTTTCCGCTCTTTTCCGCCTCGCTTCCGTCAGGGTTGAAAATGCGAAGTCCCGGGGCTTGGCGGGCTCCGGGCAGCGGGCCGAACAAAATTCCGTCCGATCCTATCCCGCAGTTTCTGTGGCATATACGCCTGACCAGCCCGGGGTCAATGTCGGAACCGGCTTCCTCCGGGGTGATAACAATATAATCGTTTCCGAGCCCGTGGTATTTGAAAAATTTCATCACCTGTTTTTCCTTTGCAGTGTATGCATTTATAATACGTTATTGTATCTAACAATCCTTTGCCATGCATACAAGAAAATTGCTTAAATATGCGTCAAGCATCGGATTTCATAATTTTGTGTTAAATTAACCGGTTGCGCTCCGGAAAGGGGGCGGTGCCGGGCAGGGGCGCAGGAGGGCATAAAACCGGGGTATTCGGCAGACCGCGTTATACAAAGTTATATTAGACCGGGCACCGGCCGGCTCAGGTAAAATAAGAATCCGCGCGTGTGCGAAGCCTGTGATTGATATCAAGTTTTTCCAGAGACATCCGTATCGTATCTGCAGCCGGAGGGCTTTTTTCAAGGTATTTTTCAAAATGGGCGGCTGCCTCATCCGGCTTTTCCAGGCCGGGCAATGGAAGTACTGCTGCGATGATCCGCTCGTGGATGATCGGGTGGAGCGATTCAAGGGCTGATTCGCTTTCTTTATACCAGTCCCATAAAAACGGCACCGCAGCCGGGTTGGATGCCATCTGTGCCACGGGTATAAACTTGTTGCGCTCAGGCACGGTTTGAAGGATATAGGAAAGTGCTTTTTCAATCACTGCCGGCTCCGAAAAACAGCCCATGGCCCTCAGGCAGTTTATCCTGTCATGCTCTGATGCCGAGGTCTCCATCCTGCGGGTGAACCACTCAAAGGTTTTCTCATCCCCGGCCCAGGCTCCGGCCTGCATAACCCCGCGCATAATATCCGGATGAACTTCTCTGCCTGCTGCGAGTTCTTCAAAACGGTGAAGTGCGGCCTCGGTTATGCCGGTTATGCCGAAAACCGAGGCCTGCCAGAGCAGCAAATTTCTCAGCCTTGAAATCCCGTGGGGTTCTCCCGGTTCAGGGTCATGGCCCACCCGGTTTAAGGCTGCGGTCAGATGCGAGGTTGCAGAGGCTGAAACTGTTTTGCGGGCATTTTTCTGTGTTGCCAGCATCAGGTGGTGCAGATTGCCCATTTTGCCTGATATGGGCAAAGGTTCTGATTCGGTCTCGCACCAGCGCAGATGGTCCAGGTAGGACGAAAGGTGGATGCGTCCTGACACTGCCAGGGCATAAAGGTCTCCTTCCAGTCCCCACCGGTCTGTTTCCGGCAGTATGCGGTCTTTTGTCATTTCCTTCAGGCGTTTGAGATTTTCAGCGTCCGCGTACCAGACCCTGAAGAATCCCGCCTGTTTGTCATTAATCTTGTACGCCTCCACATCATCATCAAGCTCGATCTCGGTTTCAGCAGAGTCAAACAGAAATTTTTTTTCAGTGCTTTTCCCGTTTGCCCGGTACATGCGTATGCTTGCAGGAATAGGCCATATCTGCCCCTGGTCCCGCCCTGCCGGCAGATAGGTGAACCGCTGCTGGCAAAGAAAAAGGCTGTTTTGTTTTCTTTCTGCGTATACCAGTGGATGGCCGGCAAGGGTGATCCATTCGTTCATTATTTTCTGTACGGGCATGCCGGATTCAGCCTCCATTGCCGCCCATAGATCACTGCTTGCAGCGCATCCGTATGAATGGGTATCAAGGAATCTGCAAAGCGAGGCCCTGAATTCGTCTTCACCAAGGTAATCCTTTATTTGACGAAGGATGCTTCCTCCCTTGCTGTATATTATCGGCGCAGTGGAGCTGTTTATAACCACGTGGCTGCCGCCGGGGATTTCAATGGGGGTGGTATCTGTAAGCCCGTCTCGGTTCATGGCCGGGGCTGTCTGGGATTCGAGAAACTCATGCCATACCTGCCAGTCAGTATGAAAACAATCCACAATCGTGTAGCCGAAAAAGGTAGCAAAACTTTCATTCAGCCAAAGGTATTTCCAGTCCTGGGGCGTTACCAGGTTGCCGAACCATTGGTGGACGATTTCATGGGCTATGACCTCGCAGATCCTTTCTTCTCCGTCGACAGATGTGTATTGAGGATCATAGCGGACCAGGTTTTCGCGGAAAGTGATCGCCCCCCAGTTCTCCATTGCACCGAATGCAAAATCAGGAACTGCTATCAGGTCCATCTTGGGCAGGGGATAGGGGAAGGAAAAGTAATTTTCGCAGTAATGCAGAGCCTTTCTGGCAAATGCCAGGCTGTAGTGAATCCCGTTTTCCATGCCTTCTGCCAGTACGGCCCTGATACGCCTGTCAAGCTCGTCTGTGGCGAGGCCGAACCTGCCGAGTCCGAAAAACAAAAGGTAGGTGGACATAACGGGGGTCAGCTGAAACTTAACTTTCTTTTTTCCGTCCTTCAGGCTTGTCTCTGACTCTACGGGCATGTTGCTCACTGGAGTCATTTCCCTGTCAGTGACAAGACTCAGCTCGAAGCGGGCTTTGGCTCCGGGGTGATCAATGCAGGGAAAGGCCCGTCTTGCATCGCTTTCCTGGAACTGGGTCACTGCAATGGTTTCAATCCCGCGGCCGGTTTTGATCGTGCTTTTGTAAAACCCGGCCATTTTTTCATTTATTCTGCCGTAATAATAAATCCGGATTTCCAGGCCGGCTTCGGCCGGCTCCGGCAGATCGATATCAAGGGTCTCAAAATCAGGGCTTACTGAAAACGCGCAGCCGGACCAGGTGTTGGCCAGCCTGCATTCGCATCTCATAATTGCCAGCTCGGCAACGTTTAGCGTAACCCTTGTTACCGGGCTGTTTGTCTTTAAGCTCAAAACAAGCTCGCCTGAAAAGTCAAGCCGCTTCAGATCGGGTTCTATGGTGATCTTATAAGTTTCCGGATAAACAGAATCTTGCATTTGTACGACCTCCCTTCTGCCTGTAAATCGGAAAAATATCCGGAACAGCCGTCCGGATACCTTCGAATGCCTCTAAAATGAACACGGATGACTCC
>JAWLEU010000128.1:0-7067 GCA_041685965.1 Desulfosalsimonas sp.
CGCGGCCTTTTTTCCACTGCCCCGTCAAGATCGACCACGTGGATCATTTCCGCTCCTTCATCCGCCCATCGCCTTGCCATGGAAGCCGGATCATCCGAAAAAACGGTTTCCCTGTCCATTTCTCCCTGGAAAAGGCGGACGCATTTTCCGCCCTTTATGTCTATTGCAGGAATTATTATCATTTCCGTATCTTTGCTGATTGCTGCCTATAAGGTGCCCTTGGTGGACTGAACTCCGGATATCCGGCTGTCAATTGTCGTGGCCTGATCCAGCGCCCTTGCAAAAGACTTGAAAACAGCCTCTGTCACGTGATGATCGTTTTCTCCGTATCTGACCTGGATGTGTAAGTTCATGCCGGAGGCATTGGCCACGGCCCTGAAAAACTCCTTTGCCAGGTGGGCATTGAACCCTGAAGCAGGCTGAAGCGTTGCCGGAAGATCGTATACCAGGTACGGCCTGCCTGAAAGATCCAGTGCTGTTTCGCAGATTGCGTCATCCATGGGGGTAACCGCATGGCCGTACCGTACTATACCCTTTTTGTCACCCGCAGCGCGGCTTATCAAATCACCGAGTACCAGCCCCGAGTCCTCGACAGTGTGGTGATAATCCACATCAGTGTCTCCCCTGGCGCGTATCCTGAAATCAAAAAGTCCGTGGACTGCAAAGAGTGTCAGCATGTGATCGAAAAAAGGTATGCCCGTGTCTATTTCACAACTGCCCGACCCTTCAATATCCAGGCCTGCGGCAATTTGTGTTTCCCGTGTGTTGCGCTCGGCTTCCGCTGATCTGGTCATGGGCTGCATCCTTAACACAGAAAGGCATTAAATGAAAAATCAGGCCAAAAATTTTAAAATTATATACAGATAATCCCTCCGTTTGTCAAGGAGTTAGCCCGAAAGAATGATACATGCAGAACCGGGGGCTTTTCATGTGAAAAATTTAATCGTTGGTTGTAGCTGCAAATGAGGTTTTTGTTTGAACCTACCGGGGGCGATACGGGAAGGCATAAGAGCCAAAACAAGTGGAGCCAGGTATGTCGTAAATGCAGGCGCAATTTCCGCTTGCAATCAGCCCGTTGCTGACCCGCCTTTAACGCGCAGGCGGGCCAGCAAGAGCTCCGGATTTATCAGCTGCCTTTCACGCCTTTGGCAATGCGGTTGCCGATTTCCTTGTCAATATTTCTCCAGTAATCGAGCGCGCGCTCCAGAACAGGCTCTGTAACGCCTTTCTTGAGGTGTCCGACAACATTTGATACCAGCCGGTCGCGCGCGGCATCGTCCATGACATTGCGCACCAGGTTGCCGGCCTGTCCGAAGTCGTCATCATCCTTGCGCATGGTGTAGGCAGCGCGGATGAACTCGCCGCTGGCACTCCATATGGCGTCCTCTGGGTAACGCTTGCCATCGGCCTGCGGGCCGCCTTTTGAGTTCGGGGCATAAACCGGATCGGAGACATTTTCTATCCTCATCCTGCCGCCCTTGCTGTAGGCATTCACCTGCGCCTTCGGCCGGTTGACAGGGATCTGCTTGTAATTGACGCCGAGGCGAGCACGGTGGGCGTCGGCATATGAAACCAGGCGGGCGAGCAGCATCTTGTCAGGACTCGCACCTATGCCGGGTACGAGATTGTTGGGCTCAAATGCCGCCTGCTCGATCTCTGCATGAAAATCGCTCGGATTCCGGTCCAGGGTCAGGCGGCCGACCTCGTGCAGAGGGTAGTCTTCGTGCGGCCACACCTTGGTTAGATCAAAAGGATTGAACCGGTAGTTTTCCGCATCCTTAAAGGGCATGATCTGCACCTTGAGCGTCCAGCTTGGGTTATCCCCCCGCTTGATGGCCTCGAAAAGATCGCGCCGGTGCAAATCAGGATCCGTGCCTGCCAGCCGGTCCGCCTCCTCGTCAGTGAAAAAATCAATGCCCTGGTCGGTTTTAAAGTGATACTTTACCCAGAATCGCTCGCCCTTGGAGTTTACCCACATATAGGTGTGGCTGGTGTAGCCGTTCATGTGCCTATAGCTCTTGGGCACGCCGCGATCACCCATCAGGATGGTTACCTGATGAGCGGATTCTGGAGACAGGGTCCAGAAGTCCCACTGCATGTCGTGATCGCGCAGGCCTGAATCCGCACGACGCTTCTGGGAATGGATGAAGTGCTGGAACTTCATGGGATCGCGCACGAAAAACACAGGCGTGTTGTTGCCCACCATGTCGTAGTTGCCCTCAGTGGTGTAGAACTTCAGAGCAAAGCCGCGCACGTCCCGCCAGGTATCGGGACTGCCTGACTCGCCTGCCACCGTGGAGAACCTGGCAAGCACATCGGTTGTCGTGCCCGGCTGGAACAAGGCCGCCTTGGTGTAGGCGCTTACATCCTGTGTCACCTCGAAGCGGCCGAAGGCCCCCGAGCCCTTGGCATGGGGCTGGCGGTCCGGGATCATCTCCCGATTGAAATTGGCCATTTGCTCCATCAGATAATGATCGTGGAGCAGTGGGGGGCCGTCGGGCCCTACGGTAAGAGAGTACTCGTCGCTTGCGACAGGGATGCCTGCATCAGTGGTTGTGGGTTTGGGATCATCTTTTGCCATTTTTATTTCTCCTTATCGATTATTAGTTACTTATTCTCCCTGATTATTTTTGGAAGCTTGCCGGATTTTCTTATTTACAATCGCCGCATTTACCGGAAAAATTAAGTTGATGGGTCAATATGGTAAAATCGGTTTTTTGAATCACCTCCTTTGTCATATCCTGCAGGGTGGTTAAATTCGGTTCAATGATTTTGCCGCATTGGATACAGATAATATGGGGATGCGGGTAAGGTTTGTTGCCGTCATAGCGGTTGCTGCCATCAGGAAAACCAAGCTCCAGAATTTCGCCCAGCGATTTCATCAGCATCACATTTCTGTAAACGGTTGCAAGGCTCATGCTTGGATGATCCTTTCGAAGCTTACCGTATATATCTTCAACACTGGGATGGCCTGTGCTTTTCGCCAGAATTTCTGCGATGGCCAGTCTCTGGGGGGTGATCTTGTAATAATTGCCCCTTAATTTTTCAATGATGGTTTCAAACCGTTTATTGGCATCTGCCATGATTCCTTGACACCCGTATTATAGTTGATCGCTAGTCTTAAATGATAATCGGTATTATTTAACTGTCAAAAAATTTAAGGAGGTCTTTGAGTGAACCGAATTCAGGTATCCATAAAGTTTAATATATCTGACAAAAAGAGGGCATAAAGCCCCGGGCAGCAAAAGGACAACGCACCCTTTATTTTTAATTTAACACAAGACTTGAAACCCCGGGCAGAGGGGGTATATATATATTGCAATTTCTAAAAAAAGGAGGAAGAAATGGAAGATCCGGTGCTGATTGAATATAAAAACCAGGCTGCAACCATAACCCTTAACCGGCCGGAGAGAAGGAATGCCATTAATGAGGCCCTGTTAAAGGGGCTTTACGACGGGCTGGAAAAAGCGGCCTCAAATGATGAGATAAGGGTGATAATTATCACCGGAAAAGGCCCGGCCTTCTGCGCCGGGCTGGATCTGGGCTGCCTTGAGACCGAAAACCTTGTTGATCCCAGGGGCGACGGCAGGGACCTGGTCGATATCGCTGCAGACTGCAGAAAACCCATAATAGGTGCGGTTAACGGACCTGCCGTCACCGGCGGATTTGAACTCGCCCTGAACTGCGATTTTTTGATTGCCTCTGAAAAAGCGGCTTTTGCAGACACCCACGCCAAGGTCGGCATCCGACCCGGGTGGGGCATGACCCAGCTTCTGCAGCAGGCTGTCGGGCAGAGGCTGGCCAAGCAGTTCTCCCTTACCTGCCAGTGGATACCCGCCGAACAGGCCCTTGCCTGCGGAATGGTAAACGAAGTGCTGACCCCGGAGGAACTTATGCCCAGGGCCGAAGCCATTGCCCGCATGATCTGCGAAACCGACCAGGGGACTGCCCTCACCGTAAAGGGCCTGATAGAGTACCGTAACCGGGCCACTTTTACAGAGGCCCTCAAAAACGAGAGAAAACCCCTCAAAGACCTGGTGGCCGCATCAGGGACCTCGTTTACCTCGCAGACATTGAATACACGGGATTGACTTTTTAACATCCTGTCCGGTGTTCTGTGATAAAAACCGCGACATTGAATGAAGACAAATTGTAGAAAAGACAAGCAAGTCAACCTCCTTGGACGACCTGTTTAGCAAGGCGGCGCAAAAGGCCAACGAGACTGGCGTGGACGAATAGCCTCATTTTTGTTTATAAATAACTGATTTTAAAAAATTTTATTAGACAAATTGGGGAAACTTTATTAGGCGGGTGGTGGAGATGAGGGGGATCGAACCCCTGACCTCGGCGTTGCGAACGCCGCGCTCTCCCGGCTGAGCTACATCCCCACGTAAATTATTAATCCGTATTAATTAACAGGTTTTAAAGAGCGGGTCAAACAAAAATTTGTCAGCCAGGGCTACCACTCTCCCCTGATTCCCGGCCGGGTGAGTACGAAATCATATCGCACAGGGTCTTGCGGCACCATGCAGGCAAAGCCTGCGGTGATTTCAAGTGCGGCTTTCATGTTTGCCTGCCTTCGGTTTGTAAAACCCAGACCGCAGCACGCGCGGTACATGTGGACATCCAGCGGGACCACCAGTTTTGAGGTACTCATCCTGTCCCACCCCCCGGGATCAACGTCGTCGCATCTTACCATCCATCGCAGAAAAAGCCACAGCCGCTTGCAGGCGCTTCCCTTATGGGGATAAGGAACAAGGTGGCCGGGATCCTGCGGTGACCGGCTGCGGATTTTTTCCGAAAAAGAGCCCAGGGCACCCACGTAAGTCTCATCACCTGCTGAAACACCCTGTTCAAAAGCCTCCTGCAGGCTGCCGTATTCGGATATCACTCTTTTTATGCCCGCAAGCATGCCAGCCAGGTGCTCACCCTTTGCAAACCGGTGCACGAAACCTGAAAAATCCGAGTCAAGCTCTTCATGCCCTGCCTGTTCCAGGTACAGGCGCGGGGACGGGCCCATTATTTCAAGCGCGGTATTCACGCTTTTCAATATCTGCCAGACGTTTCCGTAAGCCAGGGCTGCAGCCACAAAAGCCGCAACCTCCCTGTCCCGGATACTTTCATACGCGTAGACGCACTCCAGGGGATCGGGGTGAACGTATTTGCGCCGGTTGTATTTTAAGTACAGGGCTTCGAGTTCAGAAAGGTTCATTATTTCGGGGCATATCCGCTTATTGCGCAAAAATCAGTCAAAGATCCTGCCGGGCTTGGCACCGAAAAACTTAAGTATCTTTGCAAGTGGGCAGAATCCCGAAAAAGTTGCCTGCACCATGTTGGCCCCCACAAAAAGAGTCAGAAGAAGCCAGTAGGAGCTGTGCACCATGTAGAGCAGCAGGGAAATCAGTATGAATATGCCCGCAAACCTGAACACAAGTTTGTCAACCGTCATTTTTAAACCTCCGCGATTTTAAGAAATTCAAAACAATTCCGAATGTTTTGTCATTTGATCTTGGCCCTGTAAAGAAGCAGGCTGTTTGTCACCACTGAGATGCTGCTAAGAGACATTGCAAGGGCAGCCAGTATGGGATGAAGCTGGCGCAGCAGCATGGGAACGCTTTCAAACGGGTTTAACACTCCTGCGGCCACTGGAATTAACACCACATTGTAGCAAAAAGCCCAGAACAGGTTCTGGCGCACCGTGCGCATTGTTTTGCGGCTTATGTGAAGTGCCCTGATAACCCCGTGAAGACTGCCTGAAGACAGAACCACGTCGCCTGTCTCAATCGCGACGTCAGTGCCGCTTCCTATGGCAAAGCCCACGTCAGCCTGGGCAAGGGCCGGGGCGTCGTTTATTCCGTCTCCGACCATTCCCACCCTGCTTCCCTCGGCCTGAACAGATTTTACCTTTTCAGCCTTTTCATCAGGCCTGACCTCTGCCAGGACCTGGTCTATGCCAAGTTCCTGCGCAATGGCGGATGCGGTTGCCCTGTGATCGCCCGTGAGCATGGCCACTGTAATTCCGTAATCATGCAGAAGGCCGACTACCTCTTTTGCCTCTGACTTGATGGTATCCGCAACCGCAATAAGGCCCAGGGGCTGTTTTTCGTCCGCAATCATGACAACTGTCCTGCCCCTGTTCTGCAGGTCCAGGATTTCGTTTTCCATGCCCGAAAAATCCATCCCCTGGCTTTTGAACCAGTCTATCCTGCCAACCTTTACGGTTTTTCCGTCTGCCTGCGCGCTTACCCCGTCACCTCCGAACGATTTGAATCCGGATACCCCGGCCGGCCTGAGTTCCCGCCTGGCTGCCTCTTTTACAATCGCCCTGCCTATGGGGTGCTCCGATCCCTTCTCCACCGCAGCAGCCAGTGCAACAATATCATCTTCGCTTCCGTCTGCGGCCACAACATCTGTAACTCCAGGTTCACCTGCTGTTAGGGTGCCTGTCTTGTCAAGCAGGATTGTATCGAGTTTTTCAGCGGTTTCAAGAGCTTCTCCGCCCTTGAACAAAACACCTGTTTCAGCGCCCTTGCCTGTGCCGGCCATAACAGCGGTTGGAGTAGCAAGACCCAGAGCGCACGGACACGCGATCACAAGCACCGAGACAAGCCTGATCATTGAGGGGACAAAGTCTGCAGTCACAACCATCCATACGGCAAACGTGGCAAAAGCCGCAGCAATAACCACCGGCACGAACACTGATGCCACCCGGTCCGCAAGGGCCTGGATCGGCGGGCGGCTGCCCTGGGCTTCCTGGACCATGTGTATTATCTGGGCCAGGGCTGTTTCTTTTCCCACCCTCGTGGCCTCGAACTCCAGGGCCCCGTCCACGTTGATGGTTCCGCCGATGACCGTATCTCCTGGCTTTTTTGCCACAGGCACTGATTCGCCCGTGAGCATGGATTCATCCACCGACGACTGCCCATCAACCACTGTGCCGTCAACTGCAATCCGCTGGCCCGGCCTCACCATAAGCCTCCAGCCCTTTTCCACCCGCTTTACAGGAACCTGCCGTTCCTCGCCGTTTTCTATGACCACCGCAGTATCGGGACGCAGCCCTATTAGCT
>JAWLEU010000129.1:0-6976 GCA_041685965.1 Desulfosalsimonas sp.
AAAAGCACGCGGGACCTTGGCCGACCCGGCAATCCGCGTGGTAAACCGCAGGCTGGGAACAGGCACCAGGCAGCTTTTTGACCTGGAACTGAAAAATGCAGGCATAAAGGGCGCTGACTGACGACTACAGTGGATATGACGTTTCAATAAATGGGAAAATGATTTTACCGAATTCCAGTGAAGCCTGTGAACCTGAATTCATACGACAGGAGAACGGGAAATGAAAACCGGTCTTTTAATTTTTGCCAGACTCTTCTTTGCCGCATGTCTGCTTATGGTTCCCGGTCTTTTAACCGCGGCACAAGACAGCCCTGACCTTCTCATGGCAACCACCACAAGTACTGACAACACCGGACTGCTCGAATACCTGGAGCCTCATTTTGAAAACAAAACCGGCATTGATCTGCGCTGGACGGCAACAGGGACGGGAAAGGCACTTGAGCTCGCAAAAAACTGCGACGTGGACGTTCTTCTGGTCCATGCCCCGGAGGCTGAGAAACAATTCGTGGAAAACGGCTACGGAAAAAACCGAACAGAGATAATGTACAACGATTTTGTGATAATAGGGCCTGAATCCGACCCCGCAGGAGTCGGGGGAAAAGCGGTGCCAATGGCCCTGACCCTGATAAAAGACAAAAAAGAAGAATTTGTAAGCAGGGGCGACGATTCGGGTACGCATAAAAAGGAGCTTTCCCTCTGGCAGGAGGCGGATCCTGATGTGCCGGACAAACAGCCCTTCTACATCCAGACCGGCCAGGGCATGCTGCCAAGCATAAGGATTGCCGAGGAGCGATCAGCTTACACAATTACCGACCGGGGAACATACATCAAGTACGCACATGAAAAAAACGGAAATCCCGGGCTTGAAATCCTGGTGGAAGGCGGCGGCCTGCTTCGCAATCAGTACAGCGTAATCCGGGTCAGCCGCGAAAACTGCCCGGATGCAAAGGCTGAGGCTGCGGGAAAATTTTCAGAATGGATGGCCGGAAAACAGGCACAGGAGCTTATAGGCGACTTCAAGCTCCTTGGAAAAACCCTGTTCACACCAAACTCCGGGAAATGATTTCGCAGGCTTCGCAGCGGATTTAAAAAACTCATGGACTTTATTTTTCAGGGACTCGCAGAGGCGTTTACGCTGCTTTTTACAGGTGATGCAGAGACCTTTTCCGCTGTGGCGGCAACTCTTAAGGTCTCCGGGCTTTCCATGGCCGCAAGCCTTACAATCGGTATCCCCCTGGGTTTTGCCCTGGGCTATCTGCAGTTTCCAGGAAGAAGACAGGCGCGCCTGGTGGTGGACACACTTCTGTCTCTGCCCACGGTTTTTATCGGCCTTCTGGTCTACTCGTTTATATCGCGCCAGGGTCCGCTCGGAGACATGGGCCTGCTTTTTACCCTTCCCGGAATCGCCATAGGGCAGACAATCCTTGCCCTGCCCATAGTAATAGCCTTAAGCGCCACTGCAGTTGAAAGCCTGGAAACGGGGCTGCGCACAACTCTTCTTTCCCTGGGCGCAGGCAGGAGGCAGCTTGTTTTAAGCACTCTTTGGGAGGCGCGCCACGCAGTCCTTGCCGCAGCCCTTACCGCATACGGACGCGTAATGACAGAGGTGGGAATCTCAATGATGGTGGGCGGAAACATCAAGTGGGACACCCGCACCATCACCACAGCCATTGCCCTGGAGACAGGCAGGGGGAAATTCGCAACCGGCATGGCTCTGGGGCTGGTGCTTCTGATGATAGCTTTTGCGGTAAACGCCGGGGTTTCTTTTCTGCGCAGAAGATAGGGGGCATATGGCTGTCTACAGGCTCGAAAACATAGTGCACCGCTACGGCGGCAGGCCGGTGCTTTCAGTGGAGGACTGGTCGGTGGCTGAAGGCTCGATAACCGGACTTTACGGCCCCAACGGCAGCGGCAAAAGCACGCTTTTAAGCCTGCTCGGATTCATTGAGCAGCCGTCCGCAGGACAAATCTATTTCAAGGGGGCCAAAACCGGACCTTATAACGGGGATATCCGGCGCCGCGTGGCTCTGATGCCCCAGGAGTCATATCTGCTCAAGCGCACGGTTTACCAAAACATAGCCTACGGACTGCGCATCCGGGGCGACAGTTCAAACGAAAATAAGCGGGTCAGACAGGCTCTCTCTACAGTTGGCCTGGATGCTGACCGGTTTTCCAAGCGCCGTTGGTACGAACTTTCCGGAGGTGAGTCAAGGCGCGCGGCTCTTGCCGCGCGGCTGGTTTTAAAACCGGAAGTTTTGCTGCTCGATGAACCGACAGCCGGCGTGGACGCGGCAAGTGCGCAGATGATGAAAAAGGCTGCTGCAGACGCACATCTGCAGCACGGAACAAGCATTATTATTGCCAGCCACGACATGCAGTGGCTGGAAGATATCTGCCATGATATTGTTTACATGTTTTCAGGAAAAATCCTGGGAAAGGGAGGAAAAACATTTATCTTCGGCCCGTGGGAAAAAACAGGTCCCGGCCTGGCAGCCAGGCGCATGGCTGACGGCCAGGTGTTTGAGGCGCAAAACGCGCCCGAAAACCCTGCGGGCACGGCAGCCGCACTCGAGCCTGAAGATATTACAATTCACGCTTCCCGAAAAAGACTGCCCAGTGGAAAATCAGCCCTTAAGGGCACGCTTATGCGGCTTTCCCTGGAAAAACACTCCGGCCGGGTAAGGGCGTCAGTTTCAGTCGGTCACACGGAATTTATTGTCTATCCAGACCCGCAAACACTTGCCCTGCATAACCATCAGCCGGGCGCATCCGTATGGGTGGCATATCATCCTGACAGGGTTGATTGGTACAGGGTTTCAGCAGATCAGCACCAGGCCGCAGATGCTCGACATCCTGATCGATTCTGAGCCGTTGTGGTATTCTGTGCCCTTCATGCTCCATCCGGCAGCCTCGTAGAGTTTTGAAACGTTTATGCCGAAGCCTGACATGGACTCTCTTGCACGATCCGGGTTTCTGCATTCGCCGTTTTCCGAAACCACCCGGCATTCATTATAGTCGCGGCAGAAAACCTTTTTGCAGGAGTTTCCGGCATATCCCCGGGCGCCGGAAAATCCCGCCTTTACCGCGCACTGCTCAATTCCGGCTGCTGTTTCATGGAGAAGCTGAAAAAGCTCCCTGCTCTGGCCCGAATACAGGATATCAGAGGGCACCTCTATTTTGAAAAACACCGCCCTGCTGAAAGTTTCCAGTTTTTTTCGCATGGCTGAAGGCCCTGCCACATACGGAGGGCAGCTTTTTGACAGCCCGTAGTTCATGCACTTTGGATTGCTGCATTTTTCCGCAAGGCCGTCTTCAACCACAATTTTGTCCGTAAAAAGCACCACTGCATCCGTTGCGCCTAAATTTTCAGCCTCAACAAGCAGCTGCCGGAGTTTTTTCTCTGTTTCATTCAACACACAGTCTTTGCCTGCATAGCCATTCATCCCCGGCTCCGGCTGCCCGCCCCTACCCATTTTCAGCCTCCCTTGCACATTCAACGCACAGCATTACGCTTGGATCAATTTCCAGCCTTTTTTCAGGAATATCTTCTTCACAGTTCATGCAGAATCCATAATCCCCGGAGCGCATTCTGTCCAGGGCCCTTTGAATCCGCATTTTCTCCATGCCTGAAAGCCGCCTTGCCGCCTGCGTCATGGCCTGCTGCTGCATTGCATCCATGCGCGAAACCCGCCCCACTCGGGCCTGGTCGAGCTCCACGGGACCTGAGCTTTCCTTTCCCTGCTCAAGGCCGGCGTTTATTTCTTCCAGCCTCTGCTTAAGCCGGTTTTCAAAATAGTCGAGATCTATATCATCGCGCATCAGGGTTTTCTCCTTTTCTGCGGTTTTTGCTTTCAGCGGCAATTATGATTATTTATCTGTACATACCTTAAATACGATACAGCACTATAGCAGGCACGGCCGCCCAAGGAAAGGCCTGCTGCAGCCGGGATTTGACCATAAAAAAAGAGGCGAATAAATCATGCAGGATTTCAAGTATTTTTTAAAAGACCATGTCCGCATGGAAGTTGATTTTTCATCCACCGATCAGTCAAGGGGTCTTGCCCCGCCGCCGATCCAGAAACCCTGCCCGCAGGGCGCGGAAAAAATCGCGCTTCCTGACGGAAAGGAATGGAAGACCGTGGAGCCGGTCTCTCTGGTGGATGCAATTGCAGCAAGAAAATCGCGCAGGGCTGCCACAAAAGGAGAGCTTCTTTTATCAGAGCTTTCGTTTCTGTTGTGGGCCACCCAGGGCATCCGGGAAAAACCCGGCCCCTACCACGCCCTTCGCACGGTGCCTTCCGCAGGATGCAGGCATTCTTTTGAAACCTATATAGCGGCTTTCAGGGTGGAAGGCCTGGAAAAAGCAATTTACCGCTATCTTCCGCTGGGCCATGAACTGGTAAAGGTATCCGCGCCTGACAGCCTCGAGCAGAAAGTGGCTAGAATGGCCCTGGGTCAGTCGTTTGCCGCAAAAAGCGCTGCCACCTTTATATGGTCAACAGTCACCCGGCGCATGGAATGGCGCTACGGAAAGGCCGCCTACAAGGTCATAGCCCTGGATGCCGGCCATGTCTGCCAGAATCTCTATCTTGCCTGTGAAGCTGTTAACTGCGGCACCTGCGCGATTGCGGCATACGACCAGTCTTACTCAGACTCCCTTCTCGGCGTGGACGGCGAAGACGAGTTCACCATCTACATGGCGCCTGTGAGCAAACTGTGAACCGGTCAGCTTTTTTTCGAAGTCTGGGCCTCAAAGACCGAAAACTGACGCTTTACGTTGGTGCTGCCGCACTCGGGGCATTTCTGCCGGTCCTTGTTCTGCTCGTATTCCGCCACACGCATCTGTATTGCAAACTCCTTTCCGCAGTCGGCGCAGTAAAAATCATAAACGGGCATGGATCTCACCTCCTTATTAAGCAACCATTCCAAAGGGTGTCTGAAGGCATCGGGTCATTATTATTAAAAATAAACACACAAACACCGGGTGTAAAACAAAGAGGCGCTTTACAGGCAATTTCGAAAAAACCAAATTCCGGTTTTTGTACTTGGGGCCATATTTCTGCTATCATGATTTAATCCGGCGGCATAACCGGCAATGATTTTTGAAAGGGATCCCCATCAACCAATAAACACCGGAGGGAAGATCATGGGACTACACTTTGAAAAGCACGACAAGGTTGCCTCGTTTTTAAATCCTTTTAAGAATTTTGAACTCTCGGAGGCCAAGTGCCAGGTCCGCAAGGATCCCCTTACAGGAAGAACAGGAAGGCTGGCCCACTTTGTGGGATTTAAACCGCCTTCGGCGGATTTTTCCAAAATCATAGAGGATTCGGAACAAAACTGCCCTTTCTGCCCGCAAAACGTTTTTAACATTACTCCGAAGTTCGCCCCGGAGCAGATCCCTGAAGGGCGGCTTCAAAAAGGAGAATCCGTGGTGTTTCCCAACCTTCTGCCCTATGACGCCCACAGCGCGCTTACCGTGCTGTGCAAAAAGCACTTCAGGGCTTTGACCGAATTTACCCCGGAAATTTTCAGGGACGCTTTTGACAACTCAATTGCCTACCTGGAAAGGGTGATAAAAGACAAAAAAAGCACATACGGCCTTGTGACATGGAATTACATGCCTGCTGCAGGCTCAAGCCAGGTGCATCCCCATTTTCAGGTCTATGCCACAGAAGCGCCGGGCAACTTTCTGCAGAGCATCCTCTCGGCCAGCCGCAAATACCTTGCAGATAACGGCAGGACTTACTGGCAGGACTACACAGAGGCTGAAACCGAAAACCAAAGCCGCCTGATCAGCAGGAAAAAACACAGCATCTGGCTCACAGATTTCGTCCCGGTAAGCGCCCTGACGGATGTTGTGGGAATTTTTCCTGAAAAACAGACCCTGTTTGAATTAAGCGACGCCCAGCTCCAGGAGGCATCTGAAATGCTGAACTCGGTTGCCTGCTACCTGGGAGGCCAGGGGATCTACAGCCTGAACATCGGCTGGATGCCTGCGCTGGAAGGAAGAAACGATTACTGGCTTCAGCTCAGAATTTCCCCGAGGCTGTATCTTGTCCCTCAAGTATGGTGCACAGAGACGCCTTCGCTTGTCTACCAGTACCAGGAATCCTTTACAATCTGGTCTCCGGAAGACACCGCCAAAGAGATCAGAGAATTTCTGGAAAACGGGTAGGTTCATGACCTCAGTGATTTAAACCCGAAACTGCGGGAATTTTATATGAGCAAAGAACTCCCGGAACTGCCCCGGCAGGCCAAATGCAGCAGGTGCAGGCAAAGGGCAGAGGTTTCCCTGCCCGCCCACAACTCCAGGTTCTGCAGGCCCTGTTTTCTGCACTTTTTCCGTACAGCGGTGCAAAGGGGGCTCAAAAAGGCGGGCCCGGAAATAAACGCCCCCCTCATGGTCGCGGTCTCCGGGGGCAAGGACTCTTTGGCTGCATGGTCTGTTCTCGACGAGCTGGGATATGAAACAAAGGGCCTGCACATAAATCTCGGCATGGATGAATTTTCCGGGGTTTCAAGGGATGCAGTGGCTGAATTTGCAGCTTCCCGGGGCCTGCCATGGGCGGAATACAGCCTGAAAGAGGAATTCGGCTACAGCATGCCGGAAATACACGATATTCTCAAAAACAAAATATGCTCGGTATGCGGCAGGCTGAAAAGGCAGTTTTTAAACCGGCTGACTGCAAAACAGGGCTTCGGCTGCCTTGCCACCGGCCACAACCTCGATGACGAAGCAGGCCGTCTTCTGGGCAACCTGGTGGGCGACCGCCAGGAATTTGTAAGGCGGCAGTTTCCATATCTGCCGTCGCCGCATCCTGCTGTGCCGGCAAAAATAAAGCCCCTGCACCGCCTTGAGATAAAGGAGATACTTGTATACTGCAGGTTCACGGGCATACAGCCCGCCCGGGGTTCATGCCCGCTTTCCACGGGCGCAACCAGCAACTATTTCACAGAAGCCCTGGAATACCTC
>JAWLEU010000130.1:0-6973 GCA_041685965.1 Desulfosalsimonas sp.
GGTGCCGTAGTGTTTTCCTTCCGCATCCTTTCCCTCGAGCATGGGGTAGCGTACGAAGTTTTCGATTTCGTGCCGGTCGAGTATCTGCTCGATTTTATCTGCGTATTCAAAGTGAAACGTTATGTGCATGAATTTCATGAACGCCCCTCCGGATTGGGGACGGATTCAAAATCCGTCCCCTTGTTTGTCTTTTAGAAAATGTAATACATTGCAGCCAGGGCGGCTATAAAAGCCGCTGCAACCAGGCTCAGCAGCCTGTGCCTGAGAATTTTTCCCTGCAGGGCATCAAACAGGGTATATACCACCGGAATAACAAGCAGGGTCAGTGCTGTTGCGGCAAGCATTCCCATGGAAATTGCAATACCCATGGGCGCCCTGGCTTCGCCGCCTGCCCCGAAACCCATGGCAATAGGCGTCATGCCCAGAATCGTAGAAATGGCGGTCATGAGAACCGGCCTGAACCGGACCCGGGCCGCATTGCGGGCGGCTTCCCTTACTGTGTTTCCCCTTGCCACAAGAACGTTTGCATAGTCAACCATCAGAATAGCGTTTTTGGTAACCAGCCCCAGCAGCATGATAATTCCGATAAAGGAAAAGATGTTCATCGTCATGCCCATGGCCCACAGCGCGCCAAAGGCCCCGACTCCCGCAAGGGGCAGTGACATCAGGATGGTTAAAGGGTGAAGGAATGATTCAAACTGCCCTGACATTACAAGGAAGATAAAGATCACGGCAAATACAAGTGCCATGGTCAGATAAAAAAACGATTCCCTGAAATCCCTGGACTGCCCGGTGATATCGGTTTGAAATTCAGCCGGAATCTCGGTGTCTATGTAGTTTTCAACGCTTGTAAGAGCCCTTCCCAGGGGTACTCCTGATGGGAGATCCGCACTGATCGTGGTTGCCCGGCTGCGATTGAAATGATGGATCTCGCTGGGCCCTATATCTTCTTCCAGGTTCACGAGGTTTGCCATGTTGACCATGTCCCCGGCACTGCTGCGTATGTAAAGATCGTTTATCCTGTCAGGCACGTCGTGTTCTGAGATGATTTCCGTGATCACATCGTATCTTTCTCCTTGTCTTTCCACTTCTGTTATATCAGGCTCGCCGAAAATAAAACGCATGGCGTTTGCCAGTTCTGCCACGGTTATGCCCATTTCCTCGGCCTTTTCCCGGTTGACAGTCACCTGGACTTCAGGTTTGTTAAGTTTCATGTCAGAGCGCACGCCTGCAAATTCATCCTGGCCGCGCATCCACTGCATTACCTGGTCCTGGGCTTCCGCGAGCCTGTCAATGTCGTGGTGCTGTAGTACCAGCTGCAAAGGCGCCTCCTGGCCTCCCGGCCCGCTTGATTCCAGAACATAGCCGTTGACTCCTGTGAGCCTTCCTATTTTCTGCCTGACCTCGTCCATGATTTCCTGCTGGCCCCGTTGCCGTTCGGTGTAGTGGTCAAGGCGTACAAACACGAAGCCTTCGTTGGCCTTGCCCGGGCCTTCGCGTGCCATGCCTATGGCCATGAAAAAGGAACGGATTTCGTCAATACCCCCGAGGATTTCTTCAATCTGTGAGCCGTAGCGGTCCGTGTTTGCAACCGTGGCTCCTTCCACTGTTTCATAGGAAATCATGAATTTGCTCTGGTCCGAGGAGGGCGCAAACTCTGTTTCCAGGCGCGTGAGAAAGAAAATACCGGTTGCAAGGGCTAAAACGGCGATTGCAACGGTTATGGCGCGCTGCCTTAGCGCGGCGTTTAACAGGGGATGGTAGATTTTTTCCAGCGCCCTGAAAAACACTTCAGTTGCACGGTAAATCAACGGCTTTCTTGCGTAAGTCGCAGGAGCTTTAAGGTAACGCGAGCAAAGCATGGGCGTGAGGGTAAGAGCTGTAACGGTTGATGCGAAAACTGTTACGGCAACAGTGAGGCCGAATTCGAAAAAAAACCTGCCTATCATTCCCGGCATAAACGCCACCGGGATAAACACGGACAGCAGGGAAAGCGAATTTGCTATTGCTGCAAAAGCAATTTCTGTAGTCCCGGTCCTCGCTGCGGGCTTGGAGTCAGCACCCTGTTCCATGTGCCGGTAGCAGCTTTCAAGCACAACTATTGCGTCGTCAATAACGAGTCCCACCACAAGGATCAGCCCCAGCAGCGAAAGCACGTTTATTGAAAATCCCAGATAATGAATGACTGCCATGCCCGCAAGAAGTGAGGTGGGTATGGTTGCCGCGGCTATAAGGGTTCCCCTCAGGGTCCCGAGGAAAAATAATATCACCACCGCCACCAGGGAGGTGGCAATAAAAATGGTGGTTATCAGGTCGCCGATGTTTTCATTTACATACTGGGAATCATCGGATGCTATCTCGTATTCAAGGCCCGGCGGAAAATCGCTTTCCACCTCTTTCATTTCCTCTTTTACCCGCCGGACCACCTCCACGAGATTGGCGTCAGACTGCTTGACCAGCCCGAGTCCGACGGATTGTTCGGTGTTGTAGCGCGCAATATTACGGTCGTTTTCCACCCCGTCCACAGCTTCGCCGATATCTGCCAGCCTGATCGGTGCCCCTCCGGTATGGGTGATTATGATGTCGTTAAACGGCTCTGAAGACGCAAACCTGCCTTCGGTTTTGATGAGAAATTCACGCTCTTTGCTTTCAATGCGGCCTGAAGGAATATCTACATTCTCGGCCCTTACCTTTTCCACCACGTCCTGGATCGTTAAGTTGTGAGCAGCGAGTTTGGCGGGGTCGAGTTTTATACGCACAGCGTATTTTCGCTCGCCGCCGATAAAGATCTGCCCCACGCCGGAGAGCCTTTCCAGGCGGGTTTTTACAACCGTGTCTGCATATTCAGTCATCCTTACCGGATCCCATCGCTTGTCGCCGCGGATCGAAATCCACATCACTGACCTGGCGTCAGGATCCATCTTGCGGATGGTCGGCTCTTCTATATCGTCTGCCATGTCGGGGCGGGCAAGAGTGACACGGTCCCTTACGTCCTGGGCGGCAAGGTCGATATCGCGGTTGAGCTCGAATTCCACCGTTACGGTGCCAACCTGTTCCCGGCTGGTGGACTGTATTTCCTTTACCCCCTCTATTGTATTTAGCTGCTCTTCTAAGGGCTCCACCACCTCGGTTTCTATTACTTCGGGGTCTGCGCCCGGCAGCACTGCGCTGACATTGACAATGGGAAATTCAACATCGGGAAATTCCCTCACCGGCATCTGGGTGTAGCCGAATATCCCGAATATAAAAATTACCAGAAAAAAAACGGTGGTCAGCACCGGCCGTCTAATGCAAAGATTCCAGATCATATTGCTGCAGTACCTTTATTGTGGCTGATGAAAAAGCTTGTAAATGTTTTAAACTCAGACTCTTAAATCCGTACGTGCTTGTATCGGCCGTCTTTATTCAGAACAGACCCTGTCGCCTTCTGCCAAAGAGATATGGCCCGCCTGCACAATTGTTTCACCTTTTTCCAGCCCTTGCGTGATTTCCACGAATCCGGGTCTGCGCAGCCCGATTTCAACCTCACGGCCGCTGGCGCGAGAGTCTTCAATTGTAAAGACCATGTAGCCGGTGCGGGTGGGTATAAGGGCTTCTTCCGGAATCACAAGGGCGTCTTCCCGGACTCCGGCAATCAGCTCCACTGATACAAATCCTCCGGGGCGAAGCAGGTTGTCAGGATTGTCGGCGCGGGCCTTTAGATTCAGGCTTCGTGTTGCCATCTCTATTTGCGGGTCCATGAAATAAACAGTTCCGGACAGCTTTTTTTCGGGGTATGCAGGGGAGGTCAGCCGTATTTCCTGGCCGTTTCTGATATCCCCCAGGTAGCGTTCCGGAGTTGTAAACGCGATTTTAAGCCTTTCTGTCTGGAACACGGAAGTCAGATGTGTTGCGGTATCGACCAGCTGCCCGGCGTCCACGTGATGCTCGCCCGCGATTCCGTCAAACGGAGCCCGAACCCTGGTGTCTTTAAGAGTTTCTTTTATGTTTTCGACTTCCGCTTCTATGCGTTTTACCTGTGATTTTAATGCCTCGTAGCCCGTGCGGGCCTCGTCACGTTCTTCTTCGGAAATCTGGTTTTTTTCATAAAGGCGCTGGCGGCGTTCAAATATGAGGCGCGCGTTTTCCCTGTTTGCTTCTGCTTCGCCCAGGGCAGCCTGTCTGGCCCTGAGTTCGGCCTGTACCTTGGCGTCATCAATTGAAAAAAGCAGGTCATCCTTTTTTACTTTCGCGCCTTCCTCAAAGTGGACGGATTCTATAACTCCTTTAATTTCGGGCCGGACAGTCACCTTTTGAAACGCCTCTGTGCTGCCTATGGCCCGGATAATCTCCTCGAGGTCTCTGGTTTCCACCTCTGCGCGATCCACGCTCGCGCATGAATCGGAATCACGGTTTTCATCGACGCTTTCTTCGTTTTCAGATGTCCCGCATGCCGCAGGCAGCATAAGCAGTGCAGAGGCCGCCAAAATAAGAATCCCTGTGTACCAGGGCCGGCTTCGGTAGTTTTTACCCGTTTTCATTCAATATCTCCTTTTCCAGCAGATCCTTTTGAAATGTACCGGTTGCCATCTTAAGACGCAGCAGATCGAGCTGATAGGTGTAATAGGCCTGTGCCAGCCTGTTTTCCGCCTCGTTTAAGGCGGTAAAGGCGTCAACCTGGTCCACTGCTGTAACAATGCCCTGTTCAAACATGGCAGTGGTTTCCTGGTAGTTGCGTTCTGCAGACCTCACCTGTTTTTTGAGCTGGTCAATTACCTTTTGCTGGGTCTGTATGTCGAGGTAAACGCTTCTGACCTCGTTTCGTATCTGCTTGCGAAGCCTGGCAAGGCTGTAGTCCGCCTGGCTTTTTTCAGCCTTTGCGCTGGCCACCTCAGCGCTTGTTTCCCATCCCGTAAACAGCGGATAGGAGACCACAATGCTTGCCCGCCAATCGTATGATTCCCCGTAGTAGAGCTCTTCTTTGTCCGTGGCCGTGTATTCGCCCGTAAGGCTTATGTTGGGGAAAAAATCTGCATTCTCGAAATCCACGCGTTTTTCCGCGCCCTGCTGCTGCTTTTGTGCCTGCCTGTAATCCTGCCGCCTGGTCAGGGCTGTTTCATAAAGTTCATTTACGGGTCCGGCTTTAAAAGAGCGTTCAGGCGGCTCCTCGATGCTGTCTGGGGTTGATGCCACTCCCATTTCCAGGGCCAGCTGTTCCAGCGCGTTATCGTAGTCGTTTTTCGCCCGTTCCAGGTCTTCGCTGCTGCGTGCCACCTGGACTTCCGCCCGCAGCACGTCGGTCTGGGTTACCACCCCCACCTCGAATCTTGCCCTGGCCTGTTCTGCCTGCCATACTGCCCTGTTAAGGGCACTTTCAGCAATTTCTATGGCCCGTCTGCCAAGAAGGGCCTCATAATAGCTTACGCTTACCTGGTAGAGAATTTCCTGTACCCGGCGAACATGCCTGTACCTGGAGCCTTCTGAATAATATTCCGCCATTTTCCTGCCTGACCACACCTTGCCCCACTGGTATATGTGCTGGTCCAGGCTCAGGGTCAGTGTGCCGTATTCATTCGGCGTTTCAAATCCTGTCCCGCCCCCGCCCGTGGTACCTGTGCCGGAGCCCAGGGAAAAGTCTGTATCCTTTTCACGGGTATATGCGCCCCGGGCTGAGAGCTGCGGATAAAGAGCCGATGTTGCGGCGGTTACGTCGGATTTTGCCTTGCGAAATTCCTGCCTCGATATTCCGACGTTTTCGTTTTCCTCCATTGCGTTGCGGTAGGCCTGCTCAAGCGTAAGCTCGCCGCCCTGCCCGGACACTGCAGTGCCTGAAAAAAGCAGGAACGCTGCAAGCGCGGCCGACAGAGCAAGACAGATTCTGCCCGATCCTGGCATCTGGTAAACTCCTTGATGTTTTTGATTGTTTGCCTTAATTACAGCCGGACTTTTAAGGCCCGGCGGCAGAATTCCACTGCGTTTCCTGTCAGTTCCGGCATTTCTGCGGTCTGGATGAGATCCATGTGAGTTATGCCGAAAATCAGGCTGTTTATCACCCAGGCGGTTTCTTCAATGTTGTCACACTCAATTGTTCCGTCTTTCACCCCTGCGGCAAGGCTTTGTTTTATGATGTCTATGACCTGTGCACGTACTGACTCCATCATGCTTCTTTCACTGCTGCGGGGATCTCTTATCTGATCTGGAAACACCCTTAAAAATATGATTATCTGCTGGCTGTGGTGTATTGAATAGTCCTTGTTAAACCTTATGGCTGCCTCTATTTTACCGATTCCGGTATCATGGTTTTCAATGGTTTTGCGCAGCTCGCGAAGATATGTAGAGCCGGATCTGGAAAAAATCTCCCGGATGATTCCCTGTTTGTTTTTGAAGTGATAAAACAGGGTGCCGTGGGCAACTCCTGCGGTTTCCGCTATTTCAGCAGTCGAGGTTTCGGCGAATCCTTTTTCCGCGAAAAGCCTGGTTGCGGCATCCATTATTGCTGTTTTTCTGTCCACTCCCTGGCAGCTCCTCTTGCCAATTTCAAATTAAAATACCATAGTCATCCAGGCATGGTTGTCAAAAACTGATTGAGTTGTCAATCAGTTTTTTTGACAAACCGGTTTTTAGGGCTTTTGTTTTTTAAAATTCCCGGAATACAGGCTTATCCGCCTATGGAAAACATGCGGTTGAGCTCTGTGGCGCAGCCTTTGTCCAGGTTGTGCTGCCTCGGCTTGTGAGCAACCGCGTCGAGAAATATCCCTGCAAGCTCATCGTCTGTTGCGCCGTTTCTCATGGGGGTTTTTATGTCTGTTGTACTGTTTGAGAGCAGGCAGGTCCTGATGCGGCCGTCTGCAGTTAATCGAAGTCGGTTGCACTCGCTGCAGAAATGCCTGCTTACGGCCGTAATAAGACCGATTTCGCCGGCAGCGCCCTCAAACCGGAATCTTCTGGCAGGGCCGTCGTTTTCCTGGCGGTTTACGGCAACCAGGGGTGCTAT
>JAWLEU010000131.1:0-6964 GCA_041685965.1 Desulfosalsimonas sp.
TGTCCCAGTCTTCACCTACCCCCAATTTCCGGCAAACAGCAGGTAAGTGACTGCGCCGAGATAAAGCACCATTATCAGAAAGCCCTCAAATCCGATATTAGCGATTCCCCGTTTTTCCCGTCGCAGCATGCCAAGCAGCAGAATAGCAGTCATGAGGATTGTAAGGGCAATAAAGAATACCTGCTGGTTCGAGATCGCATGATAGATTGATCCATTGCGGTAAGCGATATCGGCTACTGCTGCGAACAAAGTATCAAAAGCATTACCACCGATAATTCCGCCTATGGCCAGTGTATACGCACCCAGTCTCACTGCGGCAAGCGTTGTCACAAGCTCCGGCAGGGAAGTCACCACGGCAGTAAGGATGGCTCCAACGGCGGATTCCGACAGACCCGTTTGCAAGGAGATCGCCATGCCCGTCTGGGCCACCAGCCAGCCGGAGATGCCAACAATTGCAGCAATTATAGCAAGTCCCAGAAAAAGATGGAGTAGATTTTCCTGCTGTGCATTCGCCGCGGCTTTGTCCTGCCGGGTCTCGGCGGTCAATCGGGGAAGCCACATGGGTCTGCTACGTGACTTTGAAATCATTCGTAAGCCGTAGATATAAATTAAAAATATTAAAGGCGTCGCCGGGCTGATGGACCACAGGCTAAAATCCGGAGTGGCAGTTGCCACAAGGGTGATGGATAAAAGCACAACCAGCAAAACCCCTTGCATCAGATTACTTAAAGAAGCTGCCGCATGTTCCAGATTTGCTTGTTGATAAACCAGATCCGCAATGACAAGAAACAGTGTTTGGACCGCAATTCCGCCGATAGCGTTGCTGACAGCCAACTCTGCAGAGCCGTGCCAAGCAGCGGTCACCGAGGTAACGATACCGGCCAGGGATGTCACGGCGCCTAAAAAAAGGGCGCCTGTAATCGCTTCTCCCATACCTGTGCGGTCCGCAAGACGGTCCGCTATGTTGGATAAGCGCCAGCCCCCGAGTACAATGAAAACTGCTGCTGTAAAAAATATCCCTGCAGTTACAGGCAGGGAAAAGGTCTGAAAATAAAACGCCATAGATGTTAATATATTTTTATCTGGATATTTCGCAAGGCTACGGTATTCGAAAGCCTGAGATCAGACTTTTTACATGCGACAATCCGGTTTGTCTTCCTCGAGTTTCAAAAAAGCTGAAGATCGAAAAAACCCGTGACATTTGGTCCCGATCTCACGTTAAGCTCGGCCTTGTCCCAGTTTCTTTTTGTTCCCTAACATATCAATGGATATCGGTTGATGGCAACATGGGATTGAACACCCCGGCTATTCCCGGGCAGTATTTCGGATTTGGCTGTCTTGAGGAATGGCGGATACAAGGTGCATTTTGGGGAGGGCCCAGGAATATTGCATTCCGTGGCAAGTTATGTCGTCAGTTGCCCGGCACATATTTCAAAATGCCATCTGTCTTCCGTGCCAGAGTCAATGGGCAGACCAGATTAGGAATAACGACTTAGCCCGGGGCTGCCCGAGCTGAGCCTATCCCCCATAGCTCAAGCGAAGCGAGGGCAATCCGGCCAAAAAGCCCTGCAATTGTTGGATCACCCGGCGTATAGCACACCTGAATCCCAAGGCTTCAAGCCAGCAATAAAGTCAATTCCAATGCAGCATTTATAAGTCGCAAGAGATTGTCAAAGTGTAAGAGTTTTCCCTTGACATTGGCCGATCCGGGGGAACTTTGAACTGATTGGTTCCTTTATCCGGTTTTCTGTTGCTATTGGTGGGTTCTGTGATGAAACCATCTGGACCATTTCGTGCCTCTTCCCGCTGGCGATATTATTCACTGCCATTAAAACATATCTCGCGTTCTTATCAGTATTTTGGCCCGGATATTTCAATGCCTGACCAAGGACCTTTTCGGCCATGGCCGGTTTGGGCATCAGATCCTTCGAGTCGTTGAAGTTTACTGTCATGGCGGCCTTCTTAATAATTTATGCTTTTATATAAATCAGCAAACCAGGGTACTATTTGTTTAAAACCTTCTTTATCGCCGATTTCAGATGCTCCACACCGTGCTGTCCCATGTAAGCGACGATCGGCAGATCGCGGAAATGCTCTTTGAAATCCAGAAATATACCCCATGTTGACGACACATCCGCACAAGGAGTAATGACGGCAAGGTTAAAATCTGAAGGGTCCAGTGTCGGGAAATCAAGTGAATCCGCTTCAACCGACCGGATGTCGTAGCCTTCCCTTTCCAGTTCCTTGATTATCGACTGTTTTACCTGATTGTATTTGTAAACCACTAATATTTTGTCCATTGCAGACCTTCATACCGTATAATCCCGATTGAAAGAGGACGAGACTGAAACCTTTTTTCCCGGTTTATAGTAAACCCTCTTGAAACCGGAAACCGGACATACCCCTATTCGGTCATTTCAAGGGGCAGTCCGGTGAGATTGCCGCCAGCGGTTTTACAGTAAATCTTTAGAGCCTTCCGCGCTGGCCGGAATGTTTCTCAGATTTCCCGGCGGGCGGCCATATCCACAAGCACCCGGTCCCGCGCCTTGTCAATCCCCAGGTTTTTCCTTTTTTGGTCGATATGCGCGATCATCTTGCTTGCATGCAGATAGGGATCCGGCTCCAGATCCCACATGCCGCCGTAGAGTTTTTCAAATTCCTCGAAAAGATAGTGCTGGAACTTCGGCGCTCCGGTTACGGGCAGGGTCACTCCGAAGACCGTATACACACCGGATGCGACAAAATAGTGGCCAATACTGATGGCCTTTTCGCTCATCCATTCCGGCGCGCTCCCGGCCACGGGCAGTTCACTGATGTCATTGCCCAGGCCGCCTGCCTTGACCACTTCCGTGGCGGCAAGCAGAATGCGGCTGTTGTCCACGCACGATCCCATATGCAGCACTGGCGGTATCCCGACGGTTTCACAGACCTCGGCAAGACCGGGACCGCACATCACCCCCGCGGCCTCCGGAGTCAGCAGGCCCTCCATGGCGCAGGCGATGCCGTTGCAGCCGGTGGTCAAAACGATCACGTCGTTTTTTATCATTTCCTTGACAACCTCCAAATGCCCTTCGTTGTGGCGGGTCCGGGCGTTGTTGCAGCCGACCACTCCGGCAATGCCCCGAATCCTGCCGTTGATGATATTATCATTGAGCGTGTAATAGGATCCGCGAAACGTTCCGCCCAGGTGGTATTCTATCGATTCCACACCAAAGCCCGCAATTTGCGCACTTTTATGGTGCGGGATCATGACCTCGCTGCTGCGGTTGCCGAAATTGTCGATGGCAATTTTCACGATCCGCTTGGCGTCTTCAATTGCGTGAAGTTCATCGAATTCGATATGAATGACGTTGTCCTGCTCCATTTTCGCGATCGGATGGGTGGTGATGAGCTTTGTGTGGAAGCAGTTGGCGACGTTGGCAATGTTTTGCATTATGCACTGAATATCTACAACCATTGCATCGCAGGCTCCGGTGATGATGGCAAGCTCCTGCTGCAGAAAAGTGCCGCATAAAGGCACGCCGTGCCGCTGCAAAACTTCATTGGCAGTACAGCATATCCCGGAGAGCTGAATGCCCTGCGCACCCTTGGATTTTGCGTAATCCTGCATCTCTGGGGTCTGGGACGCGGCCACGATCATCTCGGATAGTACCGGCTCATGTCCGTGAATCACGAGATTAACGTGATCCTTTTTCATGACTCCCAGATTGGCTTCAGACTGGATGGGATAGGGGGTGCCGAACAATATATCCTGCAGGTCAGTGGCAAGCATGGATCCGCCCCATCCGTCTGCAATGGCAGCGCGCGTGCCCTGTTTCATAAGGTTTCGGTAGTCCTGGTCCACCCCGATATGGGTTCGGTGCATGATCTCCACGATCTCCCGGTCTATGTTCCGGGGCAAAACCCCCTGCTTTTGCCATTTTTCGTAAAGCGCTGCCGGCGCACGTTTCAGATACAGGAGTTCGCCCTCGGGCTTACCCCATTCGTTCATGGCCTTTTCCGCCACCTCGAGTGCAATTTCATCGCGGTTGCGGTCCAGAGTCTGTCCTTCTTTTTCAATCGTGGTGGCCACGCCAAGTGCCTCGGCCACGAGGATCAGCTTCTCTGCGTCCTTGATCCGGTAAGCGTCGGTTTCCTTGCGGGCGGCCGCAGTGAAAACGTCAGCCACGCACCTGCCGTGATCCGAATGTGCGGCTGCGCCGCCTGCGATCATCCGGATGAAATTCCTGGCCGCGATGGTGTTGGCGGTTGCCCCGCACAAGCCCTTGCGTTCATCTTCCCCGGAGATTCCTGACTTGGGCAGGGGCAGGCGGCAGGGCCCCATTCCGCAGTTTTTACAGCAGGTTCCCTGGGAGCCGATATTGCAAGGCTTCATGCTTTCAGCCCTGTCAAAGATTGTTTCAATCCCCAGTTTCTGCGCGTGACGGATCATTTCCTGCGTTGCGGTATCAATGGAGGCCTTTTTTGCATCAGCGGTCTTTTTTTCTTTTGCCGCTTTTTGTTCAGTTTCTGCCATGATGTCTCCTCCCCCTGATTTGTGGTTGCAGATCCGCCGTTTGCATAAATGCCGGCGGAATGTTTCAAACCGGATGAATCACCGGATTTTCGGAAATTAAACATAGACTATGCAACGGATGTGCCGACATTGGAGAAGTCTTTTTGCAACCGCATTACAGGCGGAATTCTAAGGCAAAAACTTTGGTGCTGGGAAAACCTGGAAAAAGAAAACATCCGGCAGGGCTTCAATTACGCAACTATATCTGTCTTTGAAGGGTTGCTAAAAAGAACTGATATGAACCATGCGGTTATTCCCGGGAAATATTTCGGAGGAAGGCGGTTTTGAAAAAAGGCGGATTCAAGGCGTATTTTGGGGAGGACCCGGGAATATTCCATGCCGTGGCAAAAAGTCCGTTAGCTTCAAATTCCCTCGTTCAGCCTTAATCCAGGCCTGTTTCTATCAATTTGAAACGTATCCCGAAAAGACGAGTAATGATAGTCGGCAGGCTCTGGTAACGCCACAAACCGTTACATTTACGGGTCAAAAGTCTGCCCGCAAAGCATCAATCACACGCCAAAATTTTATAACTTATTGAATTTATAAATTAAGATAAATAATATTTCTGCTTTCTGCAACCATGGCATAAATATTGAATTATAGGTTATAGAAAAACACAAAACGTTGCATTGATAAGCCCGTAGCAGAAAGGAAAAAAGTATGAGTTTCAAAGATATTGCTATTATCTCCTGTGGCACTCTGACCCCGGAGTTCAACCACCTACGCACAGAAGGATTCCTGGATCCGGCCCATCTGTATTTTACCACGCCAGGGCTTCACGAAAGCCCAAAAGAGCTGGAAAAACAACTTGTGGAAAGAATTCAAAAGGCCCGGGAGAAAACAGATAAAATCCTCGTGGTCTACGGTGGGAAGTTTTGTTACGTCAACGTAAGCGAGCCCACCAGGACAATTGACACCATTATTCAGGAACAGAGCGGCAATATTGCAAGAATTAACGCCACCCACTGCATGGATATGCTTGCAAGCCAGGCTGAACGCGAGCAAATGGCAGGGGGCGAAAAGGTGCTCTGGATGACGCCGGGCTGGATCAAATTCAGGCATTACGTATACAAGGGCTGGGACAAAGGGCTGGCAAACGAAAATTTTCCGAAACATACCGGCGGTGCCATGGTTCTCGACGGCATCGGCTTTATGGATCAATACATAGCGGAGAAACCCGAGGAACTGCTGGAATATTCGGACTGGATGGGAATAGCGATACAGCCATGCCCCATTACCCTTGAACGGTTTAAGGCGCTGCTCACTGAGCAGGCCGAACGCCTTGCTTCATAATTTCGGCATGTTCCGGGACAAAACAGTTTCCCAGAGGTGGTTTAAACGGGCAACTATAAATAATAAGGAGGTATATCATGGGTAAGATGAAAAAATTCATGGTAGAACATTACAACCCAAATGTTGACTGCAGTGTAATCCAGGATAACTGGCGGAAAATGGCACAGCTTGAAAACGCTACGTGGATCAGGACCTATATGAACTATGACGAAGGTTGGCGGTTCTGCGTCTGGCTTGCACCTGATGAGGAGGAACTAAAAAAAATCTTTCGGGAGATGGATGTTTCCTGGCAAAAAATCGTTCCGGTTGAGGAAACAACCCCGGATATGTGGGGAGAAAAATGGGAAGAACACCTTAAGAAGGAACAGTATGCCGACACCCTGGGATTCTAATGGAAAAATATGTTTTAAACCGGCCGGGCCATACGGGCCAGACCAGGGCGGGCCTGCCATGGCCCGGCTTTTTACCGAAGAAAGCCCGGCCAAAGGTGCTATGAGTATAAAATAATGAAGATTTCTTTTAGGAAACATAAAACAGCCCCATCTTATCAGGTTCAGCATCAGCGCGAAAATTAACGGGAACGGCAGTCTTTTTAAAGACTGAGCACCGCTGCATCACAAGCCAGATGGATCAACTCCGAGGCCGCGGCCATCCTGGCACCTTCAATGAGGTTTTCTTCGTATATCCTTCTTGCCTTTGCACAAGGTGTGCACACGAGTATGGGAATCTCGTGGGCCTGCAGGTACGCCAGCAGGTCATCTGCCACGTCTCCGGTGTCTGCACGCAGATGTTCTGCAAGACCTTCCTTGGCTATGTAAACCGCCTCATCAAGCAAAAACAGTGTCACGTTTTTGCCTTCACTGTGTGCTACTGTTGCCAGATGCACCACCCTGCCGGTTTGTCAAAATCAATCACGCCGTCCGGGCGGTGACAGTCCAGGCAGGAAAGGGCTTTTTACTTTGGCGCCACCTGGTGAGTTAAACACCAGTGCATAACGGTTTTAACAAAAGTCACCTCTCCGGAAAACTCCAGCGGATTTTTTCAGGGAACCTGCCGCGGCTTTGTGGCGGTATTTTTTCAAAATAACAGGTTATTGGTAATGTTGATAACGTATTT
>JAWLEU010000132.1:0-6919 GCA_041685965.1 Desulfosalsimonas sp.
GCTTCAGATCCCAATAGTGAACCTACTGTCGGGATTGTAATGTCACTGTATTTATGACTGCGCGCACTTAGTTGTTGTTAACTCCGCTGAAGATAAAATTCAACAGAACGACGTTTCCTATAAGACTGAAAAAAACCCGAGCTGCCCAGTCCATCCGCGGGTCCATGGCGGCATGAAAAGGCGCTGGACGGACAAAAGTGTATAAATTACCGATAGGTAAACACTACCGGTTTTTGGAGAAAAAGACAATTATATTTATACTCACGGGTTTTTCTCAATATATCCCAGCATTCCGCGGATGGTGTTTGCGGTGTAATACATTTCCCTTTCCCGGATTACCGGGGCGAGATAATCAATACGTGCGAAAACAGGATCATTTGCCTTAAGGTCTGCAATAATTGCGTTCATTTTGGGCTTTTCAGCATGGCTGCGCACCACTTCCATCCACATTCGCAGCTGGGTTCGCGCTGTTTCAAGTATGCGGCCCCCGTCGGCAAACATGCCGTAATGTGCAAAGCAGATTTTTCTGTGGGTTTCCGGGGCCAGGCGCTCCATGGAGTCGTAAAATTCCTCGAAAACGAATTTCGGGGGAGTTGCGGGACGAAGGTAAATATCTTTTTCAAGCTCCAGGAAAACCCCGAAAACCTCTCCGCAAAAAAGAAAATCCTCAAATACGAAACTCTGGTGATGCGGGGCGTGTCCAGGGGTTGGAATTACCCGGATACCGCTTTCAAACGCCACGTGATCGCTGGTAACGATTCTTTCTTCAGGCACCGGTTCGATAGGGCCGTAGGTTTCGGCGACTTTTCCGAGCACCTTTTTTGAGCCCTCCCAGAGCCGGGTCGGGTCTATGAGGTGCGACACCGCCCTTTCATGGCACACTATCGTGGCTTCCGGAAAATGCCGGGTTACATGACCGATTGCGCCTGAGTGGTCCAGGTGAATGTGGGTCAGCAGTATCCAGTCCAGATGCTCGACCCCGTTTTTTTCAAGCCCGGCCAAAAGCTGGTCCACCGTGCATGCAGGACCGGTGTCCACGAGGAACGCACCCTGCCTTCCCTTGTAGAGCCAGGCCGAGATGAACCGGTTATATCCCAGGGATTCAATATCTAAATCAATCAGTTCAAGCATTGGGGCCACCATGTGAGTTATGGGTTATAAGTAATGTGTTATCGGTTATGAGTTATGGGTTTACCTGTTAAGGGTTATGGGTGTAAACGGGCAATGTAGCCCTTGCACCTTATTTAATATCATTTTATAAGGCCAATGGCAAAACAGGACAGACAATTACTTTAGAACAAAAGGATTTTTTAAATGGCGCGCATAAACAACCCCATGGAGATTTTCAAGCTCACCGACGGCTCCAACTGCAGGGCCTGCAATGAAAAAACCTGCATGGCCTTTTCCGTGGCTGTATTCAAGGGCAAAAAGACCCTGGATCAGTGCCCGCGCATCCCGGCGGAAACCGTGGCCGAATACGGCGCGGAAGTGGAAACGCCTGACACGATTGACGAGTTCATGGAAGAAGCGGTAAACGAGCTTGCACGCAAAATCCCGGAAATCGACCTGGCAGAGGCGGCAGAGCGCACCGGCGGGCAATTCGACGGCCGCAGGCTCACCTTGCGGGTTATGGGAAAAGCGTTTTCAGTTGACACCCGGGGAAACCTCTCGGCTGAAATCCACACCAACGCCTGGGTTGCCATGCCCTTTTTAAACTATGTGCTTTACTGCAGGGGATCTGCCATAACAAACCAGTGGATAACCTTCAGGGAACTGTCCGGCGGCCCTGAACGGCTCAACCATTTCAGGCAGAACTGCGAAAAGCCCTTAAAGCAGGTCGCAGACGAATATACCGACCTGTTTTCCGACATGCTCGAGGTTTTCAGCGGCAGGCGCGCTGATGAGCACCTTGATTCGGACATATCCGTGGTACTGCACCCGCTGCCCCTTCTGCCGGTTTTGTTTGCCTACCGGGAACCGGAAGAAGGCATGGAATCAAGCCTGCACATCTTCTTTGACAAAAGCGCAGACGACAACCTTGATTCCGAATCAATCTATACACTGATTGCCGGCATGGTAAAGATGTTTGAAAAAATCGCGCAGCGGAACCGGTCAAAACATGCCTGAGTCGTAATCTCCCGCCGCCTTTTTTACAGTGCCTTCATGCGCGTATTTAAGATACGGGATGATTTTTCTGTTCTTGTCTCCTTCTGTGCCGTCATAGGTGATCGAAACCACCGGCACACCGGTTTGCCTCTCGATGTTTTCCGCCATGGCCTCAGTGATAAGAGACGGGCAGCAAAATGCCGGGCTGGTCTGGACAAACAGCGACACCTCTGGATGGTGCCTGCAGATGTAATAGATTTTAAGTATATTGTCCATTGACTCCCCGGTGTTTTCCGGGATCATGCCGAACCAGGAAAGGATCTGCTCTGGGTTTACGTTGTAGACAGGTTCGGGTTCCTTTAAAACCCTTTGGAAATGCCTGTAATAAGACCTTTCCCGCCTTACCATGGCAGCCAGAAGACTGCGGTTGACCGCCAGGCTCAAATACCTGCCCTCTGTAAACCATTTTTTGAAATAGGCGGGCGCTATCATCTTGGCATAATCAGTATAAGGAGTTGTCAGGACCTCTCCTCCGCACGCCTCTATGAATTCTATGAGATCCTGGTTAAACACAGGGTTGTCCCTGGCGTAAAGATCTCCGAATACTGCAACCTTGGGCCTGCTGCCGGAAACGGTTTCTATGCGGTCAAACAGTTCCACGGTTTCGGCTGCTGCCCTGTCCTTGTCCCCGCCGCTTGAAAACGCCTCTTCCATTATCCTTAAACCGTTTTCCAAAGCGCGGTCGGTTTCGCCTGGATTTTTTTCATAGGGGCGGATGCGGCAGCCCATGCGCCTGAGCAGGCCGCCGAACATGAATGCGAAATACGAGTTCACCGCCGCCCGCATCGAAACATCCGTAAACGAGATGTTGCCCGTATATACGCCGGCCTTTTCCATGCCGCCTCCGAAAGACCCGATCATCTGCTTTAACTTGTAGGGATAAAGCCGGATGTTGCAGGAGACTTCGGAATAACCCGTCCAGAAAACGGTTTTTGCAGGATCCAGGCCGTTTTCCTCCACATGCTCGACAAACTCCTGCACCATTGCGTTTATCGGGATGCACTGGCCGGTATTGAGACGCATGCTGCGCCTGACCGCCCCCGGGGTCTCGGTGATAAGGTGTGCATCAATTCCTTCCCGCCTTAAGTTGGCTGTCAAAAGCCTGCATGTTATGGGGTCCCAGCTTGGCATGATAACTGTTTTTCCGCTCATACTGCGGGTTTTTACAGGATTGATGCGGGATGGATCGGTCTGATAGCGGCTGCCTTCTGACGCATGGTTTCTAAAGGCTCTCACAGCAGACTCGATTCGGGTTTCATAGCCGACGCTTGAGCCGTGCTCGTCTAACTCGAGGATCAGGTAAGGCTTGTCAGCCCCTTCCATCAGGGACTGAAACACATCGCGTATAAAGGAATCAGGAGAGCACTTAAAAGATGTCATGAGAACCGGATATACCCCGGGCTGCTGGGACACGAGCTTTGCGGCCTTTATTATGTCGGCTGCGTAGTTCCAGTGAAGCTCGTCGAGAAAAGGCTCGATCTCGGATACATCCGCGCTGTCAAGCTCCATCATGTCCTGGAAGAAGCCCTTTACGCCCTGGGATGCAAAAATCTGCGGTATTTTTTTATTCATCGCGGGATCAAGAACTGTGTACGGCCTGCCAAGAAACATAACACAGATGTCGTCTGCACCGGCAAAGCTTTCCTTATAGGCATCGCGCCATTTTTCCGTGTCATCCCGGAAGGCGGCCCTTGCGCGCTCCCAGGCTGAAATCACCTCAAAAAACCCGAGATCCGGGTTCATTTTGCGAACAGCCCGGAAAACCTCCATGCGCATGTAAAAACTGCTGTACAAAAACCTGACCACCGGCGATACAATGCGCCGGCGCAGCTGCGGGTCCATGTCTGCGACCAGGGAAGGCACGTACTGGGAATAATAGCAGTATTGGCGCCTGGCGCTGCCGTCTTTTTCGCGGTTTTCCAGGTAATAGGGCAGAAAGATGAAATCCGCCTCATCCTTGAGCGCATCCACTTGGCCGTGCATAGAGGTGACAGGAGCGCAGAATTCTGCGCCCACGCATGCCTTGCCCCTTTTTACCGCATCATCCAGGCCCTGCCGGACAATCGTGCCCATGCCCAGCCTTCGGAAAAAATCGGTCCACATGGAAATGTCTTCGTGCATATAAAGGGCAGCCGGGATACCCACCCTGATTTCGGGTTTTTCAGGCTCCGGCGTTCCGGGCCTGAAAATTTTCCGCCGGGTTTTTACCAGGTCAAACCCGGCGCGGTTGTTATCCACGTAATGACGGGTTTCATAGTCCCTGCCGCAAAGAAACCCGTAGGCGACCGGGCCGTCTTGCATCTCAGCCACGGTGATTTTGCAGTGGTTCGTGCAAAGGCCGCACACTTCGGAGCGGACCGGGATTTCTGACTTATAAAGGCCGAGTCCGCGAAAGCCGCTTTCAGACACAGCTTCGTCAGCCAGGTGCAGTGCCGCGCCAAGCGCTCCTGTCAAATGGCAATACCGCGAGACATATACAGGCCGGTTTAGCCTCTGCTCAAATGCCGCCACCAAACTGCGGTTCTTGGCCGTGGCTCCCTGAAAACAAACAGTGGTGCCTATGTTTGCCTCCACGGCCACCCTGGTGAGGTAATTTTCCCGCACCGAGTGAAGGGCTGCTGCAAGCACTTCTTCTACCCGGTAGCCGCGGCTTAAATAATAATTAATGTCTCTTTCCATGAAAACCGTGCACCTGTCGCTTGCGATGGGCGCGGCCACGTTTTCCGTGCGATCCGCGAATGCGCAAAGCCCCACGCCGAGCTTTTCAGCCTGTTCCTCCAGAAATGAGCCTGTGCCTGCAGCACAAACCGTGTTCATTATGGAAAAGGTCACGCTTCCGTTTCTCAGGGTGGTGAATTTTGAATCCTGCCCCCCTATCTCTATTATGGTGTCCACTTCGGGGTTAAGTTCCGTGGCAGCCCTGGCATGGGCGGTTATTTCATCAATTATTGTATCCGCGCCGGCAAGTTTTCCCACGAACTTTCTGCCGGAACCCGTGGCTCCAGCGCCCATGACGCAGAATTCCAGGGCCCGGGAGACAACGAGCTCATCCATTGCCTCAAAAATACAGCACAGCGCACCCACGGGCCTGCCTGCTGTACGGGTATAAAAACCCGCAAGAACCCGTCTGTCAGGGTCCATCCATACCGCTTTTGTACTTGTGGAGCCGATATCTATGCCGATGTAGGCATTTACCCGGCTTCCCTGTTCGGGCGGCACATAAAGATCCACTTCCACCCTGCCGCCTCCGTGGTATTGCGCCTCATATTCATATGAATTTTCAGAGGCAAAATCAGGATAATCCGACATGGAAAGCAAAAGCGGAGGGTTTCCGTATTCCCTTGGTTTTTCAGCAGCCCTGACCACCGGGCGCTTCTCATGATTCAAATCAACCGCGCCCTGCTCTTCAATGAAATTGAGGGCCGCGCCTATCGCGCCATAAAGAGGCGCCATATCGTCGACCACAAGGCCCGCGCCTATTATATCGCTGATATGGGAAATAACAGCTCTGTTCCGCGCCACCCCTCCGCAGAAAACAACCGGATGCCGCGGCTTTTCATGCTTGAATACAGTATCTGCGATATTTTTTGCCAGCCCCCGGCACAGGCCGTCGCATATTTCCGCCAGGCTGTAGCCTTCCTGCTGGGCATGAATAAGGTCGGTCTTTGCAAAAACCGCGCACCTGGAGGCGATCGCCGGGAGCTCTCCTGTATTGGAGGCGGCAATTTCGGCAAGCCCGGATATACCAGATAAATTCAGGCGGCCGGCCTGCTGGTCCAGAAAACTGCCGGTGCCGGCGGCACATGAGGTATTTGTTTTCAGCCCGGAATACCTGCCGTTTTCATCAAAAACCATGAGAGAAAATTTCTCGCCCCCCACGTTTAACACGGCACCCGGCTTTCCGTGGAAATGGCAGGCTGCAGATATCACTGCCACGCGATCGTCGCAGCGCAGGTCGGCATCAACAACCCCGGGGGTGTCATGGGTGGCTGCCACGGCAACCGCGCCTTCTGCATGCGGGGATCGGAGCATTTCCCGGAGTGTGCCGGCAATATCTCCGTTATGAAACCTGTAATCCGTGTGCAGGATTTCTCCCCCGGTGGTCAGCACTGCAAGACAGGCTGAAACCGAGCCCACGTCAATACCCAGAATCCCGGGCCGGCCGGGATTTTTTCCGCTGTAATCATTCATTAAAAATCGCCTCTGCTTATGGTGCTTATTTGTTCAGGTTTTTCAATAACAAGCTCCGGGGTCTTGTGATAACCGATGCGCGCACGCCTTACCAGGATGCGGCTTCCCGGCTCAGGGGCAAGGGACTTGTCTTTGAAATAAAGCCTGATCCGATTTCCTTTTCCATAGTAAAACCGCTCATCCCTGTAAATCCCCCTGTAGCCGGCAGCAACCTCGTTTTCCATGGACGGCCCTGATAAATCCGCGTCAGGATCCTTTACAAAGTAGTCTTCAGGATCGTTTACTTCCCCGGTTTTTTCCGCGGATTCAATCCCTGTGATTTCCAGGTTGCCGTAATAGCGCTTGAGCCTGGAAACAGAAATGTCGTAGACACCGTCTTTTTCAAGATCCCCGGCTGCTTTGTAAACGTATACGGCGCGGCCGTTTTTCTGCTTTAGCACCGCATTTTCACCGTGTTTGTATATCACGGCGCAATCCTTTATTTCAATGCTCACCGCCCCGGTTTTTGCATCATACAGGTCCCTGATTGAACCATCCCTGCGCATGTCATGGCAAATCAACC
>JAWLEU010000133.1:0-6918 GCA_041685965.1 Desulfosalsimonas sp.
TGCTAGAACGCTCCTCCTATTGAAAATTCCCATCTGCCGGAATCCTCGTCTTCCCTACTGTCAAGGATATAGCCGCGCTCAAGCCTCAGCGGTCCCATGGGCGAGTACCACCTTATGCCGAATCCCACGCTTTCGCGAAGTTCGCCCAGATCCACGTTTTCGCCTCTTTCGTATACATTGCCGGTATCATAGAACAAAACACCCCTTAAACCGGCATCTTTTAACAGGGGAAACAAAAACTCAGCGTTGAACTGGACGTACTTTTCACCGCCCACCCTGACCCGGTTGCCGTCATCATCAAAATCAGTAACGCTTACATCCCGCCAGTCAAACCCGCGCAGAGAATTTATGCCGCCCAGGTAAAACTTTTCATAATCAGGAAGATGCTTGCCGCCAACCTCTGTTACATGGCCTCCTTCCGCGTGCAAAAAACCCACGGTTCCCCAGAAAAGAGGAAAGTACTTCCCTGTTTCCGCTTCAGTCTTGGCAAAACCAACATCCCCGCCAAGACCTGCGTATTGAAAGCTCAGCTTGTGCCTGGAACCCTCAGTGGGGTTTATGGCCCTGTCCCTTGAGTCGTAGACAATGCTCGTGGTCACGCTGCTTTCAGTGAAGCGTCCCTCCCTGATTCTGAATTCATAAAAGGGGCTTACATCCTCTACTTCGCTGACGTCTAAGCCATAGGAAATATAGCCCCGGGTGTAGTCAAATAAGGGATAGCCGAAACGCACAAGCCCGCCCTTGCTTTTGCGTTCGTAGTCGTCATAGTCGCGCTCCCAGTTGTAAGCCTCGGCTGTGGCAGAAAGCGGAATGTCAAAAAGCCAGGGTTCTGTGAACAAAAACCTGAACTGCCTTGACTCGCTTCCTGTCTGAAGCCTCAGCTCAGCCTTCTGACCCCGGCCCAAAAAATTGCGTTCAGAAACTGAGCCCATTACATAGAGCTTTTCCACTGCGCTGTAGCCGGCACCGAAGCTTAAGCTTCCGGTTTCTTTTTCCTCCACGTCTATATCGAGGATCATCCTGTCTTCTGACGAACCCTCCCGGGTGTTTACATCAATGTCTCCGAAATAATCAAGCCGGTAGAGATTGCGAACCGAACGCTTCAGCCTGCTGGCGCTGTATTTTTCCTGCTCGTGGACCTGCAGTTCCCGCCTGATAACCTTGTCCCTTGTCTTGGTGTTTCCCTCGATGACGATTTTTTCAAAATAAACAGGCTGATTTTTCTTCAGGTGAAACACAATGTCCATTGAGTTGTCATCAGGACGCTTGTTTAATTCAGGCCTTATATCCGCCCTTGCATAGCCCTCGTCCGCATACATGTCAGTCAGCGTCATGACGTCGTTTTGTATCACTTCGCGATTGTAATATTTTTCGTCTTCTATGGATATGGTGTCTCTTAAGTCTTCTTCATCTGCAAGGAGTTCGCCCTGAAATGACACGTCTCCCACCTTGAAACGCTGGCCCTCGTGGATTTTGATTGTGACGTAAATCCAGTCTCCCTCGTATTCCACCTCAGGCTCTGCAACCCTGGCTTCGGCATATCCGTTGTTCTGATAATGGGCCTGTATTCTGTAGACATCCTGCTCAAGGGCCTGGTTGTCCAGATCGCCCGAGGATGTAAGCCAGGAGAAAAAGCCTTTTTCCGAGGTTTCCATTATCTTTTTGAGTTCCTTGTCTGAAAAGGCGTCGTTGCCTTCCAGAGTGATTTCCCTGATGCGGACCTTTTTGCCCTCTTCAATTACGAATTCCAGGTCCGCCCTGTTTTCATCGATTTCCTTGATCTCGTAGTCCACATTGACATTATGGTAGTTTTTGTCCTTGTACATTGCCTCGATCGCCCTGATGTTGCGCTTGATACGGGCGATATTGAGGATGGCTCCCGAGGATATGTCTATGTTTTCCTCCAGGTCCGCATCTTCGAAAATCCTGTTTCCGGAAAATTCGATGCTGCGCAGAGAGGCTTTTTCCTCCACCCTGAACACCACCGCCATTCCGTCTTCGTGTTCTTCGGCCTCCACGCGGACGTCATCGAAGTAGCCCATCCTGTGTATGTCTTCAAGGTCATCGGAAAGCTCATCTTCGTCATAGGCGTCGCCTGCCTCAGTGTCGGCAGCACGAAGGATTGCCTCTGCCTCTATTCGCTCGTTTCCCTCTACCCTGACGTCCTTTACAACTGTATCTGCCACTGCCGCGCCGCTCAGCACAAAAAAAAGACTCAGCGACGCTATTATCCGAATTCCGATCCTCATTAAGGTTTCCCTCTTGTTTTCGCCTTATTCTGCCTGCTGCAGCCTGCCGTCTGCAATATACATCCTTCGCTGCATCAAGGCAGCCAGTTTCAGGTTGTGGGTCACCACTACCATTGCCATTCCCATTTCCCTGTTTAATTCCACCAGAAACTCGTGAATCTGGGCGCTGTTTCGCTGGTCCAGGTTGCCTGTGGGCTCATCTGCCAGCAGAATATCGGGGTTGAGCACCAGGGCCCTGGCCAGGGCAACCCGCTGCTGCTCTCCTCCGGAAAGATCAATTACGCGGTGGGCCAGGCGGTCTTTTAAGCCCACCCTCACCAGCACTGCCTCTGCGTCCTCTCGTATGCTCTTTTTTTTCATCCCTGCTATCAGACCGGGCATCATGACGTTTTCAAGGCTGGTAAATTCAGGCAGGAGATAATGAAACTGGAACACAAAGCCAATTGAAGTGTTTCTGAATGCCGCGAGCCGGGCAGGGCTCATTTCAAAAACGTTGACACCGTTGTAGACAATCTCACCCGCATCAGGCTGGTCCAGGGTTCCGAGTATATGAAGCAGGGTTGATTTCCCCACCCCGGATTCGCCCACAACAGCCATGGTCTCGCCTCGGTCAAGTTCAACCGAGAGATCGTCTAAAACCTCTATGGTGGTGTTTTTATCCGTGAACTTTCTGCAGATTCCCGACGCCTCTAGCAGGGGGGCCTGCTGTCCCCCGGCGGCCCGGTTTTTTTGATGCTGCCCGCCTTTGAATTTATCCATACCGCAGCGCCTCCACCGGGTTTAAACGCGAAGCCTTGCGCGCCGGGTAAAGGGTGGCAAGAAAACATATCACCAGAGCTGCAGCAACTATAACCGCTACATCCGCAACCTGGACTTCCACGGGCAGGGTGGTGAAATAATAGACATCACCCGGCAGGTCCACAAACTGGTAGCGCTCCAGTAAAAAACAGCCTGCAAGCCCCAGCAAAGTGCCCACAGCCGTGCCTATTCCTCCTATGACGAGTCCCTTGAATACAAATATCTTGCGGATACTTTTTTCTGTGGCGCCCATGGCCTTTAATATGGCAATGTCGCGTGTCTTGCTCATAACCATCATGATCAGGGTGCTGGCTATATTAAAAGCCGCCACCAGTATGATAAGGGTCAGGATGACAAACATGGCGGTTTTTTCCAGCTTCAGGGCGGAGAAAAAATTGCGGTTCATCTCCATCCAGTCCATGGCCCTGTAGGAGGAACCAAGGGTTGCAGATATTTCCTGCGCCGTACGGTCAGCTTCGTAGATATCAGAAACCCGGATTCCGATTGCCGTGGCTGCATCTCCAATCCTTACAAGATCCTGGGCTGTTTGCATGTGAATATAAGCCATGGAGGAATCATACTCGTAGAAACCCGACTCAAAGACTCCGTTTACACTGAACCTTTTCATCGCAGGCATGTGGCCGGCAGGCGACATCATTCCCCTGGGCGATATCAGGTAAAGGGTTTCGCCCTGCCTGACCCCCAGACTCCTGGCCAGGTTCTTTCCCAGGACAATACCTGGCATGCCCGGAGCCTGATCGCCCGCCGAAGCCGGTGTTAGCATTTTTTCAAGGTCGTCTTCAGACAACCCTATAATATCGGTGCCTTCTCTGGCGGGATCAAGCCCCCTTAAAACCGCGCCTGACATCCCTGCAGAGGATCTTAGCATGGCCTGCGTTTCCACAAACGGTACCGCGGACTCTACCTGATCTTTGCTGTTTACCCTGTCTATGATCTCCGGGTAATCATCGATTGTCCTGTCGTAGCTGTTTAGCACGATATGGGGCTCAACCCCGAGAATCTTTGTCTTGAAATAGGACTCTGCGCCGGTCATTACCGCGATAACGATAATCAGAGCCATGACGCCCACGGTTACCCCGGCGATGGAAAGCACGGTGATAAAGGAGATAAAACCGGTTTTCTGCCTGGATTTAAGGTATCTGCTGCCTATAAGGTATTCAAAATTCATTTGTGCAGGACGCTATATTTTTTCAGCCGGCCGCAGATGGGGAAACAGAATTACATCCCGGATGGAGGCAGAATCGGTAAGAAGCATGGCAAGCCGGTCAATGCCCACCCCCTCGCCTGCTGTAGGCGGCATGCCGTATTCCAGAGCGCGGATATAGTCCTCATCCATCTCTACATTTTCATTTTCAGTATCATGGCTTTCCACCTGCTGTAAAAACCTTGACTTCTGATCAACCGGATCGTTTAATTCAGAAAAACCGTTGGCAATTTCCCTGCCGGCAACAAAAAGCTCGAATCTCTCGGTGATGTCCGGATCGGTGCTGCTCCGCCGGGAAAGCGGAGAAACCTCCACGGGGTAGCCGGTGATAAACACGGGCTGGATTAGTTCAGGCTCCACCAGGTGATCAAAGACCTTTGTAATCAACTTGCCGAGGCCCATATCCGAATCTTTTTCAGGGTCTACGCTCACGCCTCTGGATACGGCAAAATCCATGAGCCCCTTTTTGTCTTTGAACAAATCCGAAGGCACCCCCCCAATTGAGGCAAGAGCCTCAAAAAGGGTCATCCGGGGCCAGGGGCCTGCAAAATCGATCTCTTCGCCCTGATAGCAGACAACTGCGGATCCTGTGACCGCCCGGGCCACATGTCGAAACATCTCCTCTGTAAGATCCATCAGATCCCCGTGATCAGCATATGCCTGGTAAAATTCCAGCATTGTGAATTCTGGATTGTGCTGGGTTGAGATCCCCTCGTTTCTGAAATTACGGTTGATCTCGAAAACCCTTTCAAAACCGCCCACCACAAGGCGCTTTAAGTAAAGCTCCGGGGCGATGCGAAGGTACAGGTCCATATCAAGTGCATTGTGATGTGTCTTGAAAGGCCTGGCATCCGCGCCTCCAGCAATGGGCTGCATCATGGGGGTCTCCACCTCAAGGTAATCCCTGGCAACCAGAAAATCGCGTATTTCTCTTATCAGCATGCTTCGCCTGAGAAAAACCTCCTTTACCTCGGGATTCATGATCAGATCCAGGTAGCGCTGGCGGTAACGCTTTTCAGGATCCTTTAATCCATGAAACTTTTCCGGCAGGGGTCTGTAGGCCTTTGCAAGCAGCCTGAACTCATCTGCAAGCAGGGTCCATTCACCTGTTTTGGTTGTAAAAAGATTTCCCTTCAGGCCGACGAAATCTCCGATATCAAGCTTTTTGAAAAAAGCATAGGCATCCTGGCCCACCCTGTCCTGGCGGATATAGGCCTGCATCTGGCCGCTTCTGTCACGGAACCGTATAAAAGCGGATTTGCCGAAGCGGTTTACGGCCATAATGCGCCCTGCTGTGCGCACAGAACCACGGCCCTCGGTTATCTGCTCATCCGCGGCCTCTATTGCACTTTGTATATCCCCAACAGTATGGGTTGTCTTGAAATCGTTGGGAAAAAGCTCGATGCCTTCTTCCTTTAAGGCCTCGATTTTTTCCTTTCGCCTTGTTATGACGTCTTTTGCCTGGGTCATGAGTTCTCCGGTATATATCTATATATACGTACTTATCCGTATGATGCTAAATTGCAGGGGAAGCACCGCGGAATTAGAAGCTTTTAAGATTCTGTCATCTGTTATTTTTTTAAATGGTTAGGGGCTTGCTATCCCATTTGGGAACCCGTGTCAAGCCTTTTGCGGCGGGTGCTGCCTTAGCCGGACAGTCACGGTGGTGCCCCTGCCCGGTTCGCTGTCTATATCCACAAGGCCTCCGTGCGCCCCTACAACCTGCTGGACGATTGAAAGCCCCAGGCCGGTGCCCCCCGGCTTTGAGGAGAAAAAAGGGTCAAATACCCCGGCCATGGTCTGCTCGTCCATGCCGCACCCGTTATCAGAAATGCTTATGCATGCATAGTGCTTTTTTACAGGATATACCCCTACACCCACTGTGCCTTTATCCTCTATGGCTTCTGCGGCATTGTTGAGCAGGTTCCACATCACCTGTTTGAGATGCTCGGGATCTATTCGTACAAAAAGCCCGGGAGTCAGATCTGTATTTATGTTAAGGCGGGATTTGCAGTCAGGCTCGGAAACAAATAAAGATACTATTTCTGATACCGACTTGTCCAGCTCTATTATTTCCGCCCTGCCCCGGCCGGGTTTTGCAAACCGCAAAAAGTCGGTGACCAGGGTGCTGAGCCTGTCTGCCTCCCTGGTGACTATTGCCATGAGCCTTTCCTGGTCCGGATCATAGTCGATCTGATCGCGCAGCATTTGTATGGAACCTGTCAGGGATGCCAGGGGATTTTTTATCTCATGGGCAAGCCCGGCTGCAATCTCTCCCACCGCTGCCAGCCTTTCCATCCGCTTCATCTGGTCTTCCATGGACCAGAGTTCACGTTTTGCAACGCGCTCCTGCTCAGACAGATATCCGCTTAAAAAAGCAACCGCATAACAGGCCGCAATTGTTAAAAAAAGCTTGTATATAATGTATTGCCAGTCAAATCCGGAAATCAGAAACTCTGCGCCCCCTCCCGGAGGAGAAATGATGCCGTAATATTCCAGGTCGATCATAAGTCCGTACTGGATACCGCACAGGGTGGCTGTCACCATGCCTCCCCTGCGGTATATTACCATGGCTGAATAAACTATGACCACAAGGTACATGAAGGAAAAAATGCTGGAAAAACTGCCGGTTATAAAGATAATAAG
>JAWLEU010000134.1:0-6765 GCA_041685965.1 Desulfosalsimonas sp.
CAGCAAACATAATTTTTGATCCTGCGGATAAATAACCCCGGGGTTTATTGGAGTGCCCGGTTTATGGTTTCAACAACTTCGTCCGGGTTAAACGGCTTTGCTATGTATCCGACAGCATCGCGCACGGACAGGTGCCGTGAAGGCATGGCGCTTATGATGAGCACGGGCGTGTCTTTTAGTTCTCCTCCGTGCTTGCGGAGCTTTCTGTAAAAGCGCGTGCCCCATTCATCCGGCATTTCGAGATCCAGGGTGACCAGGTCGGGTTTTTCGCGTTCGAGCACCTCCATTGCCTCAACCCCGTCATACGCCTCGCAGGTTTCAAACCCGTTGTTTTTCAAAATGCTTTTCAGGTATTTCACGGTTGCGGTATCATCATCGACCACAAGTATTTTGCCTGCCATGATGCCCTCCTTATTATATTATTAGGGTATTTACTGTATAGTAAGTATCATATTCCCGGCCTTTTTTCCCGGAATTAATCCGCAGGTATCCGCACGAGGAACTTCGTGCCCCTGCCCCTCGTTGATGATACCTCGATTTCGCCTTCGTGCTGCCTGACGATTTTATTGGTTATAAACAGTCCTATGCCTGTGCCTTTTGAACGTTTTGAGGAATAAAACAGGTTGAAGATGTTTTTGCGGGTTTCTTCGCTCATGCCGGTTCCGTTGTCCTCTATTTCAAAACACACCTGTGAGTCTTCTGGGAAAACCCTGAAATCTATGCTGTGTCTGCTTTTCTCCCGGTCTTCTGTGCAGGCGTCAACCGAATTTTCAAGAATGTTTACGATTGCGGCCCTGAGCTGCTCCTCGTCGATAGTGATTTCAGTGCCTTCAAGGGACGGTTCAATCTCGAGGTTGATTTCAATTCCCGCCTCCCGGGCCCTGGGTGCTGCAACCTCGAGGGTCTCGCCGGCAAATTTCGAAATTTCCGCAGGCTGTTTGTTAAGCTTCATTTCCCGGGCATAATAAAGTATATCCAGGACCATGTGCTTGATACGCTCTGTCATGGTTTTGACTGTTTTGAGCCCCTCGTTTACCTGCTCCTGGTCGTCCTGGGACAGCCCGGAGTTGAGCATGTAAACCCCGCCGTCGAGTCCTGTTAAAAGTCCTTTTATCCCGTGCGACACCGAGCCCACCATAAGCCCCAGGGAAGCCAGGTGATCCTTTAAGTCCAGGACCTGGGAGATGTCGGTCATCATGATCATCACGCGGGTTATTCTGTTTTCGCTGTCATGCATGGGAGATGTCCATGCAAACATGTGCCGGGTCTGTCCCCCGTCCGAGGGGTCAAGCTTGAGTTCCGTCTGCTGGGTTGCGCCCTGCTCGAAGCTTTGTGCAGCAGGGCAGTTTATGCAGGGCTCGTCCGAGCCCTTTAAAACCTCGTGGCAGCGCAATCGGCTGTCTTCTGCCAGGCCGAAATCTGATTTCAGGCTCCTGTTGGCTGCGGTGATAAGAAAATCTGTGTCAATGATTGCGACATATCCGGGAAGTTCGTCGAAAAAACGCCGGAAGCTTTCGCTGTCCCCGCCGTCTTCCCCGGCGGCGAGCTGCTCGGTTTTCTCCCTGACCAGATCCTCTAGCCGCTCCGTGTAGTTGCGCCACTGGCGGCGCAGCATGATTCGTTCTTTTGCCTTTTGAAGTGCGTTTTCCAGTTCCCTGTCGTCTATGGGTTTGGTGATGAAGTCAGTGGCCTCGTATTTAAGGCTCTGTATGGCAAGGTCCATGTCGCCGTGGCCGGTTATAAGTATAACCTCCGTGTCAGGGTTTTCGCTTTTTAACCTGCGCAGCAGTTCAATGCCGTCCATTCCCGGCATTTTTATGTCTGCCAGCACTACCAGGGGCCGGGTCTCGGAAAAGATCTGCAGCGCTTCATCAGCGTTTTCCGCTGTGTGTACCTCGTAGCCCATGTCTGCAAGCGAGATGCCGAGTACCTTGCGTATGCCTTCTTCGTCGTCTACCAGCAGTATGTTCTCAGCCATTTATCAAACCTCCGCATAACGGTTTGTTTCGCTGCATTCACCGGTCTTTTTGTCCACTGGAAACCTTATCACGAACCTGGCCCCCTGGCTCCGGTGAGGCTCTGCATATATTTGCGCCCCCCATTCCCTGATGATGCTGTAGCTGATTGAAAGTCCCAGGCCGGTTCCCTTGCCTGCCTGCTTTGTTGTGAAAAAGGGTTCAAAAATTTTGTCCACCAGGTCGTCGGGTATGCCTTTGCCGGTGTCTTCCACCTCTATTGTTACATGGTCTCCGTCTGTATGGGTTCTTATGAAAATTTTCTTTCCGTCGTCCGAGCCGTTTCCCGCTTCCCGGCCCCAGCGTGCCTCCATGGCGTCGCGGGCGTTTACCAGCAGGTTTATGATAACCTGTTCCAGCTTGCTTGAATCCGCCCTGACCCCGGGAAGATCGGGACCAAGATCCCATACGACCTCTATGCCCCTTAGCTTGAGCTGCTGGGCAAATATCTCGAAGGCCTTTTCAATAACCGGGTTGACATTGACGGTTTCCACATCCATTTCGGATTTTCTGCCGAATTCCCGCATGTGATTGATTATCCGCGTGGCCCGGTTGATGTGGGAGTCTATTTCCGAGGTCATTGTGTAAAGAGTTTCACTGTCTATTTCAGACTGTTTTTTGATTTTTTTCATCAGGTAGCTGCTTGCTGTCTTTATCACGGAAAGGGGCTGGTTTAACTCATGGGCCACACCTGTTGCCATCTCGCCGAGTGTGGCCATCTTGCTTGCCTGTATGAGCTGCTGTTCCGCTTCCATGCGTTTTGTTATGTCGCTTGTGGTAACCAGGTATACGTCTTTGCCCTCGTATTCGGAAGGTGATATACGGATGTTTACAAACAGGGTTTTCCCGTTTTTCCCGACATGCCTTGCCCTGTGGATCTCCTGCCGGGTTTTTAACTCGGTGCCGTAATGCGCTCGCTCATCGTCGACGAACAGATCCAGAAATGACCTGCCGCGCAGTTCTGACTTGTCGTAGCCGTAAACCGCCCGGGCGCTGTTGTTGGAGTCCAGGATGGTTAAATCCTGCTTGTCCACCACAAAAATCGGGTTGGCTATGTTGTTGAATATATCCCTGTATTTTTTCTCTGATCTTTTGAGCTTGTCTTCGAGCAGCCTCAGGTTTGTGAGGTCAACGGTCATCTCCATTGCACCGGTGATTTCTCCTGATTCATCCTTCTGCGGGGCGGTTACCACAAGCCAGTGTGCTATTTCTCCTTCCCTTGTGTATCCTGATTCCTCGCTGAAATGCGGCAGCCCGTCTGCAAATGTCTGTTCCACAGGGCAGGGCTCGCATTTGCGGCTGCGGCCCTTGCAGGCGCGGAAACAGTAATCCCCTTGCTTAGGGTTGAATTTAACCGCGAACCTCCGGTTGAAGTGAACCAGCCGGAAATCATGGTCCAGCACCGCGATTTCGCACGGCACCATTTCAAACAGGTTTCTGTATCTTTCCTTCTGTCTGTTTAACTCTGCTTCCTTCCTTGATATCTGCCGCCTGAAAATAAAAGCAAGGCCTATGGCGAATATCAGTATCAGTGCTGTAAGCACCAGGAAAGCGCTTTCTGCCAGGGAATGGTTACTTGCATATCCGGTAAAAAACCAGGCAAGTACTGAAATGCATGCAACCGCCCCCGCCCCTGCTGCGGCTGAAAACAGGACCCCGGAGGCTGATGCCGCCTGTATGTAATTCAATAACTTACGCATTCTGCACATCCATGGCCCTGCACAGCAGTTCAGGCAGATAGGCCACCGGTTTTCTCACATCCTCGCCGAAGCGCGCCGAGATTTCCTTCTGGTATGCTTCAAGGTTCATAAGGCACATGGGGCAGACAGCTGCGATTATATCAGCGCCGCGTGCGGCTTTTAATATTTTGTAGACCAGTTCCTGCCCTGTGTCTGTATGCGTGGTCATGTGCGATGCCCCGCAGCAGCGCGCCGACATTGACCATTTGTAAACAAAGGCACCTGCCGCCTTCAGCAGCGCATCCATAGAGTGAGGGGTTTCAGGGTCATCAAATACCCTGTAGGGACGCAGGCACTGGCATCCGTAATAGGGAGCCACGACCATGCCTGACAGCCCCTTGGAGACCTTTTGCTCGATTGCAGCCGGTCCGAAATCCCTTGAAAGAATGTCTAAAAGATGCCGCGGCCTTGCATTTCCGGAATAATGCAGGGACCGGGTTGATATGATTTCATTTGCTTCAGCCAGTCCGCCCGGATCGTCCCGGCCCATGGCATGCACTTTTTTCAGATTCAGATAGCAGGCGCTGCAGGGTACCAGTATATCGGCTCCCGGCATGGCAGCCTCTGCAACCGCAAGATTGAGCGCGGGCAGGGCGAGGGAAAGCTCGCGGTCAACCGCGTTTGCCGCGCTTGCACCGCAGCAGTTCCACTCCGGGATTTCAGTGAGCTCCGCTCCCAGCGCCGACATCAGCAAGCGGGTGGAAACATCGTATTGTCTTGCAGTGGATTCAAGGGAACACCCGGGATAGTAGAGGTATTTCATTTCGGGCCTCCCCGGTCTTCGACCCTGTTGAAAATATCTTCCAGGCTGCGGCACTTCCCGGGCCGACGCAGGGTCATTTTTCCTTCCCGAAGCAGTTTAATTCCCAGGGGGAGAAATTTAAGGGGTAAAAGCGGATTTCTAAATGCCATTGAAGTCATGTAGCGCGACATCATGCGGGTTTCCTGTACCCGTCCCCATCTGCGCACCGACCGCAGAAAGGCTTTGTGAAAAGCAGCTGATGAAAAATCAGCCGGGGGCTTTTGCTTTGCTGCGAGCCGTTTTAACTCCGCCATTGCGTCGGTGAGAGCAAGTCCCCTGGGACAGCGCAGGGTGCAGCAGTAACATTCAGAGCAGAGGGAAAAGCTCCGTGTTTCAAATATCTCTTCTGTTCTGCCTGTAATAACAAGCCTCCAGAGCCCGCGCGGGGTCACGTCCATGGCGTGGGCATTGGGACAGGACCCGCTGCAGGTACCGCACTGGATGCAGGTTTCCAGTTTCTGCCTTATTCTTTCCGCTGCTGCTTCGTCTATGATGCAGCGGCTGTCTGTTATGGCCGTCATTGTGCTTTCCCTCCCGTGTCAGCAGCCGCATCGACTGCAGACAGCATTTTTTTCGGGGAAAAATCCTGCACGTATGAGGCAAAATTCGGGCAGACTGTTGCGCAGGCACCGCAGCCCGTGCATGCAGCCGGGTTGATCAGGATGCGGTTTGTCTCTTTATCGTGGATTCTGGCGCCGAAAGGGCAGGCGACCACGCACCGCATGCACAGCGAGCACAGGCTGTGACGTACCCGGGCCATGCTGCGCGCAGCCGGCATTCTGTTTTGTGCAAGCAGGCAAACCGCCTGGAATGCAGCAGCCTCTGCGGACGCGATTGATCCTGTTATGTTTCCCGGCCGCAGCGCCAGGCCGCATGCAAAAACACCCTTTGCCGCGCAATGCACAGGCAGCCACTTGTATTCCGCTTCCATGAAAAAACCGTGCTGATCTTTTTCCGCGCCGAGATTTGCGGCAAGATCCGAGGGCAACTCAGGCACGATTCCTGCTGCAAGCACGAGAAGATCGGATTCTATTTCAAGCTCCCGCCCGAGCACAGGCTCGTGTCCGGACACGCGTACGGCTTGTTTTTCAGCTGAAACCTGCGGGGGTTGTTGCGGTTCATAGGCTATAAATATCACTCCCGCACTTCTGGCCTTTGTGTAAAATGACTCCAGAAAACCGCAGGCCATAATGTCTCTGTAGAAAATATAGACGTTTGCATCCGGATTTTTCTCTTTGACCTGAAGGGCGTGTTTCAGGGCGCTTTCGCAGCAGACCCGGCTGCAGTAGTTTCTCGGCTCCTGCCTGGTTTCCGCGCACAGAATCATGCACAAAGAATTGATTTTTTCAGGCTCAAAATCCCCGCTGCCCATCCGTGTTTCAAATTCCTTCTGGGTGATGATCCGGGGATCGGTGCCGTGTCCGAATGCGGATATCCCTGCTTCGGTCCCGCCGGTGGCCAGAACTGCCGCGCCGTGGTTTACTGCAAAAACGTTTCCGTCTGAGGACTCAAGCGTGGAGGTAAATGCTCCGGCCCACCCGAGAGTTGAGATGACCTGCGTTTCTGTGCATACATTGATACGGCCGTGGTTTTCCACGCGGCTCCGGGTATGCTCGAGCAGCTGCTCAGGGGCAAGGCCTTCGATGGTGCTGCTTATCCAGTTTAGGTTGCCTCCCAGGCGGTCTTGTTTTTCCGCCAGCCAGACCTCGTAGCCGTGGTCCGCAATCCCCAGGGCTGCTGTCATCCCTGCAATGCCGCCGCCCACCACCAGTGCGGTGCCTGTGACCGAAATTCTCGGAGAAAATTCCGGGTCAGCGTATTTTACTTCCTCTATTGCCATTTCCATTGAAGTTTTTATAAGCTCTTTGTGCGCATGCGGCAGGGGAGAATCTTTTGTCCATGTTTCTGCAGGCACCTGTCTGGTGATATCTGTTATTTCCAAGAAGCCCGGGTGAAGGCCTGCTGCATCGGCAATGGCCTTTTTTTTCCCGGGGGTGCAAAGAGGGCCGCATGCGCCTATGACCGCCCGGTTGGCATCCGTTTGACGGATTTTTTCCACCAGGGCCTCCAAGCCTTCTTTGGTACACAGCTGATCTGCTGTTTGCAGGCTGCAGACCGAGGGATCAAAGAGGGATTCGCCCGAGACCAGGTTTGAATCCGCAATACCGGAAAGTGCGTTGCCGCAGGTGCAGACTGCCGCAAATATCTC
>JAWLEU010000135.1:0-6724 GCA_041685965.1 Desulfosalsimonas sp.
TTGTCATAAAGCGCGGAAGGCAGAAGGATCGAATCCGGACTGCCCGGCCGGCTGAAAAACAGAGTCGACCAGCGGCGATGTTTTTCAACCTCCAGCCAAAGGTTGTAGTGAAGCTGTTTTTCCGGCTTTTTTATCAGGTCTTTTTCTCTTACCAGCTCTTTTTTTTCCAGGGTGTTTAATACGTGATTGATGCCCGTGATCCCGGAGGTATCGTTTAATGAAGGCCGGTTTTGTATGGTTTTGAATTCATCATGGTTGCTGTTGAAATCCCCGAGAATTATGTAGTCCGTATCAGCCTGCAGATCCGCCACGGCTGCTGCAAGCGCCCTGGCAAAGGCGATCCGCCGGCTTTCAGGCCCGGACTTGGACTTCCAGTGATTTACAAACACCACGAGCCTGTTTCCAGAGACGTCCAGGTCGGCCCTGAGTATGCTGCGGTTTTTCCCGCCGGGCACGGATATCTCCTCATACGAAATGACCGGGTAGCTTGACAGAAGGGCGCATTTTACAGTGGAAGGCTTTTTATCTGCGATCACTGAATGCTGCAATTCAAGCCCCTTTTTCCTTAGCCTCTTCTGAAGCCTTTCAAGGGCCTTTTCAGATTCCACCTCCTGGAGTCCTATCACGCGGGGAGACAAATCCGCTATGACCCGTGAAACATTGTCAAGCTTTATATCAAGCATTTCTTCATTCCAGCCAAGCGGCCCGCCGGGAATATAGCCGGGATACTCTGTTTTGTCATGCGAGAGGTCAAAAAGATTTTCCAGGTTCCACGATGCGACCCTGAAACGCTCAGCCACTGCAGGAAGGGCCGCCAAAAAAACCAGGAGAAAAACAAGCCCTGCTGCAGAAACCCGCCAGTATCGCTTTCCGAGCTTTAACATCTCAACTTCATCCTTCCCGCATAACCTTTAGCCTTTAACCTTGCGCCTTGAACCTTGAGCCTTGCGCCTTTAACCTTGAACCTTGCAGCTGTTTCTGAACCCTGTTTTTTGTTGACTTTTTTTATATCCTCCGTTAAATAAAATAGTTATAATAAAAACTTCCGGGAAGGTCAATCAATACAAACATTTTCACTCCCGTTTCCCGCAGGACGGCAAACTACATACGCTTACACGGGCAACCTACTATGGACAAGGTTCTCATCGTAGACAATGACAGGGAAAACTTAAGCAGAGTGAGAGAAGGCTTCCGGGATCTTCACCATTTTGACCTGATCACGGCAACAAACGTCAAGTCTGCAACAGACAAGCTAAGAGGAACCCGGGTTTCTGTTGTGGCAACTTCCATACATCTGCCGCACAAAGACGGCCTGGACCTGATAGCCTTCATGTCAGCCAATTTCCCGTCCGTACCCTGCATAATCCTGCTGGAAGAAAACGATCCCAAGCCCTGGTTTACCGACCGGACCGGGCATACAGGTGTTCTGTATTTTCTCAAGAAACCCTTTTCCTTCGGCAGACTGGCTTCCGCCATATTCGTGGGGCTCAACCTGCGCGACGAGGGACAGACAAGATACGGCATACACATCAAGAATTTTCTCCCCCTCATCGCAATTGCAGAAAAGACCTGCCGCCTGGAAATCCGCTCAGGCAACAGGAAAAAGGGATACATGTACTTCCTGGAAGGCGGATTGCTAAATGCCCGCGTCGAAAACCTTGAAGGAGATGAAGCGGCAAAACACATTGCTGCCTGGCAGGGCGTAAGGCTGGCCTTTTCTGAACTGAAGCCGGAAAACAGAAAGAAACGCGTCAATACCGACCTTTTGACACTGGCAAGGGCTGACTGGGAAAAAGGAGCCCGGCCCGGAAAAAAGGAAAAAAAGATGTACCCCAATGAATCAATCCGGCAAAACCGGTCAAAATCCAGGCTGGAAGAAGCCCTTTACAAGCAGGGAGGCATTATAAGAACCGCAAGGGGCTACAAGGGCATGGCTGTGACAGACGGCGAGGGACAGGTTCTGGCAAACGATATCGCAAACGGAACAAATATTGACTTTACCAGCACCGCCCAGACATTAAACGGCATGTATACGGAATGCTCCAAGCAGGCCGGCCGCGAAGGGCTGGGCAGATGCAGGGCGATGAGCCTTCATACCGACCAGGGTATAATCATAGTGCAGACCACGGATGTCTACACAGGCGGAAATTACCGCTTCCTGGTCCTGATGGCCGAAGAAGGGAACACTTTTTTCGTTCACACCCAATTAAAAACGGTGATTCCAAGGATCCTCTCCCAGATCTCGTGAAGCTGAAAAACCCGGGCAAAGACAGGGGCTCAGCCATGGCCGCCCCCGGCCGCGCGCCCAAAAAAGTGCTTGACTGCAGCCATGATAGTTGCTAACGATATGAATCTTTGAAGGGACGTTGTAATCATGGCGCCCAAAAAGTTTTTCAATTTCAAGGGAAACAGGCCCTGGGCCCAGCATCTGCAGATCGTGATGCAGCTCGGTCTTACAATGGCCGGCTCCATAGTTTTCTGCATGTTTGTGGGGCTGATGTTAGACCGATGGCTTGGCACGGGCGGAATCTTTACAGTTACTTTCATTCTTCTCGGAATTGTCGGCGGAGGGGTCGTGGTCTACCGGCAAATCATGGAAGTAGTTGAACCGGACTCAGACAACGAAAAAACCGACCACAGGGAATAATATCAGCTTTGGAACCGTATGACCAAATACGGAAACTCGAAAAAAAATACAGCACTGCCGCTATGGTAATTGCGGTATGTGCCGCATTGATTTTTATACTCGCAGACATGAAGCCCGTTGGCAAAGGGCTTATTCTCGGAACAATCTTTTCCGCAGCCAATTTCATCATAATGGGAGAAACCCTTCCCGGAAAGATCTCCGGCTCACGGAGACGCGCCAGCATCTTTTCCGGCATACATCTTATTATAAGATACGCCATTCTCGCCGTGCCCCTTGTTTTTGCAGTCAAACTCGAAACCCTGAGCCTGGCGGCAACTATCATCGGCCTGTTCATGATACAAATAATGATACTGGCCGAACAGGGCATTAACGCAACAACCCGAAAAAAACTGGACTATTGATGCGGTATGGAAGATTTAGGAAAAATACACCAGCTAATCGTTAATCTGTCCGGCTACGAAATGACATTCAATCTCGACATCCTTGTCATGACATGGATAGTCATCATAGGGCTCCTTGTTTTCGGCCGTTATGCGTCAAAGCACAGGCAGTTGATCCCCGGCCCCCTGCAGACAATAGGCGAGACCTTTGTATTTCAGTTCTACTCCCTGACCGAGGATGCCCTGGGCGAGGATATGGCAAAGACCTACGGGCCTATGATCATCGCGCTTTTCATGTTTCTTTTGTTCTGCAACCTCGTCGGCATGATTCCGCACATGTATGAGCCGACAAATGATTTAAACACCCCGCTGAGCCTTGGAATCATGGGGTTTTTCATCGCCCATTACGCGGGCATCAAGCAAAAGGGGCTCAAAAAATATTTAAAAGCCTATGTTGAGCCCATCTTTTTCATGGCGCCGCTAAACATCATAGGCGAGCTTTCAAAAGTAATTTCAATCTCTTTTCGTTTGTTCGGAAATATAATGGGAGGCACAATCATTGTCCTGGTGGTTTCCCACCTGGTTTTCAGCCTGGTGCTGCCTCCTTTTCTGACCGCGTTTTTCGTAATATTCATCGGAGCTATACAGGCATTCGTTTTTACAATGCTCACCCTGGTTTACATTGCAGTACAGGTAAATTAAGCTATGTCGATCGAACTTGAAGCCTGGGTAACAATGGCAGCTTTTGCCGGAGCGGGGTTCTCCATGGGTTTCGGGGCCATAGGCGCCGCAATCGGTGAAGGATTCGCAGCCGCAAAAGCAAATGAAGCAATATCTGAAAATCCGACTTATTCCGGCGACATCGTGAAGATGATGCTGGTGGGCCAGGCAATAGCCGAAACCGCCGCAATATTCGCCCTTGTGATCGCAGTGCTGCTTTTGTTCGCAGCCGGCGGCGAGGTTTCCATGATCACGGCGGCAGGGCTGCTGGCGGCCGGGCTGTCCATGGGACTCGGGGCCATAGGCTCGGGAGTGGGTTCAGGATTTCCCGCGGGCCAGGCTTGCGCAGGGCTTGCACGGCAGCCCGCGCTTAGCCGGAATCTAACCACCACCATGCTGATCGGAGCCGCAGTAAGCCAGACGCCAGCCATCTTTGCAATGGTGATAGCCTTCATGCTCATGTTTATCAATTTTGCAGGCGGCACCATGCACATGATTGCAGCTCTGCTGGGCGCAGGGCTGTGCATGGGATTCGGCGCAATAGGTTCGGGCATAGGCTCAGGATTTCCGGCAGGCGCCGCATGCGAGGGGCTTGCAAGACAGCCTGCAATGGGGGGCCGGCTTACAACCAATATGCTAATCGGGGCTGCTGTAAGCCAGACACCTGCCATTTTTGCAATGGTTGTGGCTTTTATGCTCATGTTTCTCAACTTCTCGGATCTGCCCCTGCACCCGACATCCGCGGCGCTGCTTGGCGCAGGGCTTGCCACCGGGCTTGCAGCCATAGGCTCGGGCGTCGGAAGCGGGCTTGCAGCCGGTGCGGGCTGCGAGGGATGGGCAAGGCAGCCTTTTACCACCGGCAATGTCCTTGTAATCATGCTGGTGGGCCAGGCAGTGTCTCAGACACCTTCAATTTTCGGACTTCTGATCAGTTTTGTGCTCATGTTCAAGGCATATCCCTCAACCGAGCTTTTCGCCCTTTCCACTGCTGTGTTTTCAGCAGGCATATGCACCGGCCTGGGGGGTATAGGTTCCGGAGTGGGCAACGGCATGGCAGCCCAGAGCGCGGTTACCTGGGTTGCAAGAAACGTGGAGCAGGAGGCCATACTCATGAGGACCATGCTTGTGGGACAGGCCGTATCGCAGTCAACTGCCATTTATGCCATGGTGATTTCCCTGGCATTAATATTTCTTGTATAATCAGGAAACAACAACCACAAACATTTAACTGGAGGTAATTATGGCAATAGAAGGCGCAGAACTTATTCAGGCTTCCGCATTTCTCGGAGCAGGTCTGGCAATGGGCCTCGGCGCCATCGGCCCGGGACTCGGCGAAGGAATGGTGGGAGCAAAAGCGTGTGAGGCCATCGGCAAAAACCCCGGAGAAGCAGGGCTGCTGACCCGGACAATGCTCGTCGGACAGGCGGTTTCAGAGTCCACAGGTATTTATTCCCTGGTTATTGCACTGCTGCTTCTGTTTGTCGTATAACAGGTCAATGGATAATTAAAGGATTTCTAGAGGAAGGCCCAGCATGGAAATCATAGAATCCATGGCGCTGATAAGCCTCAATGAAACACTGGTTGCACAGCTGGTGTCTTTTCTCATTTTTCTGTTTCTCATAAACCGGATCATGATCCGGCCGCTGCAGGAAACAATGAGAAAACGGCGGGACTATATCGGCGAGATGGAAAAAAAAATAAAGGAATCCAGCGGAGAGCTCCAGGAACTGAGCCAGGAGCTGCAGGAAAATGAAAGAGCCCTTATACGTGAGGCAAACTCGGAGAAAGACAAGCTGAAAGAAGAGGGCTCCAGTGAGGCTGAAGGCATACTGGATGAAGCCCGTCAGGAAATCAACAAGCTCCGGGAGGAAAACCAGCAGCTCGTAGGCCGGGAAGTTTCTGAAGCGCGAAAATCCATTGAATCCGAGGCCGAAAAACTGGCTGTAACAATAATGGAAACAATACTGAATCGGGGGGTATCGCGTGGTTAAAAGCGGCACGGCAAAAACCGTCTGCATCATACTGGTTTTAAGCATTGCACTGCTTCATCTCACAGGCGTCTGCGCCCTGGCCCAGGACGAAGGCTCCGGAGGAGAATGGCGGCCGATATATGACACTATCATGCTGTGGGTTAATTTCGGAATCCTGGCCTATCTTCTTTACCGCTACGGGCGCGAACCCTTTAAAAATTTCCTGAACACCCAGTCCGCCCAGATCTCTGATGAAATCAACAAGGTAGAGAACAAGAAAAACGAGATCCAGGGCAAGATTGAAGAAACCAGAGAGCAGATGGAAAAAAGCGACGAGCGCTATGAGCAGATAAAAGCCCGGATCATAAAAGACGGCGAAAGGCTGCGGCAGTCAATAATTGACGACGCGCGCGAACAGGCAAAGCTCATGCTTGAGCGAGAGCGTAACAACGCGCAGCGCAGGATGGCACAGGCAAAAAAACAGCTTTTAGTTGAGCTCGCAGACTCAGCCACGGACCGGGCAGAGCAGAAACTCCCCCAGGAGATAAACCAGGAAGACCAGTCAAGAATGATAGAGTTCTATCTCGACAATGTAAACACCATGAACGCATAACCCCTCCTTGTCCGGTTTATACCCGGCAAATACAAAGAGCCCGCGGGCTGTAAAAGCCCCGGGCTCTTTTTTATTTGCATCTTTTTATTGCTGTTACAGTTCCATGTATATAACCTGGCGGGTTCTCGGGTAGTTTTCCAGCCTGCCCAGCACCTCTTTGGACAGCGGGGTATCAGTACGCAGGAAAACGATATTCCGCTGGCCGTCGGGCTCTTCCTGCCCCACTGTCATGCGGGCGATATTGACCTTGTTTTCGCCAAGGATGGTTCCTATGCTTCCGATCTCACCGGGAATATCCATGTTGTGGATAAGAGCGAGATACCCTTCCGGCCGCATTTCCAGGCGGAAGTCGTTGATACGTACAATCCTGGGATCGCTTTTTCCGAAAAGCGTC
>JAWLEU010000136.1:0-6688 GCA_041685965.1 Desulfosalsimonas sp.
CAGCGGCGGCGTGAAAATGTATCAAAAATGGCGGTTTAAAAATGCATTGCCATGATGAGTGAGTTTGGGTTTTCATCTCCAGCCGGGACTGGCAGTTTTCCGGTCCCGGCCGGAGCTTGGGTGTCATGATTCGATCTGGTCTTTCATGCGATAGCTTTTGCCCTCGATGACGATGGTTTCTGCATGATGCAGAAGCCTGTCAAGCATGGCAGAGGTCAGAGTGGCATCATTGTTAAAAATTTCAGGCCAGTCTTTAAACGCCCGGTTGGAGGTGATCACCAGGGCACCCTGTTCATAGCGAAGGCTGATAACCTGGAACAAGAGATCTGCTCCGGCCTTGTCAATGGGAAGATAGCCGAGCTCGTCGAGGATTAGAAGTTCCGGCTTGGTGTATTTTTTAAGTTCCAGTTTCAAACGCCCGGCCAACTGGGCGGCGGTCAGGGTGTTGATCACGTCAATTGCCGTGGCAAAAAGGACGCTATGGCCTTTAAGGCAGGCCGCATAGCCCAGGGCGGATGCAAGATGTGTCTTGCCATATCCCTTGCCATCAAGGCCTGCTATCACGGGTTCAAAGTGTATTTTACCACCATGGACACGCTGATGAGAAAGCTAAAGGAGCCCCAATCCCGGCATAAAGCATATTCTTTTTCTGGTACAGGCGCAAGGTGTCTGAAGGCACCAAGGGACCAATTGAGTATGAGTTTACAAAAAGGCGGGTGGTGCTTGCCAAAGATAACCTGCCGGACAAAACCGTGTGGCTGTTGGTGCGGCGAACCATTGAAAAGCACCCTCAATACTCTTTTTTTATCTCCAATGCCCCGAGCAGTGCGCGCTTGAAAACCCTGGTCTGGCTCAGTGGCCTGCGGTGGTCCATAGAACAGTGTTTTGAGGAAGCCAAAACAGAGCTTGGCATGGATCACTATGAGGTATGGATACAGCTCAAAAATCATAGGGCTTGCTTGTAGCACAGGCGAAAAAAGTTGCTTGATAACGATGTTAAAACATAAATTGCGTTGCAGAGCTAGAAACACCCGAAAGCGCACCCGGCTTCATAAAGCCGGTCCATGGCACGAACACAGGCATCAAATGATCCTTTGCCGCGGGTTGCATCCATGAATTCCATGGGTCCATTGATGCTTACCTGCGGGGCGATCGTGCCAAGCTCCACGATAGGTTGCGCTGTTTTATATGTTTAATCAAAAAGATCCTTCTTGCACGTTGACACTGGTTAAAGTTTTTGGGTATTATTTCATATTATCTATATCCTACTTTTTTACAACCATGAGCCGTGGCAATCAATGGATAATAATATTTTGAATTATAAGCCCGACGATAATAAATCCAAGGAAGAACTGCTTCAGGAGCTGGCAAGCGTGAACAGGGTTTTGGAAAGGGTTACCAACAGCACTCACGTCATGCTGGCCTGCCTGGATCCCCAATTCAATTTCCGCTGGGTCAACCGCGCCTACGCCGAGGCAGGGAAGCGTGATCCTGCGGAGTACATAGGCAAAAACCATTTCGATCTCTATCCTCACCAGGAAAACGAGGCCATCTTTCGAAGGGTGGTTGAAACCGGTGAGCCCTTTGAGGTGTATGCAAAGCCTTTTTCTCATCCAGACCAGCCCGCGCGGGGAATTACCTATTGGGACTGGCGCCTGGAGCCCATTCCGGACGAAAATGGCAACGTGGAGATGCTGCTTTTTTCACTTACTGACGTGACCGAAACCGAGCAGACTAAACGGGAGCTGAGAGCCTCTTTGCAGGAACGAAGTCTGATATTGGATAGTGCAGTAGAAATAATCATCCATCATGACACCGAACAAAACATTCAATGGGCAAACAAAAGCTTCATCGAGGCAACCGGCAAAACCCTGTCAGAACTGACAGGCATCAAGTGTTATGATGCATGGGGGTTTGGCCGATTATGCGAGAATTGCCCCGTGACAAGGGCCATAGAAAGTGGCCAACCCCAAGAAGGCGAATTATCGCCTGACTTGGTAGCGAATTGGCCCCGGAGTCAAGGCGTTTGGCTGGTGCGGGCAGCGCCGGTGAAAGATGAAGCCGGAAACGTAACGGGTGCGATAGAGGTGGCCCATGACATAACAAAACATCGGGAGGCTGAGAAAGAACTTCGGCGTTTAAACGCGTATTTGGAGCAGAGGGTCGCTGAACGCACCGAACTTGCCGAGGCCAGAGCCGAGCAGCTCTCGCATCTCAGCTATGAATTAACCATGACCGAACATCGTGAACGGCAGCGGCTTGCAGAGATGCTTCATGATCACCTCCAGCAGGTAATCGCAGCAGCGAGAATGCATACCGAAGGTCTAATTCCGAAGATCCCGGAATCGAATAAAGCCGAAGCCCTGAAAGTAGTGGATCTCCTATCCGAATCGATACAATCGACGCGGTCATTGAGCAAGGAGCTGGCACCGCCGATTCTGCAAAAAGAGGGGCTTGCGCCGGCATTGGAATGGCTGGCAGACTGGATGGAACAAACATATGGGCTGCGTGTGATCCCGAGAATAAACGATTCAGTAAAAATTGATGGCGAAGGCATAAGAGTCCTGATATTCCAGTCTATCCGGGAGTTGTTGTTTAATGTAGTTAAGCATGCAGGGGTCAACCAGGCTGAGCTTGAATTAAGTCCTGCAGATGTTGATTTTGTCCAAATAATTCTAAGGGATCATGGACGCGGTTTTAATCCCGACGAAATTTATAATTGGGGTACCGATCGTTCAGGGTTTGGCTTGTTTAGCATCCACGAACGGATTAGCTTGATTGGTGGTGATTTTCGTATTGAAAGCACCATCGGAACCGGTTCCTGCTTCACACTCCTTGTTCCACAAAAGGCCCAGAAGAAAATCGCAACTCCTCATTAACCTGCAATTGCATCCATCGAGTCTGAAACCTGCAAGAATCAAGGTGGAAATATAGCAGACAGCCGCACTGGAGAATGGCAGGGCCGGCAAGTAATTTGGAATGTTTAACTTAATAAACTGGCGTTAGAAGGCCAGCAGAAAAGACCGTCCACGTTGACTGCAGCGGAAATAGATGACCATTTTTGCATAGCTTCCTTACAATGACCACTTTTGTAAAATCAAGGATCATGCCCTGACGGTCCGGTTTTTGCCATTTTTTTTTGCCCGATACATTGCTGCGTCAGCCTTTTTTACCAGTTCACGTGCTGCCGCTGCATTTCCGGGCAAAATCATGGTCAGTCCCACGCTCATGGTTATGCAAATTTTTTCCCCGCGGTATTCAATTACGAGTCCGGCAAGTTTTTCCCTCAGCCTGTCCAGTATTCTGAAGCCGTCCCCTCCAGCCGAGCCTTTCAGGATGAAGGCAAACTCTTCTCCCCCGTATCTGGCTGCAAAATCCGATTCCCGAATGTTTTCGGAAAAAAAACAGGCCAGCGTCTGCAGCACATGGTCTCCAGCCTGGTGTCCGTACCTGTCGTTGACGGTCTTAAAGGCATCCAGATCAGCCAGGGCCAGCACGCTTGAATGCTGATAACGCTGAACGCTTGCTATTTCGCTTCTCAAAACCTCCTGAAAACTCCGGTAATTGTTCAGTCCTGTCAGACCGTCCCTGTTGGCAAGCACGCTAAGGTTATCGATTGATTCCTGCTGGTCTATAAGCTTCCGGCTCAAACGGAATGACAGATTAAACATTTCCCTCTTGCTGTCCTCGATCAACTTTAGGCAGTCAATTCTGGTATATGATTCCAGATTGAAAAGCGGAAGAAGTGGTTCTATCTGCACCGATACCTTTTCCAGGACTGATTCCAGATTAATCCGGCCGTCTAACCCGTATTGGTTTAAAAGCTCTTCAATACTGGCCAGGCGGATTGCCCTATCTTCTTTGTCTTCGCCGTTAACAAAAGCCGAAATCTCAGACGAGAGGCATAAAACCCTGGCTCTTGCATGGTCCTCTGAATTTTTTGAAACAATCCTGTCCGGATGGTGGTGGCAGGCAATCCTGAGGGCAAACAATTCAGGAAGACCCCAGTGCCCGACAAGAAATGCACCAACCTCCATGTGGTTGTATCCGAGGATTTCGTTTTCCGCCGCATGAAAGCTGATTTTCCTATCTCTTACGCGCTTCAGTACCAACTCATACTGTTCGGGGTGGCTCTGGGCGAGCACGAGGATACCTATGTTGTGTACAAGACCCAGAAAATACATGTCCTCACAGTCGGTCCAGCCGAGTTCTTCTGTCAGTATACGGCTTACAACCGCAGAAGTCAGTGAGGATTTCCAGAACAAGGAATAGTCGAGAAGGTTTTTTCTCCTGTCAAACAGCTGAATAAGCGAAAAGCTGAGAGCAATGTACTTCAGGGAATCCTCTCCCAGCAGATTTACTGCATGCGGCAGGTTGGCTATTTTTTGGGGCAGCCCGAAAAAAGAGGAATTCACAACACTCAAAACCTTGGCGGAAAGAGGCGGATCAGTGGCCAGAATCCCGGCCAGCTGCTGCATGGAAGCCTCGGGATCCCTTATCTTTTCAAGTATCCTGACAGCCACGGAGGGCAATGCGGGCAGTTCCTCCAAAGGGCACAGGGTTTCAATGAAATTACCGGCCGATGGCATTAATGGCACCTTTTTTATACCGAGAAAGATTGACAAAATCGTAAAAAGTAAGTTTTTAGATGGCGCCGTAAAAAGTTTAAGCTCAAGGCTTGCGCGATTCCGAAGAATGCAGAGTACTTAGCTGTACGTGAAATTCTGAGGAATCGCAAGCAACGCAGATTTGGCTCCCAAGGAAGCCCAAGGTCGGGATAGATTTTTGAAGCGACATTGAGCGCTTGCGGTCAGGAGCAAAAAAACTGATCCCTACCGCAAGGGTTTCCTTCATGCAAAAATACCGCCGGGGCAGTGTAGATTGCTTTTTACGGTGTCATCAAAATTAAAGAGCAGAAACGCGGTTATTACCACACCTAAAAACAATTTTCAACAACGTATACCAATATTCCGATTTCTGAGTCGCCAAGGAATCTCGGAATCAAGGTGCAAATTCCAGCAAGCCGGGAATATTCCGTAAAAAGCTTAACTTTTTCCTGTATTGATAGTTTCTATAGTTACTATAGTTTTTATTGAAATTAACAATTTGACTAATTCAAAAAATAAATTTTAGATATCTCCCAAAATTGAATGCGGCATTGCCGCGGGGGACTAATTTGTTCTTATAAGCCAGGACATGAAAGGCAAAAAGTAATGAAAAATGTTTTTGCAGCAAGATGGGGGATTGTGGCTGTGGGAGCGGTGATCGGTATCATGGCAGCACTGCTCCAGTATTTGGGAAACCCCGGCAACATGGGAATATGCGTGGCCTGCTTTGAAAGAGATATTGCCGGGGCGGTAGCGCTTCACAGAGCGGAGGTGGTTCAGTATCTTCGGCCCGAAATAGTCGGATTTGTACTTGGATCACTTGCAGCCGCGCTTGTTTTCAGGGAATTTAAGCCCCGGGGCGGATCTGCGCCCATTGTGAGGTTTGTACTGGGCATGTTTGCCATGATCGGAGCGCTTGTGTTTCTGGGATGCCCTTGGCGGGCCATGCTGAGACTGGCAGGGGGTGACGGAAACGCGGTTTTGGGAATCCTCGGCCTGATCGCAGGCATATGGATCGGCACTCTGTTTTTGAAAAAAGGCTACAGCCTGGGCCGGACCCAGAGGTTTTCCCCTGCTGCAGGCTGGGTGCTGCCTGTCATATTCGCAGGACTTTTTGTGCTGATGCTGATCTTTCCCAGGCCGGAGGCGGCAGGAAAAAGCGGGGTTCTTTTCTACAGCGCCAAGGGTCCGGGGGCCGCGTATGCACCGGTTGCGGTTTCCCTTGCAACCGGACTTTTAATAGGGTTTATAGCCCAGAGGAGCAGGTTCTGCACCATGGGAGCGTTCCGGGATCTGATCCTGTTCCGGCACATGCACTTGTTCTCTGGAGTGATAGCCCTTGTGATTACTGCCTGGCTTGCAAACCTGGTGCTTGGACAGTTTTCACCGGGATTTGAAAACCAGCCAGTGGCACACACCCAGCATGCCTGGAACGCCCTGGGTATGGTCCTGGCAGGGCTTGCATTCGCCCTTGCAGGCGGGTGTCCGGGCAGGCAGCTTTTTCTTTCAGGAGAAGGCGACGGGGATGCAGCTATTTTTGTGCTGGGTATGATCGTGGGTGCTGCTGTTTCGCATAATTTCGGGCTTGCAAGTTCGCCCGCAGGAGTCGGTCCCCACGGAATCGCCGCGGTTGTTGTCGGCCTGGCAGTGTGCCTGGTCATAGGATTTACAATGAAACAGATAAAAACCGGAGAAGCAAAATGAGCAATATCGTGGATGCAAGAGGGTTGTCCTGCCCCCAGCCGGTATTAATGACCCTGGATGAAATAAAAAAGACAAAAACCCCTGAGATGGTAGTACTGGTTGATAACGAGGCTTCCAGGGAAAATGTCGGCAGGGCTGTGGAAAGCCAGGGATGGCATGTGGAGAAGGTTTCAGAAGAAGGTGAAGTCTATCGGATGCAAATCCGCAAAAGCGCAAACAAGGGATAAAAAAATTGGGTCTGCTGGCCTTTTTAAAGAAAAGCAAGAAACCGGCCGGTGTTTCGGGCCGGGACCGGGGGATACTCGTGTTTGAAAACACAAGCGAGGTAATCGCCGCGGAAAACATCCTTAAAAGCAAGGGCTGGCAGATCCGCGTCA
>JAWLEU010000137.1:0-6642 GCA_041685965.1 Desulfosalsimonas sp.
TTCCTTGGAAGTGTTCCCCCCGGGCCGCGCCCGGGACCGAGCACTGCAAATAACTTTTTTCGGCATGCTTAAAATCTTTGATTTCATTTTTTTGAACCTTGAACCTTTAACCTTTAACCTTGAGCCTTGAACGAAGTTATTTAGAAGTCAGTTTTGAGATGGCAAAATAAAAAGTTCAAGCAACACCTTTGTTTTTATAAATAAACATTTTGAAATAACTCTAATTTAGGATTCTATTTATATGGCGATATCACAATACAGATCAACAGGGAAAAGCTTTGAACAGGTCCGTGCAGAAATCGAGGGCAAGCCGATACTCATAGCCAACCGCGGAATTCCCGCCCGGCGCATCAGCCGCTCAATATCCGAGCAGCTTGAGGCCGTGGCTATTATGACAGCAACGGATGTGGACAAGACCTCGCCTTCCACCCTTGGTGCACATGAACTTCTTATGCTCGGAGACGATCCGAATGCTTACCTGGATCTGGATCGTATCGTGAGAAAAGCACGTGAAAGGGGTGTTATAGGAATACATCCCGGCTGGGGCTTTGGTGCGGAAGACGACACCTTTCCCGCACGATGCGCAAGCCAGGGCATTACGTTTATAGGGCCGCCCGCGGAAGCCATGAGGATTCTTGGCAACAAGGTCTCGGTCCGGCGTCTTGCCCGCGAGCAGGGAGTGCCTGTTGTGCCGGGCTCAGACGATGCGGTAAGCGTTTCAGAGGCGAGAAAAATAGCCTCTGAAATCGGCTTTCCCATAATGATAAAGGCTGAAGGCGGAGGCGGAGGCCGCGGTATTTATGAGGTTTATTCTGAAAATCAGCTGGAGTCATCATTTCACAAGGCCTCGGTAATGGCGGAAGCCTCGTTCGGAAATCCCGGGGTCTACGTGGAAAAGTACCTGCCGTCCGTGCGCCACATAGAAATCCAGGTGATTGCAGATCATTACGGAAACGTTTTTGCATTTGACGAGCGCGACTGCTCGGTTCAGCGCAACCACCAGAAGCTGGTTGAAATTACTCCCTCGCCCTGGCCGAAGATGACAGAAGAATTAAGGCGGCAGCTCAAGGATTATTCCCGCAGGCTTATAAGCGCTGTTGGCTACTACAGCCTTGCCACCGTGGAGTTTCTTTTGGATGAGCATGCAAACCCCTACTTAATCGAGGTCAACACACGACTCCAGGTGGAGCACGGAATTACTGAGTGCCGCTACGGAATTGACCTTGTGGAGGAACAGATTGCAGTGGCTTTCGGCGCCTCCCTGCGTTTTTCAGACGAAAAAACTGTTCCGTTTCTGCATGCCATGCAGTGCAGGATCAATTGCGAGGACCCGCAAAACGGGTTTGCACCCAACTCCGGGCTGATAACCAGATATGTGTCGCCCGGCGGACAGGGAGTGCGTCTTGACTCCTGCGTTACCGAGGGATACGAATTTCCCTCCCAGTATGATTCCGCAGCCTCGCTTCTCATTACCTACGGAAATACCTGGGCGAAAACCGTCAAGCTCATGCAGCGGGCGCTTCGCGAATACATGATAAGCGGAGTAAAAACCACCATACCCTTCCACAGCCAGATAGTAAAGCACCCGGTATTTGTGTCCGGCAGCTATGACACAAGGTTTATAGAAAATCACCCTGAGCTGATGTTTTATTCCGACATCGAGCCCGAAGGCCTGAGAATCTCCAGGCTGGTGGCTGAAATATCTGCCCGGGGCCACAATCCTTTTGTGGAGCTTGGTGATTACAGGGGGCGCACAGACAAGCGGGTGGGGCGCCTTGAGGTGGTTATGCCCCGGTTTGAAAACCGGGATTCCGGGGTTTTCAGCTACCCCAGGGGAGACAGAAAGGCCGCCCTTGATCTTGTTCGCGACACAAGAGACGATGGAGTAGTTCATTTCACTGACACTACAACCAGGGATATCACACAGTCAAACAGCGGCAACAGGTTCCGCCTGGCAGAAGACAGGCTGGTTGGGCCGTATCTGGACCGATGCGGGTTTTTTTCCATTGAAAACGGCGGTGGAGCTCATTTTCACGTTGCCATGCTTGCAAACATGACCTATCCCTTCACTGAAGCAGCACAATGGAATGATTTCGCCCCGCAAACACCAAAGCAAATCCTGATCCGCTCCACAAACGTGCTCGGCTACAAGCCCCAGCCGCGCTCCATGATGGAGAAAACCGGGGAGATGATATGTTCCCATTACGATGTGATCAGGTGCTTTGACTTTCTAAACCACGTTGAAAACATGCGCCCGTTTGCGGAAATAGTTCTTTCCGGCAATGATTGCATATTCGAGCCCGCGGTTTCGCTTTCTTACGCACCCGGGTTTACGGTTGAGCATTACATGGAGGTAATCGCCGAAATCCTTTATATGACCCGCATGGCTGCGGGAGTAAGCACCTCCGAGGCCTCGCGTATGATCATACTCGGCTTAAAGGACATGGCAGGCGTATGCCCGCCGCATTTTATCCGGAGATTGGTTGGCACGATAAGGAAAAAATATCCTGAACTAATTATTCATTATCACAGGCACTACACTGACGGACTGTTTGTTCCCGCGGTCGGAGAGGCAGCCAGGGCAGGGGCTCATATAGTTGACACTGCCATAGGCCCATCTGTTCGCTGGTACGGGCAGGGAGAGGTCATGTCCACTGCAGCGTTCATTGAAGATGAGGCAGGGCTTTCATCAAGGCTGGACAGGGATATGATCAGAAAGTGCGGTTTTGTCCTAAAGCAGATCATGCCTTATTATGACCAGTACTGCTCGCCTTATTTCAAGGGCATAGACTATGACGTCGTGGAGCACGGAATGCCCGGCGGAGCAACCTCGTCTTCGCAGGAAGGGGCAATGAAACAGGGGTATATACGGCTTTTGCCCCACATGCTGCGTTTTCTTGCAGGAACCCGCAAAATCGTGCGCTATCACGATGTAACTCCCGGCTCCCAGATTACCTGGAACACCGCCTTTCTCGCGGTCACCGGCGCATACAAGCGGGGCGGGGAGCCGCATGTGAGGCATATGCTCGAGGTTCTTGAAGCAGCCGCTTCTCTGCCTGAAAACGAGCTTTCCGAGACAATGAGAAAGGACCGCCTTGAGATCTACCGCGACAGCAATGACGCTTTCAGGGATCTGCTGCTCGGCAAATACGGAAGACTCCCCCAGGGATTTCCGCCGGACTGGGTATACCGGAGCGCATTCGGAAAGGACTTCAAGTGGGCCATAGAAAACAGAACCGAGCAGTCGCCTCTGCACAGCCTTAATGAAATTGACATAGAAAAAGAGGCGCTTTCTTTAAGAAACAGCATCAAGCGCATGCCCACAGAAGAAGAGCTCGTGCTTTATCTTAACCATCCGGCAGATGCGCTAAAGACCATAGAGTTTCAGAAAAAGTACGCAGATCCGAACCTGCTGCCTGTTGACGTGTGGTTCGAGGGCCTGGAGCCGCAGCAGGAGATAGAATTTTCCGACAGCCAGGGAAAACCGCACAAAATGATGATTTTCGATATTTCCGAACCCCGCGAAAGCGGAATCAGCATTGTAAGATATCTGCTGGACTCGGAAATAATCACCTGCGAGGTACAGGTGCAGGCACCGAAGGGAACTGCTGCCGGGGCAGCTGAGGTGGCCGATCCATCAAATCCTTACCATGTTGCCTCCCCCAGCAACGGCGACCTGTGGGTGGTTTATGCAACCCCGGGCGAAGTGGTTAAAAAAGGCGAGGAACTGTTTAATCTTTCCATCATGAAGCAGGAAAAGGCAGTGACCGCCCCTGCAGACGGGATAGTCAAGCGGGTGCTGAAAACCGCGAATTATACCGAGGACAAAAAAATGGTCCCTGTTACAGAGGGGGAACTTGTGGTGGAACTTGCCCCTGTTCCCTCTTTCTGCTCATCCTGCGATGCGCCGGTGGCAAATGAGGATTTTGTTTTCTGTCCCTACTGCGGGCAATCTGTAGAAGGTGAAAAACAGGCAGGCCGGAAGGGTTAACCCGTTTGTGCAGAAGGCCATTGCTGCAGGTGAACCCCGTATCCGAGAGCGGCTGCCCGGCACAGGGCAAATGCGAGATCTACCAGGGCGGGGTTCTTTCCGCCGGAGGCATCAGTTGAAAAAGCGGCATGCGGAAGATCCGCCAGGATGTTTTTAACAAGCCCGGTGAGAACCGATTTGGGGCCCACCTCTATGAAGGTGCGCACCCCTGATTCGTACATGCCTGATATTTCATCAACAAAATTTACAGGCTGCGTTAGATGGTCCCCCAGCAATCTGCGCGCGGCCTCGTGGTCCTCAGGATAAGGGGCTGCAGTGGTGTTGGAATACACCGGGATACTGCCGTGATAAAAAGGAGTTGAAAAAACAGTTTCACTGAAAGGGCGGGCGGCATCCATTACCAGCCTGGAATGAAATGCTGCCGAAACAGGAAGTATGGCTGATATGATCCGGTTTTTGCGCAGAACTGCCTGCATCCTTACTATCTCATCTGTAGGCCCGGATATCACGCCCTGGTTCGGGCTGTTTCGGTTTGCAAGTATCACGTCGGCCCCGTGTTTGCGAATCAGGCCCTCGATTGTTTCACAGGGAGCTTTAACTGCGAGCATCTTGCCGCTGTCCGCGGATGCACGGCCGGCCTCTGCCATCAGCCTTCCCCTTTCCACGGCAAGATCCATTAAATCCGACTCTTTGATGCGGCCGGCAGCGCAGAGAGCTGTGAGTTCCCCGAAGCTGTGGCCACACGCTGCGTCAGCAAAAAGTCCGTGGCGGTGAAGTATGGCGAGCACCACCAGGCTGATCAGACCTAATGCAGGCTGAGCCACATCTGTTTCCTGCAGGGCGGCCGCTTCAGCGCCGTCTGTCTTTTCCCCGGCTCCTTGCCCGGGGTATATCAGGGACAACAATGCAGGATTGCGATTAAATGCGCGTTCTGCTGATTGAATGACCGGCCGGGATTCTTCAAAAGCTTCTGCCAGCCCGCTGCCCATGAAAGGGTACTGGCTTCCCTGGCCCGGAAACACGAATGCGAGTTTTCCGGCAGGAGGCTGGTTTCCGAAAAACACACCGTAATCAGGGGTAAGGTTCTCACCTGCCTCCCGGTCGATTTGCTCAAGCCCGGCTTCCAGAAGCTCTGGTGCGGCACCGGGTTTGGCTTCAACCAGAACCAGGCGTAACGGGGCTTTTGAGTCAAATTCCCGGCGTGTTTTAGCCCCGAGCCAGGCTGCCCCGCAGCCGGCAGAGATATCCCGCCTTGCGGTTTTTATACGTGACCCGAGTTCAGATACCCTGTCTGCACAGAAAGCCAGTATTTCCGGATTCTGTTTTGTTGTTTCCACGACTGCTTCGCTCCGGGTTATGATTCTGGGTTGAATTTAGACTGCCTAACATAAAGGCGTTTTCCAAACAATACCATAAATGATAGAATCTTGTTTTCATGGTTTACTGTTTATCCGATCCGGATTAAAGGAAGTGCTGCTCATGATGATTGGCAAATACAGGATTAAGGGGCTTCTGGGTAAAGGCGGAATGGGGCGGGTCTACAAGGTGGAACTGCCTGAAATCGGCAAAATCGCAGCCCTGAAACTGATGCTGCCGCATGAGCACATGCTGAGTCTGCTTGGCGCCGGCGAAGTTGAAAGAATGTTTTTGTCTGAGGCCAGAATCCTGGGCCGTCTGCGGCATCCAAACGTGGCTTCGATCCTGGATTTTGACAGGGATCAACACGGCCGCCCGTTTTTTGTAATGGAGTACCACTGTATGAACCTCGGGGCAATGATAGGCGAGCATTACGAGATGGAAAAATCCACCCGCGTCATTGATCCCGCCAGGTCATTCAGATACTGCCGCCAGGTTCTTGCAGGCCTTGACCGGCTTCACCACGCAGGTATCCTGCACAGGGATATTAAGCCCTACAACGTTTTGATCACTGAAACAGACGAGGCCCGGCTGATTGATTTCGGCCTTTCCCTTCTGCGCGGAGAAACAGCCAGGGTGCCAGGGACCTTCAAGGTGGGCACACCCTATTATGCCGCACCAGAGCAGCAGTCAGATCCTGACAGCGCGGATCCTCGGGCTGATCTTTACGGGGCCGGGGTTTTGATGTGGAGGCTGCTCACGGGTTATCTGCCCCCTGAAACCGGCTCCAGGCCCAGGCCCGGGGCTGTTAATCCTCTTCTTGGCGGCTGCTGGGATGAATTTCTGTTGAAATCAGTGTCACCGGATCCTGAAAAAAGGTTTGCAAGTTCCATGGAGATGATGGATGCGCTCGATGATTCACACCGCCGATGGAAGGAAAACCTGGAGCAGGCATGCCGTCTTCAGCCGCCCGGTGATGCCCGGCAGCAAAGCGCAGAAGATCAATTACCACGGGTTTTGCGAAAAACCCCTTTGAAAGTCCCGCTGAAAAAGGCAGGGGATGCATTCGGGCTTGATTTTCAATACAGGCCTGCTTCTGTGAAAACCGGCAGGTTTGAGCATGCAGGCCATGAGCTGGCAAGGGATTCTGTACATGGTCTCTTGTGGCATAAGTCAGCAACTCGTTACCCGGTGGATTGGCACGAGGCCCATAGCCATATTGAATTTCTCAATTCTTTCGGCTTTGCAGGAATTCGATCATGGCGTCTTGCCACGGTAGACGAGCTGGCAGCCCT
>JAWLEU010000138.1:0-6640 GCA_041685965.1 Desulfosalsimonas sp.
ACAGGACTTCCCTGTGTCAAGGGCTCTGCCCATTTGCCCGAAGACTACGTGCCGGAAACCCTGCCTTGAAAATAATTTAGCGTTCCGGTATCTATGGATGGATTTTTTAAGTAAGCGGGAACATCCGGCGCATATTCGATTTCAAAAATACATTTTTTCCCTTCTGGCCAGCCCGGGGAATGGGCGGCGGAGCTCGTGGCCGTGGACCTGTAAAAGGCGGTCGAGGAAAAGGAAGCGGCCAGGGCGCATACTCATCACTGTGCAAAAACCTAATCTGCTCTTTTGCATCTTATTTAAAAAACAGAATTTCTTATATATAGCGGCCATCTCCCCAATGAGAATCCCGAATCAAAGAGGATTTGTAAAATCACGGTGTATTTTTCAGAAGGCCGAGGAATTCTGCATTCGGTGGCAAGAATTGCGGACTTTTCAAAAACCCCGGCATCACCGAATGTTCGAAAAAATCTGACTATTTTTGTTCGAAAATTTCGCTATCCAGTTGGAAGAAGGAAAAATCCGATTTCACCTTTGCCGCTGCAGCCTATAACCTGATCAGGATTCGCAATTTAACAGCATCCGCAGAGGGCGGCTAGAGTAAAACCCGTGGGAAGCAATGGAAACAAGGGCAGAGCGTCCGGCCCAAAAACAATTTTGCCAGAGCTAAGCTTCCCATAGAGCCAGAAAATTTTTATCAAAGAGCGATTTCCGCAGATCAGGCGGAAAATTACTTGTCAATTTCTTTGATTTTTCAACAGCCTGCTACAGTGGCGCTCTGTTTCATCTGACAAAATGAGACATGAATTTTCTGCAGCCGACCCGCGCCCTACGGCTGGCGTTCTCGCCTGAAAAGCCGCCGAATGCCGCGGGCCGGATGCTAAAGCAGATTTTCTCCGCGCAACCTGTCGATAATGGCACTGGTGGATTTGCTGCGGTTCATGGTATAGAAATGCAGCCCGGCTGGATTGTTTTGTAACAGGTCACGGCACTGGTCCACTGCAAAATCAATTCCCGCCTGCAGCACGGTTTCCTTGTCCTTGTCTGCCAGCTGATCGAGTGTTTTCTGCAGTTCATCGGTGATGGTGGCTCCGCACACCTTGCAAAGGATATTGGTGAGCCTAACGGTATAGACTGGCATGATGCCGGGAATAATGGGGATGGTTACCCCGGCGGCCCGGCATTTGTCCGTGTAATCGTAAAAAAACCGGTTGTCGTAGCAATACTGAGCCACGATGTACTCAGCACCCTGTTCCTGCTTGCGCTTGAGGTATTCAATGTCCTTGTCCAGGCTTTCACATTCCAGGTGGCCTTCGGGATAACCGGCACATCCAAGGGTGAAATCATAGCGGTTTTTGATAAAACCAATCAGATCCGAGGCATGGACAAAGCTTTCCGGATGAGGGGTAAAATTTTCGTCTTTTGGCTTATCCCCGCGGATCACAAAAATGGTTTCCACCCCAAGGGCCTTGTAGTTGTCCAGCACCTCAATGATTTCATCCGGCCCCAGCCCGTATCCGGCAATATAGGCCACCGTGGGCAGCTGCTTTTCTTTGATGAGCTTTTTCACCGTCTGGTAGGAACCGTCCCGGTTGGAGCCGCCGGCCCCGAAGGTAACGCACATGTAATCAGGATTGCGGTCTGCCAGGGTATCTACAATATTGTCAAATTTTTCAGCAGCCACCTCATCCCTGGGCGGGAAAAATTCCATGGAAACAACCGGTGCCTTGCTTGCATAAAAATCTGTAACGCGCATGAGCCTGCCCTTTCTTTTTGAGATAATGCTCATAATTATTGTACAAAAAAGTTTTTGTATCTCTTATGATATTCGCTATGTCAAGGAGAATCTGAGGCTGTATTTTCAAGTGCAAATTTAATTACAGCCTGTTTCAACGCAGTATCCCGGATTTGCAAGGTTTGAAAAATGTCAAAGTCAAGGTCCGACGCGGCAATTACAAAAAATGCTGGCGGGCAAGGGCAAGCATGCTGCAAGGAACACTAAAATTTTCATAAACCGGGGTTCCACCGGCAATAGTGTTGTACAGGGTTCGGGGAACCAACCATAACTTGAATGGTCAGATCGATTTGAACCCAATCATTTAAAAAAATGTCAGTTTTACTTGATCACTACACACATCTTAAAAACACCGTTGACCAATGGGGTAAAAACTGATTTATTGCTTGCTTTCTAATATCATTCATTAAAGATAAAGGTTTGAAATTAAAGTGTAAGCCGGACTTGATCCACTGGATTTTCTTAACCTTGATTCATCATTACAATTTTGCGGAGGCGTTATGGAAACCCAACTAAGAAAAAAGAATTTCAACAACCAATGGAAGCTGCCGCTTTTGCCGGATTATATCATGCGGTGGGCGGATATAACCCCGGATAACGACTGTATTGTATTCGCCGATACAGGAAGAACCATCAGTTATCGTGAATTTGACCGCCTCAGCGACCTGTATGCAATACGCTTAAAAAGCATGGGGATTCAAAAGGAAGACATTGTTGCAACTCAGTTTCTTGCCGTGCCTGAATTCTACCTGCTGATATACGGATGCTTGAAGCTCGGGGCTATTATTTCCCCATTGGATGTAAAGGAGCAGGCTCATGAAGTTGTCCGGGACCTTGATAAAATTCAGGCAAACGCCTTTTTCTGTTTAGGCAAAACCCCGATCCGCGATTTCTCGGAAATAGCTGCCGAGGTTAAAAAGAACTGTCCGTATGTGCAGCACATCGTCCAATGGCCATCAAGCAAAAATGGCGATGACATGATAGAAGGGGCGGAGAATTTTGCTGAGCTTTTTGATGAAAAGAAATTGTATTCGTTAAACGAGAAAGAATCATATGCCCGGCAACTGCTGAACGATTATGAAAACCTCTCCCCTCAACATCCTGCCCTTATAATTTTTACGACGGGCACTACGGGTGAACCCAAGCCGGCGCTTATGTCGCATTTAAGCATTATGACAAATAATGCCGTCTTCTCTCGGGGTGTAGGGCTTTACGGCCGCGATTATCGATTTTTAAACATAATGCCAACCAGTCATGTCGCCGGCACCGCCCAGGGTCCTATGACGGCTTGGTTCTGTGGCGGGTCAATAATTACTCTGAGTATTTTTGAACCAGCTAAAGCACTGGCCGCTGTGGAAAAGTATAAGGCGACATTTTTTGGCGGCGTACCCACCATGTTCAGAATGGTCTGGGCCCTTCCCGATTACAAAGATTATGATTTGAGCAGCCTCAGATATTCACTATACGGCGGGAGCGCCGTGGATACCGCTTTTTTAAAAGAAATGGCAAAAATGTCGCCCACATTTGGCACTGCCCTGGGAATGACGGAATGTTCGGGCTATTTCACATGCACTCCCAGAGGGATTTCTGTTGAGGAGATGGCCGGTCAAGTTGGTCAGTTTTACCCCGAGCTTGCCAAGGTCACGATTCGTGAAAAAATGAATGAAAACGGAACTGCCGGAGCGGAACTCCCGGATGGTGAGGCCGGTGAAATATGCGTCCAGGGCGATGTTGTCTTTTTAGGTTATTACAACAATCCTGAAGCAACTGCTGAAACCATATCCAAAGAGGGCATCCTTTACACAGGGGATATGGGGTATTTAAAAGAAATGGGTACTTACAAGGCCCTTGTTTTTTCCGGGCGGCGCAAGTTTGTCATCAAGCCAAAAGGCTATCTGGTTTTCCCGGATGAAGTGGCTGACTTTTTGGCTCAGCACCCGGATATAGCAGAAACCCAGGTGGTGGGCGTTCCACATAATATTTATGTGGATGGGGTTTTTGCTTTTGTCAGACCCAAGCCCGGCAGAGCCATCAGTTCCGAAGAGGTTTATGACTATTGTAAAGGGATTGCCTCCTTCAAGCGCCCCATTCACATAGAATTTTGGCCTTCTGATCAACAATTTCCCATGAACAAGACCGGAAAAGTGGATGCCATGGCACTTATTGAAGAGGCTAAGGCAATCACTGAAAAACTTCGCCAACAAGGAGGCTGGGACGCTTTATAGGGGATCCTATGCCCTGGCTTTCGGCCCCGTGGCACTAAAAAAGCTGACTTGCACAAACAGCCTGGATTTGCTCCTTGACATCTGAGCAGCATACCTTACTATTAAAAATGAAAATCATTTTCAATATGGATGCTGGCATATAATATTGAAATCCGCAGGCGAGGACGGCAGATGAAGGAACAGCCATGGTGGTATCGCAGGTTAAGGGATTCGGGTTCCAGGCTCACAGAACCTAGGAAACTGGTCCTGGAAATCCTGCGCAACTCAGACGAACACCCGACCGCCACTGAGATTTATGTCCAGGCCCACCGGATGAAACCGTCAATCGGTCTTACCACGGTTTACCGGACCCTGGAACTTTTGATACAGCTCGGCATTGTTCAGAAGTTTGAATTCGGGGAAGGAAAATCCAGGTTCGAGCTTGTGGACAAACCTGGGGCAAATGGACGCCATCATCATCTCGTTTGCCTTAAATGCAGGAAAATAATCGATTACAGCGATATAAGCGAGGAGGAAAAGGAGTTTTTAAGCAGGGTGAAGGGGAGATTGAAAAGCAAGCATGATTTTAAGATATTTGATCACCTGATGTGGTTTTATGGTGTGTGCAGAGAATGCAGGGAAGTGTAAAAAAATTTTTTCACAGTATTGAAAATGATTCTCATTATCAGATTAAATAAAAAGGAGGCCTTCAAATGATGCTGTGTGTAACTTCAACAGGGCCGGATCTTGATTCGCAGGTTGATCCCAGGTTCGGTCGCTGCAGATATTTCATATTCGTAGATACCAAAACCCAGGAATACGAGGTTTTTGACAATAATGCTGCTGATGCCACCGGAGGCGCCGGCAGACAGGCCGCCAGATCCGTGGCTGAAAAAGGAGCCTCAGCCGTGCTCACAGGCAAACTTGGCCCCAATGCTGTTAAGGCGTTAATGGCTACAGGCCTGAAAATGCTCACAGGCGTACGTGGAATTTCAGTGAAACAGGCGGTCGAAAATTACAGAAACGGTTTGTATTCCGAAACAAACAGTGCTTCAGTGGATTCGCACTACGGAATGGCCTCAGCCCCTAACCCGCCCGCAGGACAGGGCATGAGCCAGGTGTCGGCTGAAGGTGCCGGCAGGGGTGCAGGCCGAGTTATCGGTATGGGCCGGGGTATTGGCCAGGGAATGCGTCCCGGCCGGCGCATGGGACGTGGTGCGGGGCGCGGCATATGCCGGAGCACTGGCATGAACGCAGACGTTGGCATGGCTGCCGGAGCAGCACACGTAACCGGACCGGCTCGAGAGGAGGGTTTCCAGGCAATGCCAGGTACTTCTAACTCCGGAAACGAAATTGAATCCCTTAAAGAGCAGGCAAGGCTGATGAGAGAACAGCTCGCGGACATACAGAAGCGCATAAACGAGCTTTCCATGGAAGATACCGCGACCCGGGACTACCAGGTAGCAGTGGAAGAAGCTGCATGCACCGGATGCGGAATTTGCGCAGATGTCTGCCCGACCGGCGCGATAACAGTAAACGATGTTGCTGAAATAAACCCCGAACTGTGCACCGGCTGCGGCATTTGTATAGACAATTGTCCTGCCGGGGCGCTGCATATCATCAGGAGATAAAAGACAAAATGCAGGAAACATTGAAGATTGCCATATCAAGCGGCAAAGGGGGAACAGGCAAAACCTTAAGTGCGTCCGTTACCAGATGGAGGAAAACGGCAGGCCCCATCCTGACAATATGCTGCCTGACGGCAGCATAGACTCCTCCCTGCCCGGGTAAGTAATGCAGCCCGGCCAGTAAGGGGGCTTTCCATACTAATCAAACGTGCTCATAATTTGTTTTTTAAAAAAGCAATTCTGTAGTTTTGATTATACGCATCTGCATAGGTGCGGCAGGTAAATAACTAATTGCTAAGAGGAATTTTAGGATATGAAAATATCGGTATGCGGAAAAGGCGGAAGCGGCAAAAGCACTGTGGTTGCCTTGCTGGCAAAGCAGGCATTGCGGAAAAACCTTTCTGTTATGGTTGTTGACGCGGATGACTCAAATGCCGGCCTGGCCGGAATGCTCGGTTTTAAAAACCCGCCCGTGCCATTAATGGAGCTGGCAGGCGGTAAATCCGGGATCAAAGAAAAAATGAAGGGACAAACTGTGCTGAACCAGGAGGAAATTAAAACAGGAGATTTTGAATCAGATTATATTCAGCGGCATAACGGTCTCATGCTTGTGGGTATCGGAAAAATACTTCAGACAATGGAAGGTTGTGCCTGCCCCATGGGTGTTTTGAGCCGTGAATTTTTAAAAAAGCTCAAACTGGAATCCGGCGAGATTGCCATAGTTGACATGGAAGCAGGGGTTGAGCATTTCGGCCGCGGCATTGACGAGGCCATTGACAAAGTCCTGGTGGTGGTAGAGCCCTCGTTTGATTCACTGCAGACTGCAGGCAAAATAAAGAAAATGGCTGCGTCCATGGACAAGAAAATTGCTGCAGTAATAAATAAATCGCCTTCCGGAGAGATTTCGGAAAAAGTCCGGCAGCAGCTTGCCGCAGAAAAACTTGAGGTTATCGGAGTCATGCCGCAGGATCATTCGGTATTTGAGGCATGCCTGACAGGCAATGTTCCGGAACAGGGAG
>JAWLEU010000139.1:0-6621 GCA_041685965.1 Desulfosalsimonas sp.
ATCACTATTACTGTATTTCCGGCTTCCACAAGGCGGTTTAAAACAGAAAGCAGCCTCTTTATATCCTCCATGTGCAGACCGGTTGTGGGTTCATCGAGTATATAAACAGTCCTTCCGGTATCACGCCTGGCAAGCTCCCGGGAAAGCTTTACCCTTTGGGCTTCGCCTCCTGAAAGGGTTGTTGCGGGCTGGCCGAGTTTTATGTAGCCGAGCCCCACGTCTACAAGCGTCTGGAGTTTTGTTCTTATATGGCCGATGTTTCTGAAAAACTGCATTGCCTGGTTTACCGTCATATCAAGCACTTCTGCGATGTTTTTTCCTTTGTACCTTATTTCCAGGGTCTCTCTGTTATACCGCTTTCCCTGGCACACATCGCAGTATACGAAAATATCCGGCAGAAAGTGCATTTCTATCTTGATTATTCCGTCGCCGCTGCACGCCTCGCATCTTCCGCCGCGGATGTTGAATGAAAACCTGCCCGGCTTGTAGCCCCGCATCCTGGCCTCGGGAGTCCTGGCAAACAGCTCCCTGATAAATGAAAACACGCCGGTGTAGGTACCGGGATTGGACCTGGGCGTGCGGCCGATGGGAGACTGGTTTATGTTTATGACCTTGTCAATGTACTGCCAGCCATCCACTGAATCGTATTTTCCCGGAGGCGTCACGGATTTGTAGATCCTGCGGGCAAGCACCCGATAAAGGGTCTCTATCACCAGGGTTGATTTGCCTGAACCCGACACACCGGTCAGGCACACAAAGCAGCCCAGGGGAAAGGCAACCTCTATATCCTTTAGGTTGTTCTGCCCTGCGCCCTTGATGACAAACCTTTCGTCTCCCGCAGTACGCCGCCTGTCAGGAATCTCTATTTTTTTTCTTCCGGACAGATACTGCCCTGTAAGCGAATCCTCGGAATCTTCGAGCTTTTCGGGCGGACCCGCAAAAACCAGGTAACCGCCCCTTACCCCTGCTTCGGGACCCATGTCCACCACGTAATCGGCGCTTCGGATTGTTTCCTCGTCATGCTCCACTACCAGTACGGTATTTCCGAGATCCCGAAGCTGGTAAAGGGTCTGCAGAAGGCGCCTGTTATCTCTCTGGTGAAGTCCTATGCTGGGCTCATCGAGAACGTAGAGCACCCCTGTGAGCCTGGAGCCGATCTGGGTGGCCAGGCGGATTCTCTGGCCCTCCCCTCCGGAAAGAGTTCCCGCCGAACGGTCAAGGGTAAGATATGAAAGACCAACGTTCTGCAGGAAACCGAGACGGTCGCGAATCTCTTTCAGGATTCTTTCCGCGATCTTCGCCTTCTTGCCTTCGAGCTCCAGGGTGCTGAAAAAAAACTGCGCGCGCTCCACTGAGAGTGCCGTAACTTCAGGCAGGGTAATTCCGTTTACCTGCACCGAGCGGCTGATATGATTCAGCCGGCTGCCCCCGCATTCGGGGCACGGCTTGAAATTCATATACTGCCTTATATCCTCGCGGGATGCGCTGGAGTCTGTTTCCATGTAGCGCCTTCTCAGGTTCGGAATAACCCCCTCAAACGGGCGGGTGAAATCCACCCTCCGGCTGCCGCGGCTCATTGAAAAAGGGATTTCCTCGTCTCCCGAGCCGTAGAGCAGTACCCTGCGGAAATTTTCGGGCAGATCCCTGTACGGGGTATAGATATCAGCACCGTAATGCCGGGTCAGGGCATCGAGAAACTCCGCGAACTGAACCGAATTGCGGTTGGCCCAGGGACGAACTGCGCCCTCGCGAAGCGAAAGACCGGGATCGGCAATAACGAGTTCCGGGTCAATTTCCATGGTCGTGCCCAGGCCGTCGCATTTCTGGCACGCGCCCTGGGGAGAGTTAAACGAAAAAGAAGCCGGAGTAAGTTCGGGATAACTTATGCCGCAATGAACGCATGCAGCATTTTCACTGAATAAAAGCGGCTCAGCCTCCTTTTGATACGCGGTTTCAACTTCAGCAAATCCCTCGGAGTGAGAAAGGGCAAGCTCCAGGGAATCAGCAAGACGGTTGCGCATGCTTTCTTTTACCACCAGCCGGTCCACAACCACTTTGATTGTGTGCCTGCGGGTCTTTGCAAGCTTTCCAACGCTTTCAAGCTCACGTATCTCCCCGTCCACCTTTACCCGGGCGAACCCCTCCTTTTTAAGCCAGGCAAGAAGCCTTTCATGGGTGCCCTTCTCGCCGGTGACCAGGGGGGCAAGGATTATGATCCGGGTGCCTTCGGGCATCGCCATTACACGGTCCACTATCTGGTCTATTGACTGAGATGAAATCGGCCGTCCGCAGCTGTAACAATGCGGCGTGCCCGCCCTGGCGAAAAGGAGCCTCAGGTAGTCGTAAATTTCAGTGACGGTACCGACTGTGGACCGCGGGTTGTGGGAGACGCTTTGCTGCTCGATTGCAATGGCGGGAGACAGTCCCTGGATATGATCCACGTCAGGCTTTTCCATGCGCTCCAAAAACTGGCGGGCGTAGGTGGACAATGACTCCACGTACCTTCTCTGGCCCTCAGCATACAAAGTGTCAAATGCCAGGGTGGATTTTCCCGAACCTGAAAGTCCCGTAATAACTATGAGTTTATTACGAGGCAGCTCCACGTCGATATTTTTCAGGTTATGCTGGCGTGCTCCCCTGATTATGATTTTATCGGAATTCAGGCTCATGGCGGGAAACTCTGGATTTTCAGCCATCGGCTCTCATGCGGCGGGCGTGCTCTGCTGCCATTTCAATTGCTGCGGCAAGACTGCCCGGATCAGCCACACCCTGCCCCGCGATGTCATAGGCAGTACCGTGATCCACGGAGGTCCTGACAATGGGCAGACCCAAAGTGGTGTTTACCCCGTCGCTGAAATGAAGCATTTTAAAAGGAATCAGGGCCTGGTCGTGATACATGCATACCACAGCGTCGTATGCGCCGCGCGCGGAGTGATAAAAAACAGTATCCGGCGGATGCGGGCCGGAAGCGTTTATGCCCGCAGATACGGCTCTTGCAATTGCAGGCCGTATGACCCGGGTTTCCTCGTTGCCAAACATCTCATCTTCGCCTGCATGGGGATTTAATCCTGCCACTGCCACCCTTGGCTCTTTTATGCCGAACCTTGCCTTAAGGCTCTGGTCTGTCAGCCGTATTGTGGTTTCAATCCCGGCTTCGTCAATTAAATCAGGCACGGATCTCAAGGGGGCGTGAATAGTTGTCAGCACCACTCTCAGGCGATTTCCCGCCATCATCATGGCATACTTCTCAGTGCCAGTCCTGCGGGCCAGGATTTCCGTATGGCCGGGATATACGCCTCCTGCCAGCTTCATTGCCGCCTTGTTGATCGGGCACGTGGCAAGCCCGGAAATCTCACCTGCCATTGCCATGTCTATGCCCTTTTCGATATAGTCAAGCATTGCCCGCCCTGTATTTCTGTCGGGCCGCCCCCACCTGTGGGTTGACGTATCCAATTCTGACAAACCGAGCACATTTATTACGCCGGGACTGTAATCAGCCGTTTCCGGCTGCTCAACAACGCGGATCTCAGCGCGGCTGCCCGCAATCCCCGCCGCGGTCCGGATAATGCCATGATCTCCGAGCACCAGTGGCCTGACACGGTCATGGATCGCGGTACCGGAAAGCGCCATGCAGATGATCTCCGGTCCCACCCCCACCGGATCTCCCATTGTAATTCCTATAACAGGCCTTTTATCAGTCAAACCGCACGCCTCTGCTTTTTTATAATTACGCCCCTTTGAGCTGCAGCCGGCGCACAAAAAAACCGCAATACTGCCGGCCCACAATCTGCGCATTTGCGCAAAACAAAAATATACCAGAACTCCGCATGTATCTCAATACTGAATCAAACACAAAAATACCCTTCCCCGAAAGGAAGGGTATTTGAAAACAAATTTAAAACCCCCGGATTTAAAGGGGTTTAAGCCTTCTTTGACGCAGCGGCAACCTCCTGCTCAAAGTCGTGTTCCTGACTGTTTTCTTCGAACTCGCGTCTTCTGCGCTCGATTTGTTCAGCAACAAGGCCGCAGTGATGCATCCACCTGGGAGCCCAGTCCCTGTATCCGTCTTTTTCCCATACATTGTCCATTACCCGCCTTACACCATCGGCGTATTGCTTCATCTCAGGCGCAAGCTCCGTGAACATGGTTTCCGCACCCTCATGCGTCGGTTCTGCTCCGTGTTCCTGAATAATACGCCACATGGTCTGCGGATGATCTATCATGGGGCAGGGCCGAAGCGTATTGTAGCAAAAAGGCTGCTCTGAGCGGATTCCACGGAAAAACGGAGAATTCAGAGCCTCGAGCAGGCTTTTTTCATGAATGTTGTCTGTTGCAAAATGGCAGAAAATGCAGGGTTCCACGTCTCCCCTGTGGTTGATGTGGAAATAAAGGCGCCCTCCGGCAATGCATCCGCCGGAAAGAACACCGTCGTTCCAGAAGTCAACCAGAAGAATCGGCTTGTTTTCCCTTACATAGTTCTGGAAGCGCCGCATCTGGTCACGCTGCTCGGGCTTGGGCATCAACTCCATTTCCGGGTTGTTGCCCACAGGCATGAACATGAACCACCAACCGTAGAGCGCGCCTTTTTCTATGAGAAAATCAATCCATTCATCCGTACAGATCACATCCATGTTTTTTCTGGTAACAAGCGAAGAAAACCCGAATGCGCATCCCGCCTCGTAAAGCCGGTCCATGGCACTCACGCATGCGTCAAAAGATCCCTTGCCCCTCACCGAGTCAGTATATTCACCGGGTCCGTTTATACTGATCTGAGGGGCCACATTGCCGAGCTCAACCAGCTTTTCAGCCGTCTTTTCATCTATCAGGGATGCGTTGGTATAAATCTGGTAAAATGGTTTTGGGTGTTTTTCAAGAACTTCCAGCAGATGGGGGTAAATAAAGGGTTCCCCTCCGAGGATGGTGATAAAATTTATCCCCATTTCCTCTGCCTCGGAAAGCAGGCGGTCGAAGACCTCCGGATCCATGTCGTCTTTGCGCTCGTAGCTGCCTGCGTAACAGCCTTCACAGCGATAATTGCAGCGCATGGTCGGTGAGATAAGCATTGTCGGCGGAGGCTTTATACCGAATTTCTGTTCCGCCTTCCTGGGAGCGTCAGGGTCCCGGAAAAACATGCTGGCCACCATTCTGGCCACGTAACGCTCCCTTACCCTTGGATGAGTATTCTGCACAACCCTGTGTAAAAACTGGCGGCCCGGACCATCTTCGCGCATCCAGTGATGAAACCACTGGCGCACCATTTCCTGTTTCTCGCCGCTGGCAATATGGTCCACGGCCTTTAATACGTACTTTGCGTTTTTGTCCGTATCTTTGCCCAGATATTTCAATGCCTGACCAAGGACCTTTTCAGCCATGGTCCTTTTAGGCATCAGATCCCGCCATTCTTTGAAATTTACAGCCATTGTGCCACCCTCCTCTGCATTTATGATTTGATGTATATCCAGTTATATACTTACTGCGGAAACAATTCGGATTTATTTCCGCTAAACCTGCATATACTCCAAAAACAGCTTCAGAATCCGGCACTATGGTGTTTTACACTCGGAGCAGTACAGAAATCCGCTTCAGGTGCGTTGAATTTTCTTAACCCTTTGTATCACAATATGCATCATTAAAAGATTGTCAAATTATTTCGGTATATTTGCAAGACCCCCGGCGTGCGCTTTCAATCAGGACCTATCCCATTATTCCGGCCAGAGTTGCTGTCATGCATGCCGCAATTGTGCCTGCCACAATAGAGCGGAAGCCCAGGGACACGATTTCGCCCCGCCTCTCCGGAGCAATACCGCCCAGGCCTCCTATCATAATCCCGAGGCTGCCGGGGTTTGCAAAACCGCAAAGAGCGTAAGACATTATCAGAAGGGATTTAGAGCTCAGGGCTTCAGCAGGCAGGTTGCTCATTTCCACGTATGCGATAAGTTCGTTCAGAACGGTTTTGGTACCCAACAGAGATCCGGCTGTATGGGCCTCTGACCAGGGAACCCCCATAATCCATACCACAGGCGACAACAGCCACCCGAGGATTCGCTGCAGCGTAAGCGGTTCTCCCCAGATAACAGGCAAGAGACCGAGCATAAGATTGACCAGGTTCACAAGGGCCACCAGAACGATTATCATTGCAATAATATTGAGCAGCAGATCCATTCCCTGAAAAGCGCCCCTGGTAATTGCGTCCATGGATCCGTGGGCCTGTTCCGGTGCTTTTAATTCCGCGCTTGTCAACCCTTGGGTCCCGGGAACCATTATCTTTGAAATCACCACTGCAGCAGGGGCGCTGAGTATGGAAGCAGTAAGGATATGGCCCATTACGTTGGGTATTATGTCCTGTAAAATCCCTGCATAGACCACCATTACAGTGCCGGCAATTGTGGCCATTCCGCTTGTCATAAGTGTAAAGATCTCGCTGCGGCTCATTTGGGATATATAAGGCCTTATAAAAAGGGGGGCTTCCACCATGCCCACGAAAATGTTTGCAGATATGCCAAGCCCTTCCGCGCCTCCCAGGCGCATGGTTTTTTCAAGAAGCCATGAAAACCCGCTGACAACTCGCGGCAGGATCCGCCAGTAAAAAAGAAGCGCGGACAGTGCGCTTATAACCAGTAC
>JAWLEU010000140.1:0-6613 GCA_041685965.1 Desulfosalsimonas sp.
GCCGTTGGTTATGGAAAAAGTGCCGCCTTCGAGTTCCGAAAGGGTGATGCGGTTTTGCTCCACACGCTTGGCAAAATCAACTATCGCTTTCTCGATTTCCGCAAACCCCAGCCTGTCGGCATGCCTGATCACCGGAACCACCAGCCCTTTTTTGGCGCCTATGGCAATGCCTATGTGATAGTAATGGTGGTAGACGATCTCGTTTCCTTCTATGCGGGCGTTGATTTCCGGTAATTCCTTAAGCGCCGATACCACGGCTTTTACAAAGGATGACATGAACCCCAGGCGAACGCCGTGGGTGCTGTAAAATGTGTCCTTGAACTGCTCGCGGATGGTTTTAATCCTGCTCATATCGATTTCGTTAAATGTGGTCAGCATGGCCGTGTTCTGTTTGGCATCGAGCAGGTGGGAGGCAATGCGCTTGCGTATGGGGGACATGGGGATGCGCGTTACTTCTTCATCGCCGGTTTTTTGTGCGGCAGGTTCTTTTTTCTGCACGGCTTCTTCGGTATCCGCGGGCTGCGGGGTCTTTTGCTCCTGTTTGGCTGAAGTTTCCGCAGTGCCGGACTCAAGGTAAGAAATCACGTCACCCTTGGTGATCCTGCCGTTGGGTCCGGTCCCGCTGATTTTTGAAACATCCACGCCCTTTTCGCTTACAAGCCGGCGCACCGAAGGCGGCATGATTTCTGCCTGTTCAGGGTCCGCGGCCTTTTGGGGCCCGGCGGTTTCAGCGGGTTCGGGTTCAGGCCTGGCTTCCGGTTTCGGCACCGGTTCGGGTTCAGGCCCGGGTTTTGCCGCGGGCTCTTTTTCTTCTGCGGCCGCAGGCTCTTCAGGTGGTTTTTCCCTGTCCTGCTCCTTTGCGGCTTCGGCGTCTATTTTTCCCACAACTGTTCCTACTTCAACGGTTGCGCCGGCCTGGACGAGAATTTCCAGTGTGCCGCTTTCATCCGCAGGCACCTCAAGGGTTACCTTGTCTGTTTCCAGGACGAAAATCGGCTCGTCTTTTTCCACCCTGTCGCCGTCTGATTTGAACCATTCGGTCAGCATGGCTTCTTTTACGGATTCACCGACCTCAGGCACCTTGATATCGACTTTCATGGATTCTCCTTAAGAAACTTTGAGAATTATTAAATCATTATTAATTCATCACCGGATTTCACGGGTTATTTACCCCCCATTACCATGTCAATTATCTGCTGCTGCTGTTGTTTATGGACGTGATTATACCCGGTGGCCGTGCTTGCAGAAGCTTTCCTGCCTGTATATTCAAGGGTCAGGGAAAAATTCTTTTCAAAAAGGGGACGGATATAGTTCCAGGCTCCCATGTTTGCAGGCTCCTCCTGAGCCCACACCCATTTTTTGCTCTTTTTGTAGCCCTTGATCACTGAATCGAGCTGCTGTGCGGGAAAAGGATAAAGTTGTTCCACCCTTACTATTGCCGTGTTTTTTATACCTCTTTCACTGCGGGCTTCAAGCAGGTCATAATAAAGTTTTCCTGATACGAAAACCACCTGGTCAGGATTCTTGACCGGCTCGGGGTCATTGATTACTTCGAAGAATTTTCCCTTTGCAAGTTCGTCTATGGAGGAGACAGCAGCGGGATGGCGCAGAAGGCTCTTTGGGGAAAGTATGATAAGCGGCTTCAATATACTGTCTGCTGCCTGGCGCCGCAGAAGATGATAATACTGTGCCGGGGTGCTTGGATTGCAGACAAAGAAATTTTCATCTGCTGCAAGCTGCAGAAATCTTTCCACGCGGCTGCTTGAATGATCCGGTCCCTGGCCTTCATAGCCGTGAGGCAGCAAAAGGACAAGGCCGCTTTTGCATCCCCACTTGGACTCCCCGCTGGCAATATAAAGGTCAATGACAGCCTGCGCGTTGTTGACAAAATCGCCGAACTGGGCCTCCCACAGGGTCAGGCCTTCTTTGCGTACCAATGAATAACCGTATTCAAAACCCAGTACTCCCGCCTCCGAGAGCAGGCTGTTGATGGATTCAAACGAACCTTTGCCCTTTGCAGCGCGGTTTAACGGCACGTACTCTTCATTGCTGGAGGTGTCAAACAAAACGCTGTGGCGCTGGCTGAAAGTGCCGCGCTGGCTGTCCTGTCCTGAAAGCCGCACAGGTGTGCCCTGGTTTACAATTGCGGCAAAAGCAAGAGACTCAGCATTGCTCCAGTCTATCCCCTTGCCGTTTTTTACAGCTTCCAGGCGCTTTTCAAGGAGTTTTTCAAGCTTCTTGTGTACCTGAAAACCCTCGGGAACCGAGTTTATCTTTTCAGCCAGGTCCCTTAGCAAGGAAGCACTCATGCTGGTGTCCACACCGGGATGTTGTTTTTCCCGCTTTTTCGGAATGCTTTCCGGCTTTCTGGTGGGGGGATGCTCAGAGGCTGACGTTTCTGCGGATTCCTGTCCGGGTTTTTCCTGCTGCACCTTTTCATAGGAATCCTGGAGATGCTGCCTGGTCTGCTCGCCCATGGCGGTGACGGAATCCCGGTCGATTACCTGTTCTTCTTCGAGCTGTTTTGCGTAAAGCTGGTCCAGCGGCGGCCGGCTTTTGATCCGTTCATACATAAGGGGCTGGGTAAAATAGGGCTCATCTCCTTCATTGTGACCGTGCCTGCGATAACATACCACGTCAATGACAACGTCCTTGCCGTAGGTCATCCTGTAGTCGCAGGCCAGTTTCACGACATGCACGGCGGCCTCGGGGTTTTCACCGTGCACGTGGAATATGGGGACCATAAGGCTTTTGGCGATGTCGGTGGCATAACGGGTGGAACGCAGGTCCTCGGGCAGGGCTGTGTATCCGATCTGGTTGTTGACTATTATGTGCACCGTGCCGCCTGTGAAATATCCGTCGAGCTGTGACATGTTAAGTGTTTCAGCAGTGATGCCCTGGCCGGAAAATGCAGCGTCACCGTGCAGAAGCAGCGGCATGACACGGGCAGTGTCTTTATTGCCGGCAGCATCGAGCCTTGCCCTTGCCATTCCTTCCACCACTGGATTGATCGATTCCAGGTGACTGGGGTTATCAGCCATTATGACGTCAAGCTCTTTGCCGCCTGATGTGGTGATTTTCCCTTGAAAGCCCTTGTGGTACTTGACATCACCTGCCCCGACCTCGGCTTCGGGGTTGTGATGGCTTTCGAACTCCCGGATTATGTCTGTATAGGGCTTGTCCAGTACATTGGTCTGGACATTTAATCTTCCCCTGTGGGTCATTCCGAGAACGATATTTTCGCATCCGTGGACGTAGGCCGCGTGGCTGAAAAGGGTATCTATAATGGGGATGATAACTTCGGCGCCTTCGGCGCTGAAACGTTTCTGGCCCAGATATTTTCTGTGGATGAACTGTTCAAACCCGGAGGCCTCAGTGAGTTTTCGCAGAATCCGGATTTTTTCGTCACCGGAAAATGCGGGCATATTTTGCTCTGACTCCATGCGCTGCCGCAGCCACCTGCGTTCTTCCGGATCCTGCATGTGCATGTATTCCACCCCAACTGACCTGCAGTAGGTCCGGCGCAGATGAGCCACAAGCTCGCGCAGGGTCATCTGCCTGGTCATGTTTTCCGGCAGGCCCGGCACGTAAAACCTTCGATCCATGTCTTTTTCATCCAGGCCGAAGGACCCGGGGTTTAACAAGGGATGATCCGTGGGACATGCTTCCAGGGGATCAAGGCATGAAAGCAGGTGCCCGATATCACGGTACCTGTAGATCAGGGCCTCGACTTTTGACTGCTTGCGGACAGATTCCTCGTCGCAGGGCTCGCATTCCTGCCCGGCAGATACGGGTTTTTCCGTAAGCCCCAGTTCAAAGCCCTGGAAAAAAAACTGCCAGTCCTTGTCCACTGAATCGGGATTCTGCTTCCACAGCCTGTATTGGCCTTCAATATATTCTGCACTCCATGGGCCTTGATAGGTCATTGGCTTTCGTTTCTCCTGTCGGATAATAATGGATAGGCAATCGTGAGAGAACGGGTCCGCAATCCTTTTCCCTCCCTGTTTTTACCCGTCATCCCTGTTTTTCGGCACTATTCCAAGGGCTCTTGCCTGCCGGGCCGCCCCGTAGGAACTGCGAACCAGGGGGCCGGATTCCACGGCTGCAAAGCCGGTATCCAGTGCAAAGGATTTTAGCTGTGCAAAGGTTTCAGGCAAAACGTAGTCTTTCACCTCTATGTTTGCAGGCCCGGGTTTAAGATACTGGCCTATGGTAAGCATCTGTACTCCTGCAGCTTTTATTTCCCTTATTGTTTGGCGGATTTCGTCAATGGTTTCGCCCAGCCCCATCATAAAGCCGGACTTTGTAACGCATGACGGCTTTTTTTCCTTTACTGCAGAAAGCAGCGACAAGGACTGCCTGTAATTGGCCTGCGGCCGTACTTCCGGGTAAAGTCGCGGTACTGTTTCAATGTTGTGGCCTAAAATATCAGGCCCTGCCCCAAGCACTGTTTCCAGGGCAGAACGGTTTCCTTTGAAATCAGGCACCAGCACTTCTATGCCGGCAGAAGGGCATTTTTTTCTTATTTCCCTGATGGTGGCTGCGAAATGGCCAGCCCCGCCGTCGGCAAGATCATCGCGGGTTACAGATGTCACAACCGCATGATCAAGACCCATGGATACTATGGCTTCTGCCACGAGTGCGGGTTCATAACCGGAAAGGGGCTCAGGGGTGCTGCCCACCCCGCAGAATCTGCAGTTACGGGTGCAGCCGTCGCCCATGATCATGAAAGTTGCATGCCCTGCATTCCAGCATTCGGAGATATTGGGACAAAGCGCGGATTCACACACGGTGTGCAGCCCGGAATCTGCCTTCATGCTGCGTAAGATTTCGTAATTCCGGCCCCCGGGCGCAGCAACCCTTATCCACGGGGGCTTTCGGAGCCGGAGGGCATTGTTGTCAGGATTTATTTCCCTTTTGTTTGGCATGGGCTACGGACCTGGCACCTGTTATATCTTTTTTAAGACTGCATGTCTTTTAAGGCATCAATGGTATGGGATGGATCCGGGCGGACCGTGTAGTCGGGGCTTACCTGCGCATAGCGGATCTTTGAGTCAGTATCCAGGATATAGCGGGAGGACACGGGAAGATCCCATGACCCGTCTGCATTGTTTTTGTCCACGTGGATGCCGAACTGCTGATACACTTTTTGCAGATCCTCCGGTACCGTGTATACCAGGCCGTATTTTTTGGCCGCCTGATTCCCCGAATCAACGAGCAGTTCCATTGTGAGCCCTTTTTTCTCCGCAAACTGTCTAGAGGCTTCCGCGTTCTGCGGCGAAATCATGATAAGCGAGGCTCCCAGGTCTTTTATCTGCTTTTGGGCTGCTTCAAGAGCTTCCAGCTCAAGATTGCAGAACGGTCACCAGCCGCCGCGGTAAAATCCTAAAACCACCGGGCCCTGTTTGAGTTTCTGCGAAAGGCTCACTGTCTCGCCTTTGTAATTTTTTAAGGAAAAATCCGGGGCTGTGTCGCCGACTTTTTTGGCCCTGTCGGCAATTCCTGATTTCTCCAATTCCTCGGTGGCCTTGTGCATCACTTCCACGGCTGCTTTGGGCGCCGCTGATTCGAGCTCCTGTCTCTGGGCGTCGAGTTTTTCCTGCAGACTCATGATTCACCTCCTTTAAATTTCTGGGACCACAAAATAACTGCTTTCATCACTTAATGCTAACCATGGTGTGATGTTTATGCACACTGCACTGTGATTATTTGAATCAGGGTTTTGGCGATGAACTTTTCCTAAGTACACGCGGCCATAAATACAGTGACATTACAATCCCGACAGCGGGCTCGCTATTGGGATCTGAAGCGACGCTGAAAAATCCGAAATTCGAAGCACGAAGCACGAAACAAGCACGAATGACCAAAATATAAAACAAAACCAGCGGAACTCACCCAATTGAATTGAGCCAGCAGAGGAGTTTTCTCTATGTTTCGGACATTATGTCTTTATTGGAATTTTGAATTTGTTTCGAATTTCGATATTCGAATTTCGGATTTATTAAGTTAAAGCCTTCTTCATTGGTTTGATAGGACCAAGAGAATACGTCACCAAACTTACGAATCAGAGCACTAAGGAATCGGTATATGCAACTCCTGCTTCCTTTGGCGTCCGGGGGGTCAAGGGCTTGTTGTCCCTGATGTCTTTTACCCATTGGGGGTTTAGCAGAAGCGATTTGCCCGAAAGTATAAGATCCGCATCAGAAACAGCATCATCCGCAGTTTTCCTGTCGTATATGTTTCCGCAGATAATCAGTGGCTTGTCGGTGTTCTGCCTGGTGAGCTGCGCCATGTTCATTTCCGTGTCAAAGGCTTTTTCCGCGTAATCAAGAGTTGAAACAGATATGGCGTCAAGGGGCTCGTCATCGAGCAGTTTGATTATCTGCTGCCATTCGGGGCTGTCAAAAAGAGAAACCTCGGTGTCAGCCACACCCCAGTTGGAAATCCTGAAAGTAAGGATCATATCGTCTGTGATTACCGTTTTTACCGCCCGGATAATTTCCCTTGCGAAAGCAAACCGGTTTTCCGTTTGCCCCCCGTAATCATCAGTGCGCTGATTGGAATACGCTGATAAAAATTCGTTTATCAAATATCCGTGAGCCCCGTGGATTTC
>JAWLEU010000141.1:0-6577 GCA_041685965.1 Desulfosalsimonas sp.
CGATCCCGATTTCGATAAGGAAATCCATAGACACCCTGGCTGATCGGCGGTGCGAAAAAGGAGTTTCCTCGCTCCAGGAGCCTCCCGGAGCCTCGATTTCCGCTCGGAAACCCCATTTTCCGCACCGCCGTCAGGGCAGCAAAGTGCAATTTCGTTAGAGGGCAAAAAAGATTTTCGAGGAATGCGGCGTACTTAATCGTACGTGAAATCCCGCAGGGATACAGCGCAACGCAGATATTGGACTTTTTACTTTGCCATCAATACTTCAGTGCTCAAGCATCTGCCGCAGCACATAAGGAAGTATGCCGCCGTGGAGGTAGTATTCAATCTCCATTTCAGAATCCAGGCGTGCCAGGACTTCAAACTGCCCTGTACCGCCGCCGGAGTCAAATTCAACCGCGAGCCTCTGGCCGGGAGATTCCAGCCCTGCTATGCCCCGCACAGAATAAACCTCCTCGCCGGTGATGCCCAGCGATGCAGCGTTTTCCCCCTGTGCAAACTGCAGCGGCAAAACACCCATGGCCACCAGATTGCTCCTGTGAATTCTTTCAAAACTCTCTGCTATCACGGCCCTGACACCGAGCAGCAATGTGCCCTTTGCAGCCCAGTCCCTTGAACTGCCGGAACCGTATTCTTTGCCGGCAATCACTAGCAAAGGGGTGTTTTCCTGCTGATAGCGCATTGCAGCATCATATACGGAAATAATTTCTTTCGAGGGAAAATGCATGGTCCATCCTCCCTCAACATCCGGGACCAAAAGATTGTCCAGCCGCACGTTTCCGAATGTACCGCGAACCATAACCTCGTGATTACCCCTTCGGGAGCCGAACGAGTTGAAGTCCTTTTTCTCCACTCCCTGTTCGCGCAGATAGTCTGCTGCGGGGCTGTCGTCAGGTATCGCCCCTGCGGGGGATATATGGTCAGTGGTTATTGTGTCGCCGAGCAGGGCCAGCACCCTTGCGGATTCTATATCTTCCGGATCAGGAGGCACAGGGCCGGTCTGCCGGAAAAAAGGAGGCTCCTTGATATAGGTGGACTCAGGCTGCCACTGGTACTGCCTGCTGTCTGAAACCTTTACCTTTTTCCAGTTCTCATCTCCTTCATAAACATTTCCGTATTGCGAAGAAAACATTTCCGGCCGCAAATATTGGTGCATCTCCTGGATCTCCTCTCCGCCGGGCCAGATGTCTCTCAGATAAACAGGCTCGTTGTTTCCGTTGTGACCCAGGGGATCTGTTTCCAGGTCTATGTTCACTGTGCCTGCAAGGGCATAGGCCACCACCAGCATGGGGGATGCCAGGTAATTGGCTCGTGTCAGGGGGTTGATCCGGCCTTCGTAATTGCGGTTCCCGCTCAGCACAGAGGCCACCACCAGGTCCTGGTCTTTTATGGCCTCTGATACGTCAGACTGCAGCGGCCCGCTGTTGCCTATGCATGTGGTGCATCCATAGGCGGCCACGTGAAACCGAAGGGCCTCCAGGTAAGGCATCAGGCCTGAGGATTCAAGATAATCCGTTACAACCCTGGAGCCCGGTGCCAGGCTGGTCTTCACCCACGGCCGGACCTGCAGGCCCTGCTCCACCGCCTTTTTTGCCATAAGGCCCGCCCCGATAAGAACCGAAGGGTTTGAAGTATTGGTGCAGCTGGTTATGGCTGCTATCACAACCGAGCCGTGATCCAGGAAAAAACTCTGATAAGGTCTTTTTACGGCAACACCTTTTTCGTCAAAAGGTTTGCGGTGAACCATCTGCCTGTCCGAATCCGGGTCGTCGACCACCGCCCCGCCCTCTGACTCCCATCTCGGGTCTTTTTCAGGCCTGGCTTCCCCGGCAAACGTCTCGCGGAAATCCTTTTGGAACTGTTTTTTCATATCTGACACCGAAATCCGGTCATGGGGCCGCCTGGGGCCGGCAAGGCTGGGCTCCACGGAACCGAGATCAAGGCTAAGGGTGTCTGAAAACACCGGGGACCCCGAATCACCTGTGAAAAACAGGTTCTGGGCCTTGAGGTACGCCTCTGCCAGCCGAACCTGCTCCAGGGATCTTCCGGTGAAAGCAAGGTAGTTCAGGGTTTCGTCATCCACGGGAAAATATGTGGTGGTGGCCCCGAATTCCGGGGTCATGTTTGCGATTGTGGCCCTGTCAGGAAGGGTAAGGCCGGCCAGGCCGTCTCCGAAAAACTCGATGAATTTTCCCACGACCCCTTTTTGCCTTAGCATTCGGGTAACAGTGAGGACCAGGTCTGTTGCGGTCACCCCGGCCCGGAGTCTGCCGGTGAGTTCAAAGCCCAGAACCTCAGGGGCGAGCATGTAATAGGGCTGGCCTAGCATTACTGCTTCGGCCTCTATTCCGCCCACTCCCCATCCGAGCACCCCGATGCCGTTGATCATCGTGGTATGAGAATCCAGGCCGACCAGGGTATCAGGATACAGCAGGCCCTGGCCGTCAATTTCCGTGCACATGACCACGCGCGCCAGGTATTCGAGATTCACCTGGTGGCATATCCCGGTGGAGGGAGGCACCACCTCGAAATTTTCAAAGCTGTTCTGCCCCCATTTTAAAAACGTATAGCGTTCATTGTTTCTCTCGAATTCCTTTTGAGCGTTTAATCCCAGGGAAGAAACAGTGCCGAAACTATCGACCTGCACTGAATGGTCAATTACCAGCTCGACCGGGATGTCGGGATTTATCCGCTCGGGATTTCCTCCCAGGCGCGACATTGCATCGCGCATGGCAGCCAGGTCAACCACCGAGGGCACGCCGGTGAAATCCTGCATAAGAACCCTGGCGGGCTTGTAGGGAATGTCACCCGCCGGGGCGTTTTTTGCAGACCAGCTCGCAAGTTCCTCTATATGCCCGGCTGTCACCTGCCTGCCGTCCTCGTTGCGCAACAGGTTTTCCAGAAGTATCCTTATGGAAAAAGGCATGTCAGAAAGCTCGATGCCCAGGGACGCTGCAAGCGCGGGCAGGCTGAAGTACCGGTAGATGCGCTCATTGTAGGAAAGTTCGGAAACGGTCTGAAAAGAATCCGGAGTTTTCATTGCTGCTTCCTTTTATTATAAGTAGTAAGGGAGGCATGTGACGCGACTTTAACATCACACGGACTTATGATTTAAAATATTAACATGATTGCTCAGGCAGCAAAAAACAGTTGAATTCTGATTTAAATTGGACAAACCCGGCCTGCGGGACCATATTTTTTTTACGGTACAGGGACGCAAAAACAAAAAACCACATACCGGGAAAATTTTTGCCATGAGCTTCAGGGAGGAAACCGACAGCCTCGGCACCGTTCAGGTACAGGCAGACGCCCTTTACGGTGCCCACACGAGCCGGGCTGTTGAGCATTTCAGCATCAGCGGGCTGCACATGCCGCAGGAAGTTATAAGATCCATTGCAAGGATCAAAAAGGCGGCCGCGGGCGTCAACTCTCAATTGGGACAGATCCCGCCCGAATACGCAAATGCCATCAAACAGGCTGCAGATGAAGTGATCACAGGCGGACTTGACGACCAGTTTCCGGTTGACGTGTTTCAGACAGGATCCGGCACCTCTACCAACATGAACGTAAACGAGGTGATCGCAACCCGTGCCAACGAAATACTAACAGGCAAGAAAAAAACCAGGGAACCGGTGCATCCCAACGATCAAGTAAACCGCGGCCAGTCAACCAATGATGTTATGCCGTCTGCAATTCACATGGCCGCACTGGAATTAATAAGGCATAAACTGATACCCGCTCTGGGCCGCCTGGAGGCTGAACTTGAAAAAAAATCAAAGGAATTCAGACATATAAAAAAAATTGCCAGAACCCATCTCCAGGACGCAGTGGTCATGACCCTGGGCCAGGAATTTTCCGGGTACGCCGAGCAGATGCGCCTTGCAAAGGACCGCCTGGAGTCAGCAGTACAAAGGCTGCTCAGGCTCGCGCTCGGAGGCACGGCCGTTGGAACCGGCTTAAACGCGCATCCTGAATTCGCGCAAAAAGTTATCGCAACAATCGCGGGTGAAACCGGCTTTGATTTCTACGAGGCCTCGAATCATTTCGAGGCACAGGGAGCCTGCGACACTGCTGTTGAAACATCCGGCGCGGTAAAAACAGTTGCCGTAAGCCTTTCAAAGATAGCCAACGACATCCGCTGGCTGGCCTCAGGGCCCAGATGCGGGCTGGGTGAAATCAGGCTGCCGGCGCTTCTTCCGGGCTCTTCCATAATGCCTGGCAAGGTCAACCCGGTTATGTGTGAGACAACAATTCAGGCATGCACACATGTTATAGGAAACGACTCTGCAGTGACAATTGCCGGCCAGGGCGGATATTTTGAACTCAATCTCATGCTGCCCCTGATTGCATTCAAGCTCACTGAGTCCATCAGGATACTTGCAGGCGCGGCGGATGCCCTTGCTGAAAAATGCGTATCCGGAATCGAGGCAGACGAGGAAAAATGCGGCAGTAACCTGGAAAAAAGCCTGGCTGTTGTAACCGGACTTGTTCCGCATATAGGCTATGACCGGGCCGCAAAACTTGCTCATTATGCATATGAAACCAAAAAGACCATAGAACAGGCTGCGGCGGAGGAAAATATCCTGCCCGAAAATGAACTCAAACGGGCCCTTTACGGTGAATAATATGAAAAATCAAGGAGAGGCAAATGACGGAAACAAATGAAATCATCAACACGGGCCTTCGCGGGGTGCCTGTGGCAAGCACGCGGATCTGTCTTGTCGACGGGCAGAATGCAAAGCTTGTCTACAGGGGGTATAACATATTGGACCTTGCTGAAAACGCGACTTTCGAAGAAGTGGTCTATCTGCTTCTACACGAAAGCCTGCCCAACAGTGAGGAACTAACGGACCTCAAACAGCGGCTGGCTCAAGCACAGTCCCTGCCCCCTGAAATAATAACCGCCATGAAGACCCGGCCGTCCGGGTCCATCCCCATGGACATCCTTCAAGGCTGCGTTGCCATGCTTGCCAACCATGACCCCGAGGCAGGGATGCTTACCGCGGAAAAGGCATCTGATGCGGCAATCCGTCTGATTGCCAGGTTCCCGTCAGTCATGGCTGCCTGGGACAGGATAAGAAACGGCCTTGAGCCGATTTCTCCTGAACCCGGGCTGGGGCATGCTGAAAACTTTCTCTACATGATCACCGGCAAAAAGCCGGACCCGGAACTGGGCCGCTTCATGGACACCTGCCTTGTGCTGCATGCAGAGCACGCATTTAACGCATCCACGTTTTCAGCCAGGCAGGTTGCCTCCACCAGGGCACACATGTACGCGGCAGTGGCGGCTGCAGTGGGGTCACTGTCAGGCGAGCTCCACGGCGGCGCCAATGAAAGGGTAATGCAGATGCTTTTTGACATAGGATCAGCCGATGCAGTGGATCAATACGTGGAATCCAGGCTGGAGGCGGGTGAAAAAATAATGGGCATGGGCCATCCCGTCTACAAGACCGGTGACCCCAGGGCCGGGATTCTTGAAGTTATGTCACGGCGCATGGCGGAGCGCGCAGAGGACAGGGGATATTACGGACTAAGCGAGGCGGTGCGCAAAAAGACCCAGGAGGTTTTCAAAAGGCTCAAGGGGGCAGATATTTACCCGAACGTGGACTTTTACAGCTCAACCGTTTATTACAGCATGGGAATTCCGGTTGACCTTTTTACACCGGTGTTTGCGATTGCGCGGGTGTCGGGCTGGTGCGCACACATAATCGAGGAACAGTTTGCAGGCGCCGCCCCCAAGCCGGTGCTCTACAGACCGGCATCACAATACGTCGGAGAATACTGCGGCCCCGAAGAATGCGAGTTTGTGCCCATGGGAAAACGGGGATGAAAAATGCCGACAGACGCAAAGAGGCCGGCGCCGGGCCGGCCTCTTTGTCGTTATCGGGAGTTTATTCCTCCCAGTAAATGCATTCAGTTGGACATGAATCCATTGCCTCCTGGATTTCGTCTTCAGGACCTCCTTCAGGCTTTATCACGTAAGCCTTCTCAGTGTCCTCATCAAATGCGAAAACCTCGGGGCAGAGTTCAACGCAGCTTTCACATCCTTCACATTCCTCGGTATCAATGACCACCTTTGCCATGCCGACCTCCATTTGTTCAATAACGTTGAAAGAAAACCAATCCTCCACTTTATATCAGCCCTAATATGTTGCCGCAAAAACAATATGTCAATATCCATTTTACGGCCGGCAAAATTTCGGGGTTACTGCCTGCCTGTCGGAATCGTTGTCACCGGGACCGGGGAATTCTTTGTTACCTTTTCAGCCACGCTGCCGAAGCCGAAATTTCCGCTTTCTCCACGTGTTGCCATTATCACCAGGTCGACTTTTTCAGAATCTATGAGTTTTAATATTTCCTTTGCAGGATCGCCCACAGCCACGTGCCTTACATAAAGCGGGCACCCTTCGAGGTGATTCTCGCATATCTGGTCCAGGCGCTTCTTTACCCTTTTCTCGGCCTTTTGCATAAGCTTTTCAATGTGTTCGTCCTTGAACTCTCCGTACCATCCCTCGTGATGCATAATATCTTCCAAAACGTGAAGCACGTGGACCTCAGCGCCGTAATTGCTGCTCAA